>CAYUAW010000137.1:0-16789 GCA_964442485.1 uncultured Polyangiaceae bacterium
GCTATCGCGGCGTACACGTCGTCGTCCCCGCTCCCGCGTCGCCAGTAGAGATCCTGGTGCGCGTACCCCGGGAAGATCCTCTTCTCGACGCGGGCGCCGGGCGGGCGGTCGCCGATGTTGAGTAACCATTCGTACATCAGGTCGATCGATTCGCGATGCCACAGACGGTTCTCGGTGCCGGTGATCAGCGTGATGCGCTTGTCGCGGAAATGACCCGGCAGCAGATCGCCCCGCGGCGGGTGCGACGGCCTGGGTCCGCGTGCGGCGGCGCGCCGCGCGTGGTGCGCACGGGGCGGCGCGCCGAGCCGCGGACGGTCGACGATGTCCGGCACGTCGAAGCGAGCTGCGTAGCCGCGCCGCACGACCTGGCCGGCGTGCAGGTAGAGCCCGAGGTGCATCGTGCCGAAGAGGCGGCACAGGATCGGCCCCCGCAAGCTCGCATCGAGCTCGGACGTCTCGTAGGGGTTGCCGAACATGAATGACAGCCGGCGCAGCATGTCCTCCTCGGGTTCATCCGAACCGGGCGGTAACCAGGCGACGGGAAAAGCCTCGAAGGCCCTCGTGAACGGCAGAGGCCACGGGCGGGCGCGGCCGCGCGTGGCCTCGAGCGAGGGCGGCCTGTGCTGCACCGGGTCGATGCCGCGGCACTCCGGTGAAGTGGAGAGCACGCGCTCGATGACGTAGTCCTCGGCCTTCACCCAGCCGTCCCAGGGCGACTCGAAGAAGAGCCCCATCGTCGTCAACACGAAGGCGCTCACGCCGAACTTATCGAGACGCCCACGCGCGATGGCCATGCTGGCGGTCGCGCCGCCCACGCAGTGGCCGACCACCGAGAGCTGCGCGCGCGGCCCGAGCCGGCGGCGGAGCTCCGCGATGGCCCCCACCACGTCCTCCTCGGCGATGCGATCGAAGTTGAAGTAGCGCCGCTCATCGGCGACGGAGCCGCCGAGGGGGTGGCCGCGGAGGATGGTCTCGTCGAGGACCCGTGGGCTCGCGCGATCATCGACGAGCCACACGTCCCACCCGGCGTCGCGCAAGTAAGCCGCGAGGCCGCCGTGTGGCACGAGAAACGTCTCGCTGCTCGTGTTGCCGCCGTGGATGAGCAGCACGGCACGATGACCAGCGGGCGCGGCGCCCTCGGGATGCGGGGTCCGATCCTTGAAGTGGCGCAGGATGATGGACAAGGTCTCCGGCGGCGTTCCGACCGTGAGCTGGACGTCCTCGATGTCCCGGGACAGCTCGTCGAGTGCTCCCTCGGCCTCGGCGCTGCTCATCACTTTCCCAGCCGCGACGGTTCGTAGCGGATATTGTTGGTGTGCCCGCGGAACGCGCTCCCGACCAGCGACGTCAGGTCCGGCGCGTAGATCCGCTGGAGTGAACCGAAGAAGAACGCCGCGAACTTCGCGACCGCCCAGCTCACCATCGCGGGATCGTCTGCCGGAACGAACTCGCCGTCCGGGCCGGCGTCCGCGTGACCGACGGTGATGGACGGCAGCTGGTCTCGCAGAAACCCCGGGAGATCCACGTGCACGACTCCGGCGCCCCTCGGCACGCTGAGGCCCCTCGCGCCGTCACGCCGGGGCCCGATGAGCGTCACGAAGAGCGCGGACGTGTCGCGCCACGCGTCGAGCGCGGGGTGCTCGCGCACGCGCTTGTACCCCCACATGAAGAACCCGGGCGCGTCCGTCAGCGCGAACCGGTAGGTCATGAACCGCTCGCGAGGCGGCTCACCGGCCAGGGTGCCGTACCCGCCAGCGCGCCTTCGCTGCGCGCGCAAGCGCCCGGGTTCGTCCTTGGTGATGCCGTAGGGCTTGTAGCGTGGTGTGAACAGCTCGAAGACGCCTTCCACGGGGTGCTCCGGGTAGTGCTCGGCGGCAGGCTGCCCAGGAAGGCGCAGCGCCATCGTCCCCGCGACCGCCATGCGATGATCGGGGTCCTCGTAGAACGCGGCGAGGTTCTTCACGGTCATCGAGAGGTTCATGCGCATCGGGTACGCCGGGCGACCTCGTGACTCGTGCTCCCGGAAGACAGCGTCGTGCCGGCCCGCGTTCGGCACGTCGGGCTCGTAGTAGCCCTGCATCGTCTCAGTGAAGTGAAGTCCGAGCGGCCTGCTCTCGAAGCGTGGCGCGATCCGGCCCTGGTTCGGCTTGGGCGGAGAGCGCGTCCACCCTTTCTCGGCCGCGAGACGCGCCCACTCGACGCTCTTTCTGCGCTGGGTCTGGTACGACTTCCAGCCCTCGTGGTGGAGCTCGAGAGGCGGATGAGTGCGGATGAACGTCTCGATGTTGCGTTCCGCGATCGCCAGGATGGTAGCCGAGGGGTTCACGCCGACGGAGCGGCACAAGGCTGCGCCGTCGAGCACGTAGAGGCCCGGTTTCCCGTACACCTCGCCGTTCGGGTCGAGGACGCCCAGATCCGGGGAGTCTGCCATGGGGCAGCCGCCCTGGTTGTGCACCGTGATCGGCTTGCCGAGGAACGCCCACGCCGGATTGGTCCGGAGCTCGCCTCCGAGCGTCCGCGCGACGTCCGCCATGAAGAGCTCCTCCTCGACGTAGCCGGGAGCCAGGTGGAAGAGATCCATGTCGGCCACCAGCTTGTCGCGCGCGGTGTCGTAGATGAGCTGCCCGCGCGCAGCGTCGCGTCCCATCCCGAGGAGCATCACGCGCCGGTCCGCCCGTGTGTCGTCGTAGCCGAGCAGGTTCTTCGCGACGTTCGCAGCGTCGAGGCCGCCCTGCACCATCATCGCCTGCGTCGAGCGGAGCGCGATGACGTCGTCGCTGCCGAAGGCGCGAGACACCACCCTGCGGCCTGTTCGCCGGAGCCACTTCCGGAGCGCGCCATCCTTCCCGAAGAACGGGACCCGGTGCCGCTCGAGCCAGCCGAAGAGGCGCTCGTCGAAGACGCGGATCGATTCCTCGATGGTGCGACCGACGACGGCAGGGAAGAGCAGCGGCACCTCGAGCTCCGCAAGGAAGGGGCGGAACGCTTGCTTCAGCTGCCGTGGGACGACGTCCGAGAAGTCGCGCGCATGCGCTGCTGCAATGAGCGCGTCGGCCGGCGAAGGGAGGCGCGGGATCTTCGCCGGCGGCGCGACCAGCGGGGGCACGATGTCCGTCGCACCGACCCGCGGTTCGCCGTCGCTCGCGCGGAGCAGCCGGTTGCGGCCGAGCCAGAGGGGTGCGCGCAGGAGCCCGATCAGCCGCTCGAGCTCCGCGGCGTAGCCGCCGTCCTGGAGCTGGAAGAACGACGAGGGACTCACCGAGCGCCAGTGCACGGTCGTCGTGGTGATGGTGGGGCCGTAGGACGGATATTGCGGGTTCTTCGTGTCGTAGACGATGCCGAGCGCGTCACCACCGGGGAAGTAGCCGGTTCCGACGAGCGAGTCGGGGCGCTCGGGGACGCTCTCCGAGCGAAGGAGCAGGCGCGTCGTGTGAACGGAGCCGGCGCAGAGGAACAGGTAAGGCGTCTCGAGCTCCTCGCGATTTCCGTGCAGATGGTCGAAAACCTGCAGATAGAAGCCCCCGTTGTGTCCGTGGCGCACGTCGAGCACCTCGCACTGCGTGCGGACCCTGGCGCCGAAGCGCTCCGCGAGCGCGAGGTAGTTGTAGTCGAGCGTATTCTTCGCGCCCTCCGGGCAACCCGTGCAGCACTTGCCACATCCGTTGCACGGCCGCTGCGCGACGCCGTGGACGTTGGGCTCCGTCTTCGCCTTGTTGTTCACCGCGATGGGCGGATGGAAGAACTCGCCGTCTCGTTCGAGCTCGAGCATCGCGGCGGCGAGCTGCTTCGCCTTCACCAGGTTCGGGAAGATGTGCTCGTGCGTCGTGATGGGCGCGGCCTGGAGCATGTACGCCGCGAGATCGTAGTAGGGCGTGAGCGCCTCGGGTCGGCGGTAAGCGGCAGGCCACGCCGTGTCGAACACCTCGTCCGGCGGTCGCAGCTGGACGTTCGCGTAGATGAGCGAGCCGCCTCCGTAGCCGGCGGCCTGGACGCTGATGAGCTCTTCCAGATCCAGGATGTCCCAGAGCCCCTGGTTCGGGTGCCAGGTCCAGCGCTGGAGATCCGGCAACAGGGCTGGTCCGACGGGAAGCGCGGGGAAGTCGTGTCGCTCGTAGCGGCGCCCGCGCTCCAGCACGAGCACGTCGTAGCCCGCCTGCGCGAGCCGGCACGCCGCGACGGCCCCGCCGAACCCCGTCCCCACGACGATCGCAGGTACCTTCCCCCGTCGCGCTCTGCTCCCGTGGACGTCGGCGTCGGGAGCGTCGCTGTCGCCCGTCATGTATAGCGTCGTCCTGGCACTACTCTGTCCTGCCAAAGACTCTGACCGTAGTGCTAGGACGGAACTCGGCGTCGCGTCCATGGTCACCTGGAAGAAGCTGAGCACGAGTTCAGGCCGGCCGATCCGGGCGCCGGAGAGGCGACGAATCGATTCCGGCGGGGAACCTGCGCGATTCATGTAACCCTGTCCGGTCCGTGGCTGCCGAAGACGTTCCGGAACTCACCCCCGAAAGGCTCGAGAGCGGCGTCGAGAGGGCCGCGGAACACCGTGGGGTGACGACGGGGGCCATCCTCGTGGAACGCTTCGAGATCGAGCAGAAGCTCGGCGAGGGCGGCATGGGCCATGTGTTCGCGGCGTTCGACCGAGAGCGAAAGGCCCGCGTCGCCGTGAAGTTTCTCGGGCGCCTCACGCCCCAGTCGATCTCGCAGATGAAGCGCGAGTTCCGGACGGCGTCGGAGCTCGTTCATCCGAACCTGGTCCGGCTCCACGAGCTCTTCTCGGACGGCGTCGAATGGTTCTTCTCCATGGAGCTGGTCGTTGGCACGACGCTCACGAAGCTCTTCCCCGAGCCCCGGCGGGGCTCGGAGCGCCTCCGCAGCATCTTCTTCCAGCTCGCAGACGCGCTCTCCGAGCTACACCGGGCGGGCACCATCCATGGCGATCTGAAGCCGTCGAACTTCATCATCGCGGAGGGCGATCGGGTCGTCCTCCTCGACTTCGGTCTGTCGCGGCCGCTCGGGCTCTCGCCTCACGGCGAGTTCGCCGGGACGCCCGCGTACATGGCGCCCGAGCAGGCCATGGGCGAAGCCCTGACGGAGGCCGCCGACTGGTACTCCTTCGGCGTCGTCCTCTACGAGGCGCTGACGGGTGAGCTGCCACTTCGCAAGCCGTCGAGCGTCAGGCTGAAGCCCGCGCCAGAGGACCTCGCGGCACTCTGCCTTCGGCTGCTCTCCATCCAGATCAGCGCGCGCCCCGGCGCCGACGCGATCCTCGCGCTCCTCGGAAGCGGCGTGAGCGAGCCGGGCCGGTACTCGACCGCACCGCCGCCTTCGCGACGCCCGATGCTCTTCGGTCGCATGACGGAGCTCTCGGCGCTCCGCGGCGCGCTGTCGCGCACGGAGCAGGGCGCTTCCGAGCTCGTCCTCGTCCACGGCCCTTCGGGCATCGGGAAGACGGCCCTGGTGGAGCACTTCGTCGCGCACGCACGCTCCGAGGGCGCGACCGTCCTCGTCGGCAAGTGCCGGGAGCGCGAATCGATGGGCTACAAGGCCGTCGACGGGCTCATCGACGATCTCGTCGCGCTCATCGACGGAGCGACGGACGAGGAGGCCGCCGCGCTCCTGCCCGAGGACGTTGGAGCGCTGACCATCCTGTTTCCGGGGCTCCGCGCCGCGTCCGCCCTCGAGCGAGCGGCGACGGGACAGCTCCTCTCCCTCGACCAGGCCGTGGTGCGGCAGCGCGCCGTGGAGGCGTTCCGCACGCTCCTCAAGGCCATCCGCGCGCGGGGGAAGCTCGTCATCTGGATCGACGATCTGCAGTGGAGCGATCGCGAGAGCGCGCTCCTGCTCGGCCGCGCGATGGGCGGCGCGGACCCCGTGCCGTTCCTCCTGGTAGGCAGCTACCGCGACGACGCGGCCGTCATGGCCCCGCTGCTCTCGGCGCTTCTCGCCGACCCGGCGCTCGCGATGCCTCCGCCCACCGAGGTCGCCATATGCCCGCTCGACCCCCACGACGCCGAGCGTCTCGCGCTCGAGCTCCTGCCCGCCGCCGTAGAGGGGGCCCGCGCCGTCGCGGGGCGCATCGCCCGGGAGGCGGCGGGGCATCCGCTCTTCATCGCCGAGCTCTCCTACGCCTCACGCGAGCCGTCGGTGTCGCCGCGCATCGCCGGGAGCCTCGTCGATCTCGTCGCGCAGCGGGTGGCTGCGCTACCGGAGAATGCACGCACTCTGCTGGAGACGGCGGCGGTCGCCGGGACACCGCTCACGCAAGGGGTGCTTCGCGAGACGCAGGCGCTCGCCCCCGCCGAGGCGCAGGAGGCGATCGACGTGCTCCGGGCCAACCGCCTCGCTCGCAGCACGGGGCTCAGGGAAGACGACACCGTCGACATCCACCACGATCGCATCCGCGAGATCGTCGTCGTCGGTCTCAGCGACGCGGACCGCAGGCGGCATCACCTCGCGCTCGCTCGAGCCCTCGGCGCGAGGCCGGAAACGAAGCCGGAGGTGCTGGCCAATCACTACCAGGGCGCAGGTGACGTCGAGCGGGCGAACCGCTACTGGCTCGCGGCTGCCGATCAGGCCGTTCGCGCCCTGGCCTTCGAGTACGCCGCGGAGCTCTACGAGAGGGTCGCCGAGCAGGTCGGGCTCACCGCGATCGAGCGACGAGAGATACGGATCCGCCGCGCGGAGGCGCTCGCCTACGCGGGCAAGGGACCCGCTGCGGCGAACGTGTACCTGGCCACCGCTCCCGCCTGCCTTCGCGGACAGGCCCTCGAGCTCCGGAGGCTCGGTGCCGAGCAGCTGCTCCTCTCGGGCCACCTGGCTCACGGGCTCGGCATCATCGAGCAGGTGCTCGACGAGACGGGGCTCCGTCGTTCGCGTGGTGGTCGCCGAGCTCTGCTCTCGATCGCCGCCGGGCGTGCGATGGTTCGCCTGCGCGGTCTCGGGCATCGAGCTCGCGGCGAGCGCGAGATTCCGCGCGAGGAGCTCGTGCGCGTCGACGCAGCCTGGACGATCTCGTGCTCGCTCAGCGTCGTCGACTTCGTGCGCGGCGCGGAGTTCCAGACGAAGCACCTCTTGCTGGCGCTCCGAGCCGGCGAGCCACGGCGCGTGCTCCGCGCGTTGACGCTCGAGGTCGCCTACGCGGCAACGTCCGGCGTCGGCTCTGAGCGGCGCACCGCGCGCCTCCTGGCCATCGCGGAGCAGCTCGCGCAGGGCACGGGCGACGACGGCGCCATCGGGCTCCTGTGCGTCAGCCGCGGTATCGCCGCGTATCTACAGGAGCGCCTGGAGGACGCGGTGACGCACTTCGAGGAAGCGCTCTCCATCTTCACCACGCGCTCCTCCGGGGCGGTGTGGGAGATGCTGACCGTTCAGCGCTTTCTGAATGCGTCGCTCTTCTTCCTCGGGCGCATGCGGCTCCTCGCCGAGACGGTTCCGCGGCAGCTCGCGGAGGCGGAGGGGAAGGGGAACATATACGCGAGCATGTGCTTCAGGACGGCGTACTCGTGGCCGGCGTGGCTCTCGAGCGGCAACGTCGACGAGGCGCGGCGGCAGCTCGCGAAGGCGCGCCAGGAGTGGCCCACGACGGAGTACCAGCTCGCACATGCCAACATGCTGGTCGGCGACACGCACGTCGATTTCTACGCGGGCGACGACCAGCGTCCCATCCTGCGCATTCGCGAGGAATGGCCCCGCATCGAGGCGTCGCAGATCCTGCGGATCGCGATCCTGCGCGTGCAGCTCCGGCAGCTTCGCGCGGCCGCCGCCGTCGCCGCCGCTGCCGCCGAGGACGCACGCGGTAACGCCACGGTCGCGCGGGAGCTCCGGAAGGAAGCCCGGAAGTACGCGAAGCTCGTCGCTCGCGAGCGCGTGCGGCGAGCGGCGCCCATGGCCGCGTTGATCCACGCGGCGCTCGACCGCGCCGAGGGCGACGTGGCCAGCGCGCGGCGTCACCTCGAGGACGCCGTCGCCGCCTTCGAGCGGCAGGGACTCCGTCTCTTCGCCGCTGCCGCGAGAGTCCGCCTCGGCGAGCTCACGCCGGGCGCCGAAGGCGTCCGTCTGTCCAGTGACGGCCTCGACGCTTTCCGCGCCGAGGGCATCATCGACCCGAGGCGGATGGTCGCGATGCTGTCACCGGGGGGGTAGAGACTCTATCACTGCTGCCGCTCCGACGAGCGCACCTGGCGTCGCGCCTTCTGAAGCGCCGCCGCGGCGCGCGCCGCGACGTCGCGGTTCGAGAGGAGTCGCTCGGCCGCGCCGCGTGCGAGCTCGTCGGTCGGGTCCTCGGAAAGGAGCTCCTCCACATGGGCGATCGCGCCGGCGGGCTTGCCGGCCTCCACGACGTAGAGCTCGACGAGCCGTCGCCGCTCCGCCGTCGCCACCGCGCGCGGCAGCGCCGGATCGCCGAGCGCGCGCTCGATGAGGGAACACGCGAGCTCGACGCGCTTGCCTTTCCTGCAATGCGCCTCCACCACGTCGAAGAGGATGGGGTGGCTGGAAGCGAGCGCGATGACGCGCTTGCACGCCTCCTCCGACAGGGGCTGGCTCGCGGGCAGTGGCACGATCTTGTTCACGATCTTCCCGATCAGCGCGCTCTCGCTGCGCGGGTCTTTGCCCGCCGCGATGGCGTACAGCTCGACGAGACCGCGCGCGTCCTGCGCCGCTTCGAGCTTTCTCTCGAGCCGTGCGAACGTCTCCGCGTGCCCCGGGGCGGCCCGCTGGACACGGAAGAGCAGGGCCTCCGTCGCGGCGCCGTCGCCCAGGATCCCTTGATGAAAATCCGCTGCGTGGGCGAGCAGTTCCGCCTGCGCAAGCGGCGTGAGCTGCAACAACCGCCGCTCGCTGGTCATCAGGGCATAGGCCGCCTTGAGCTCCTGCTCCTTGCCGTCCCGCGCTGCCGCGGCATGGAGGGACTCCCAGAGCGCCGGCTGGGGATCTCCCGCCTTGAGCTCGGTGCAGAGGGTCTCGAGCGCCGCCGCCGGGTTTTCCAGGGCTTTCTCGAGCATCGTCCCGAGGCGCTCGAGCCGCAGGGCTCTCGTCTTGTCGGCAGGGGCCGGCATGGGAACCCGGCGAGTATCGCACATCGCAGCGGCCGGTACAGGGGGATGCGCCGCCTGGGCGCCGCGCTCAGTTCGAGGGGTTCGTGCACGCCGCGACCGGCGAGATCTGTCCGTCGACGCGCCCGTCTCCGAGCCGGCCGTTGCCGCCCTGACCCCAGCCGCTGAGGGAGCCCGACGCGTGCGCCGCCACCGTGTGAAATTGCCCGGTGCTGATTGCGACCACATTGCTGGACAGATCTGGATTCCCGAACGAAGTCGCGCTCGCTCCGAGCTGCACCAGCGTCGGCACGGCGCGATCGGTCGTCGTGCCGTCGCCGAGCTGGCCGTAGGCGTTGTAGCCCCAGCAGTACGCGCGCCCGGCCGAGCTCAGCGCGCAGGCGTGCCCGGTGACGTCGCTCCACGCCGAGATGCGAACGAACTGATTCGGTGCCCCCGCCACCTGCACGGGCAGGCTCGTCGAAAAGGTGGTCGCCGCGCCGTTCTCGCCATTGGCGGAGTTGCCCCAGCAGAAGGCGTTGCCATTCGCCGCGAGCGCGCAGGTGTTCTCCGCGGAGCCGTCGATCACGCGGCGCCCCTTCGCCATGCCCGTCAGGTTGGTGAGCCCGAAGATGCCCTTCACGGAGACGGGGCTCGTGCGGTTCACGGACGCCCCGTCGCCGACCTGGCCGGTGTCGCCGCGGCCCCAGCAGGCGACCTCGCCCGTCGCCCGCACCGCGCACGTGTGATACCAGCCCGCGCCGATCGCGACGGCGTCGGTGAGCATCCCGGCGTTGTTCACGCCGTGCACCTGCACCGGGGTGGGGCTGTCCAGGGTGGCAGCGTTTCCGAGCTGGCCGAAGCCGTTGTACCCCCAGCACCAAACCTGGGTGATGCCGTCGCCGACGGGGGGGGGATCGACGAGCGCACAGGCGTGCAGGAGACCGCCAGCGAGCTCGACCGCGTTCGCGATGCCGGTGACGTCGCCGGGTGACGTGCGGTCCGTCGGGCTACCGACCGTGCCGTCGCCGTTCTCGCCGCTGAGGTCGTTTCCCCAGCACTTCACGCCGCCGCTCTTCAGGAGCGCGCACGTGCCGAACTCGAGCGCCGCGACGTCCGACGCCGGCGGGATGCCGGGCACCTTCGCGGCCGACCAGCGCTCCTCCGTGCTGCCGATGCCGAGCGCGCCGTTCGCGTCGTAGCCCCAGCAATAGACGCTGCCGGAGCTGGTGACGCCGCACGAGTGCCCGACGCCGGCGTCGACCTCGACGAAGGAGCGGCCGCCGGCGACGTCGGTCGGCGTCACGCGCTGGGTCGTCGTGCCGTCCCCGAGCTCGCCCTGCGCGTCGTCGCCCCAGCAGCGCACGGTACCGTCGGCGAGCGAGCCACAGCTGTAGGCGTCGCCCGCGTCGATCTGCCCGTACCCTGCCGCCCCCGCCACCGGCGTCGGCGCGGAGAGGTTCACGTTCGCGCCGTCGTTCTCGCCGGTGCGCCCGTTGTCGTCGTCGCCCCAGCACACGGGTTGCCCCGATTTCCGGATCGCGCAGCCGTGCAGCATCCCCATCGACACGAACTCCGCGTCGTCGAAGGTGCCGACGGAGCCGACCCCGTGCATGCGGAGGGGGAACTGGGTCGCCGCGCCCGTCGCGAGGGACTCCGAGGCGTTGCTGCCCCACGCCGAGGCGAACCCGCCCTTCTGCACGGCGATGGTCGAGTCGTCGCCGAGCGCCACCGTCGCCACCTGATCGAGGCACCCCGAGGGATCGGTCGCCGAGCACGTGCCCGCGTTGCCCACCGAGTGGGCGTACACCGGCGCGGTACGCGTGACCGCTGCGCCGTCTCCGAGCCGCCCGCTGCCGCCGTTGCCCCAGCACGCGAGGCGTCCCCCGTGCGCGGCATCGAGCACAGCACACGTGTGCTGCTGTCCGCTCGACAGGAACACGGCGCCTGCGAGCGCGCCGCTTCCCGTCTGACCGGCAGAGACATCCACCGGCGTGAGGCTGCTCCCCCCTCCGGCGTTGCCGAGCTGGCCGTTCGCGTCGCTGCCCCAGCACTTCACTCCGCCCGTCGCGAGCCGCGCGCAGGTGAACTCTTCCCCGGCGACGACCTGAACGGCGTTGGTGATGGTGGACACGGTGACGGGCGCGGCGCGATCGGTCGTCGTGCCGTCGCCGAGCTGGCCGGCATCGTTCCAACCCCAGCACACGATTTCTCCCGTGGAGCGCAGGGCGCACGCGTGGACTCCGTGGTCGCCGCAGGTGATCTGAGTGGCGTCGGAGAGGCCCTTCACGTACGTCGGGCCGAGCCGGTAGTCGACGACCACGCCGTTGCCGAGCTCGCCGTTGGAGTCGTCGCCCCAGCAGAGTACACGGCCGCCGTCGCTGATCGCGCACGTGTGCTCGCGGCCCGTGCAGAGCTTCGTGGGCGCCGGCCGGCACGCGCCCGCGACGCACGAGCGGCTCAGGCAATCCGCCCCGCTGCTGCACGAGCTGCCCACGCCGCACGCGGAGCAGCTCGCCCCGCAGTCCGTGTCCGTCTCGGCACCGTTCTCGACGCCGTCGGCGCACGACGGCGGCTGACAGATGCCCGAGAGGCACACGCCGCTCTGGCAATCGGTCGCGGCGAGGCACCCGCCGTGATCGGCGCACTTCGCGCCGCAGGAGCCGCCGCAGTCGACGTCGCTCTCGCCGCCGTTGCGCACGTGGTCGGTGCACGTCGGGGGCTGGCAGCGCGAGCCCGTGCACACGCCGCTCCCGCAGTCGCCGCCGGTACGGCACACCCTTCCCGCGACGCACAGAGGGCAGGAGCCGCCGCAATCAACGTCGGATTCGGAGCCGTTGGTCACGCCGTCGTTGCACGCCGCGGACGCACACGCCCCGGCCGAGCTGCAGTAGCCGGTGGCGCAATCCGACGCCGCGCCGCAGCTCTGCCCGGCGCCGCACTTGGCGCATGCGCCGCCGCCGCAGTCGACCGCGCTCTCCGTCCCGTTGCGCACGCCGTCGCCGCAGGTCGCCGTCCGGCAGATGCCGCTGGTGCAGACGAGGCTCTGACAGTCGTTGCCGCTGGCGCAGGCCTGCCCTGCGCCGCACGGCGCGCACGAGCCGCCGCAGTCCACGGCGGATTCGGTCCCGTTCCTCGCGCCGTCGGTGCACGTGGGGGTCTGGCAGACGTTGCCGACGCAGCGGAGGCTCTTGCAGTCGGCGTCCTTCGCGCAGGCGAGCCCCGGCAGGCACGAAGGGCAGCCCCCGCCGCCGCAATCGATGGCGCTCTCCGTGCCGTTCTTCACGAAATCCGAGCACGTCGCCGCCTGGCAGGTCGCGTTGCAGACGAGGCTTCCACAATCGTTCGACGACTCGCACGACTGACCCGTCGCGCAGCGCGTGGCGCAGGAAGCGCCGCCGCAATCGACGCCGGATTCGTCCTGGTTCGATACGCCGTCCGAGCACGTCGCCGTCTGGCAGACGTTGCCCACGCAGCGCTTGCTCGTGCAGTCCTTGTCATTGCCGCAGCCGGCCGAGTCGCGGCATGGCCCACAGGAGGCGCCGCCGCAATCGGTGTCCGTCTCGGTCCCGTTCCTCATGCCGTCGTTGCAGCTCGGCGCCGCGCACACCTGCGAGGGCGAACAATAGCCGGAGACGCAATCCGCGCCGGTGATGCAGGTACCGCCGAGCGGGCAGTCGCCGCAGGAGGCGCCGCCGCAATCGGTGTCCGTCTCGGTGCCGTTGCGGACACCGTCGGTGCAGCTCGCGGCCTGGCACAGGCCCGCTGTGCAGACCCGGCCCGCGCAATCCGTGGCCCTCCCGCAGCCCTGACCCGTCGGGCACGGCGCGCAGGAACTGCCGCCGCAGTCCTGTCCACTCTCGTTGCCGTTTCTCACCCCGTCGTTGCAGGTCGGTGCCTGGCACAGCGAACCGATGCACACGCCGCTCGTGCAATCGCCGGCACCGGTGCAGCCCAGCCCGGTTCCGCACTTCGGGCACGCGCCGCCGCAGTCGGGGCCGGTCTCGTTGCCGTTGCGGACGCCGTCCGCGCAGCTCGAGGGCTGGCACGTGCTCGCGCTGCAGACCAGGCTCAGGCAGTCGACGCCGGCGTTGCACACCTTCGTCGTTCCGCAGCGCGGGCACGCGCCGCCGCCGCAGTCGACGTCCGTCTCGGTGCCGTTCCTCGTGCCGTCGGTGCAGAGGGCACCGGAGCACACGCCCAGGTCGCAAAAGGTGCTCGCGCAATCGCCTCCCTTGCGGCAGCTCTTCCCGAAGGCGCAACCGGGGCACGACCCGCCGCCACAGTCCGTGTCCGACTCTGCGCCGTTCGTCGTCGAGTCCCCACAGCTCGGCGCTCGGCAGACGCCGCCCGTGCAGACGAAGCTCACGCAGTCGACGCCCAGACGGCAGGTGGCGCCGGCCGCGCACGGTCCGCACGAGCCACCGCAGTCGGTCGCCGTCTCGGTGCCGTTCTTCGACCCGTCGTTGCACGTCGGCGGCTGGCACAGGCCCCCCGTGCAGACGCGACTCGTGCAATCCGCGACGGCGTTGCAGGGGCTTCCTGCCGAGCACGCCGGGCAGGCGGGGCCGCCGCAGTCAACGCCGGACTCGCTTCCGTTCTTTGCGCCGTCCTTGCAGGACTCGGGCTGACAGAAGCCGTCGGTGCAGACGTTCGTCGTGCAGTCGGAGGGAGCGCGACAGCGGTCGCCCGCGTTGCAGCGCGGGCACGAACCGCCGCAGTCGACGCTCGTCTCGCTGCCGTTCTGCACCTCGTCGCTGCACGTCGACGCCTGGCAGACCCTCGCCGTGCAGACGCCGGAGGCGCAGTCCGTGGCGAACCTGCAGGCGTTGCCGGCTCGGCACCCGGGGCAGGAGCCACCGCCGCAATCGATGTCCGTTTCGGTGCCGTTCTCGAGAAAATCCGTGCATTCCGGGGCCTGGCAGACCCCCGTGCAGTGCCCGCCGCCCGCGCAATCCGCAGCCCGGTTGCACACCTTGGATGGGGCGCAACCGGGACAGATGCCGCCGCAGTCGACGTCGGTCTCCGTTCCGTTCTTCACTCCGTCGCCGCAGGTGGCGGCCACGCAAACCGACGACTTGCAGACGGCGCTCGCGCAGTCACCGTCGTTCTTGCAGGCGCCCCCGTCGGGGCAGCGGGCGCAGGCGCTCCCACCACAGTCGACGTCGGTCTCCGTGCCGCTCTTCGCGCCGTCCGTGCAGCCCGGGCCCACGCAGACCGAGCCCGCCGCGCAAACCCGGGTCATGCAGTCCGAGGTCGTCGTGCAACCGAGGCCGGTGGCGCATGGCCCGCAGCTCGCGCCGCCGCAATCCTTCCCCGTCTCGTCGCCGTTCCGCACGCCGTCGGTGCAGCTCGCGCCCGCGCAGTGGTCGGCGACGCAGACGTGCGAGGCGCAATCGGTGGAACCCGCGCAGCCTCGGTCGTCGTCGCACGGCGCGCAGTTGCCGCCGCAATCCGTGTCCGTCTCGGCGCCGTTCCTTTCGCCGTCCGTGCATTGCGGCGGCTGACACAGCCCGCGCTTGCACACACGGCTCGCGCAGTCCGCGCTGGCTGCGCACGCGAGCCCGTCCGCGCACTGGGACGGGCAGCTCGCGCCGCAATCGAGGTCGCTCTCGCTGCCGTTCTTCACGCCGTCGGTGCACTCGGGGGCGCGACATGTCCCGTCGATGCCGCACACGCGGCTCGCGCAGTCCGAGCCGTCGTTGCAGGATGCTTCGGAGGGGCATGGCAGGCAGCGAGCTCCGCCACAGTCGTTGTCGGTCTCCGTTCCATCGTGCATGCCGTCGGCGCAGGATGGGTCGACGCACGCTCCGGCAGGCGAGCAGAAGGTCGTGGTGCAATCGACGTTCGTCTTGCAGCCCTCGCGCACGTCACAGGGCTTGCACGAGCCGCCGCAGTCGGCGTCGGTCTCGTCCCCGTTGCGCACGCCGTCGTCGCAGGACGGCGCCGAGCAGCCGATCTCTGCGCAGACGTCGCTCGCGCAATCGCCGGCGAACCCGCAGCTTTGCCCCACGTCGCAGCCCGG
The DNA here is from genome assembly GCA_964442485.1 of uncultured Polyangiaceae bacterium. GTDB lineage: Bacteria > Myxococcota_A > Polyangia > Polyangiales > Polyangiaceae > DASZVB01. The sequence goes on from CAYUAW010000137.1 coordinate 15,061, forward strand.
GCACGCGGGCCCTCCGCAGTCCTTGTCGGACTCGTCGCCGTTCTGCACGCCGTCGTCGCACGCGGGGGCCAGGCACACGTTCGACCTGCACCCGAGCGAGCTGCAGTCGGCATCGGCGAGGCAACGCCGGCCCGGCTCGCAAGGCGCGCAGCTCGGCCCTCCGCAGTCCTGGTCCGTCTCGGTGCCGTTCAGCATGCCGTCCGCGCAGGTCGGCGATTGACACAGCTTTCGTGAGCAGAAGAGCGTCTTGCAGTCGCCCGAATCGATGCACGGCTGCCCGGCCTCGCACTGGGGGCACGTGTCACCGCCGCAGTCGATGCCGGTCTCGCTACCGTTGACGATCCCGTCTGCGCACGAAGGCGGCTGGCAAACCGTCTTCGTGCAGATGTTGCTCGCGCAGTCGGAGTCCATCGCGCAAGTTGCCCCGTCGCCGCACTCCGGGCAGCTTCCGCCGCCGCAGTCCTTGTCCGTCTCGCTGCCGTCGGCGACCTTGTCCGTGCAGCTCGCTGGCCTGCACACGCTGCCCACACAGTGGCGCGCGGCGCAGTCGTCGTTCGACACGCAGGCGCGGTTCGTTTCGCACGACGCACAGTCCGCACCGCCACAATCGACGTCCGTCTCCGACGAATCGAGCCGCTGGTTGCCGCAGTGATCGGGAGCGCAGTGCAAGGCCACGCAGCTGCTCGAGGTACAATCGGAGTCGACGGTGCACGACGACGAAGCGCCGCACCGGTCGCATTCGGCGCCACCGCAGTCGATGTCAGTCTCGAGGCCGTTCTTCTTTCCATCGAGGCACGACAGGTGCCCGGCGTCGGCGTTCCCGGCTCCGCCAGCGCCGGAGCTCCCTGTCTGGCCGCCCGTGCCAGCGTCGGGACCGCGCCCGCCCGCGTCCGTCCCTGCGTGTCCTCCGCCGCCGCGGCTGAGATCGTCCAGCCCGGAGGTCGTACAGGCGCCGGCCAGCGCTAGCGCCGCTAGCGTTGCAAGCAGTCGACGAGCGGTCCCAGCTCGAAGCGTAAGCAACCCTGACTCCAGGATAAGGAGGTCCGAGCGGACCTTACGCGTGCTCTTCCTCGCGGCATAGGGGCCCACTCGAAAATCGAGCAAGCCCCTTGATGTGCTTTCGCAGGCTTACAGTGGAATGATCTGTCCACGGCTATCCGCCTGCGTGCGGTTCTCGGTGGTGACGAGTCCCGAGTCGTCTCAGGCTGCGGCGCCCGATGCGCTCTTTCCGCGCAGCGCCTTGCGAACCGTGGAGCGAATCGTCGCCGCGCGCCGGCGGGAGATCTCGGCGCCGTCGTGCTCCACGATCTCGAATCGCTCGAAAATTCCTTCGTCGCGTACGAGAGATTCCACCCTGACGATCTCGACGCCCAGCCTGAACAGCAGCCCCCGCACCCGGTCGAGGACGCTCCTTCGACCATTCGTGGTGATCTCGAGCAAGGACACGTGCCCGTTCTTGGAAGCGCTGAAGCGCACTTCGGACATGGTCGTCATCGCGTTGACCCTTCTTCGCTGGGGTGCCGCGCTGGGGCGGCCGATTCCTAAGTCAGCGGGAACGGAGCGGCCTTCGCAGTTCGACGAGTCCATCATCTTCGGTACGGCTCCTACGGCCACTCGGTCCATCGGCTAAGCCACCCGCTTGCTCGGCGGGCAGGAATTCAGATCTTTTCAGAATAGCGCCTCACTCACCCCATTGGCCATCATCTTCTCTTCTTCGCGCAGGCGGCTC
>CAYUAW010000138.1:0-3703 GCA_964442485.1 uncultured Polyangiaceae bacterium
GGTCATTTCGAGCCAATTTCCAGGGCGCATTCCGAGGCGCTGCCCATGTCCTCGGCCTACTTCTCGCTCATCCTGCGCGAGTGGGGCACGGCCCCCGAAAAGCACGCGGCGCTCCTGGACGGCATCGAGGTCCCGACCGAGACCCCGAGCCAGCCGGCGGAGATCACGCTCGGTCAGCAGCTCCGCCAGGTGCGCAACGCCTGCCGTCTGCTCGAGCCCGACTGGGCGCTTGCGCTCGGCTCCCGGCTGCACCCCGCGGCCCACGGGGCGCTCGGTGTTGGAGCAGCGAGCGCACCGACGATGCGCGACGCGCTCTTCGTCATGACGCGCTTCAGCCAGCTCCGCGCGCCGCATTTCCGCTTGCGCGCCGTCGCCGCAGGCGAAGAGGTGCGGCTCGTTCCGGAGGATCGCGTCGCCCTGTCGAACGCGGAGCACTCGGCGCTCCTCGACATCGTGATGCTGAGCACCCAGGGCATGATCGAGGCCGTGCTCGGCCGCCCGATGGAAGAGGGCCGCTTCGAGGTGCCGCACGCCCCCCCGCCTCACGCGGAGCTCTACGAGCGTCTGTTCCACGCGAGGTTCACTTCGGGTGTCGCGAGGCGGCCATCGTCATCCCCGCCGCGTGGGTGTCGCTCGAGTGTCCGCTCGCCGATACCGCGCTGTACCGGGCTGCGCTGCACAGCCTGCATGCGGGCGTGCAGCGGCTGCAGGCGAGTCAGCTGCTCGTGGCGCGCGTCGAGCAGCTGCTCGCAAGGCGCGGCGCGAGGCTCGGGCTGGGGTCGGCGGCCCGCGTGCTCGGGCTCTCCTCGCGCACGCTGACCCGTCGCCTCCGGGACGAGGGAACGAGCTACCTGACCCTGGTGGAACAGTCGCAGCGGGCCCGCGCCGAGTCGCTGCTGCGGGATCCGGAGCTCACCGTCGCTGAGATCGCTCACGCCCTCGGCTACGAGGACACGGCGAACTTCGGGCGTGCGTTCCGTCGGTGGTTCGGGCAATCGCCGGGCAGGTACCGCCGGGGTCTCGACGTCGATCCGGAGTCTGCGCTCCACCCGGGCGGCCGCCGCTCGAGCTGAGTCAGTTCTTTTCGGCCCCGCCCGTCATGCCGACCCGGGCGGCGTGCTCGAGCAACGCGTCGTCGTCGCTCGAACGCGTGTCCCTCTGAAGATAGGTGATGAACTTCTGCAGGCCGTCCGTGTCGAGCTGACGTCGGCCCGACGGAGGCATGGCGAGCGGCGCGGCGCGCGCGGTCTTCAGCCGCGTGATCGCCTCGTCGAGCTCCGCCCGGCTCATGCGCGAGAGTGCGACGTTGAACCTGGCGCGAGAGATGCCCTGGTCGAGCACGTCGTTGTGACAGCTGCCGCACGCCTGCACGAGCGCCTGCGCGGGCGACGCTCCGGGCTCCGTCTGCAGGCCGATCTCGGCGCGCACCTGCGGATCGTCCGGGAAGATGTCGGAGAGGTCCGGCAGCTCGGTCGCGTCGGTGTCCCCGGCGCGATAGCTCTGGTAGGCGGCCGTCAGCTTCGCCTGCTTGACGGCGTCCGTTGGACGGGATGCGAAGTAGGGGAGGGGGAGCTGTTCGCCGCGCTTGAAGGCGTCGTATGCCGCGTACCAGGTGGGGCTTCGTGCCGGAGTGGTGCTGGCGACGGGGCCAGGCGGGCCGCCGTCCCGGGAGTACCAGCGCTCGTCGATGATCGCGACTCCGTCGAAGACGACGGGCTGCTCGAATGGCACGACGCCTTCGAGCGTGGCGCCGAACGTGTTGCGCAGGTCATCGAGCGGAATGCCGGCGTACGTCTCGCCACCCTTCGCGGTCAGGTAGTCGCGCAGGAGATCGACGCCCGTGGGTTCGGGAAAGTCGTCGGGGGCGCCCTGATCGGGCGCGAAGAAATGGTTCCACGGTCCGTGCAGCTCGCGCATCAAGAGAATGGGGACGTCCCGTCCGCGCTGATGGCACTGGCGACAGTCCGAGGGCGTGTCCTTCAGCGCCTCGGCGTCGCGAGCGCGAACGCGCGTCCAGTTCGATTCGATGCGCGGCGTGAAGAGATCCCCCGGCGAGCACCCCGCCGGGGACGCGCTGCAGGCTTGCTCGAAGGTGACCAGAAAGAACGACGGAGCCGCCGTGTTGCGGTCGATGCTCGCGATCTCTACCTGCTGAACGCCGCGGTTGAAGGCGAGGAACGAATTGAGCCCGAGCACGATGGCGCGCGGGTTGATGGGCGACACCAGGGCACCCGACAGGGCCGTGGAGTGGGCCAGCAGGGTCGTCGCCACGTAGGGCGAACCGTACTCGCCCGAGGTGCCGACGTTCGCGATCACGCCACCGTCGGGGACCGGGAAGGCGAGCTGCATGGCCTCCTCGAGCTCGCGGAGCGAGGCGATCTTCGGCGGCTCCGTCCCGCAGAACACGTCATGCACCTGATCGCTGCCACCGTCGTCGCAGAACAACGGCCGTTCAGGGAAGTTCGACGCAGTGCGACTTTCCGCGCCGGGGGGTCCGGCGCTCCGGTGGGCGGCCCGCTCGCTATTGCACGCAACCAGCAGCATTGCGGCGAACGCGAGCGGAGCGCGTCGGGCGAGCGCCAACATGACCCGGTCAGTAGCCACTTCTCGCGCCGGCGACGAGGGGCAAAGACGACAAGTTCCGGTCAGTTCCAGCCACGGGGGCGCCCTCGTCCGGGAGATGCCTTCTTCGGAGGCCTGGCGGCAGGTAAAGTGCCTCCCGTGATGCGCAGAGGGGGCTCGGTTCTTCTGGGTGCGGTCCTGTCGCTGCCGGCGTTCGTCGCCTGCGGCTCGGACAGTGGGACAGCCGGGTTCGGAACCGGCGGCTGCCTGAGCGACCAGCAGATCTGTCAGTTCAAGGATGGAGTGAGCACTCAGGCCGAAGTGAAGACGGCGCTCGGCAATGCGCAGATGTACGTCGGCTCGAGCACCTGGATGTACGTCTGCCAGCAAGTCTCGGGTCAGCAGATAATCCACAACGATCTGGTCGTCTTCGACTTCGATTCGAGCGGTCGTGTCTCGGACGTCACCGTGCTCCGCCAGGGCACCGGCGCGACGCCGCCGCCAGACTGCGCCGCCATAGGCGCGGGCGGTCAGGCCGCGAATGGAGCCTGCGCGGGCGAGCCGCTCCCGGCGCCGGACTCCGTCGCGTGCACCGGCCTCTCCCTGGGCGGAGCGGCGCCGATCACGACGAACTGCAAGGACCCGAACGGCGACACCTGGTCGGCGTCGTGCTCGGGGGCGTCGTGCAACTGCAGCTACGACGGGCAGAGCACGTGCAGCTGCACGAAGCCTGCGAGCGGCGCTGCGTGCTGCCCGGGCGTCCCCTGACGGTCCTTTCGAGTGGCGCGAAGGCCTTCGCGTCGAGCGGCCGTCGGGGCGGCAATTCGAGGTGAGCTCGACGCGCGGGCGGCGTCTCTCCCGCGTACGCATCGAGGTTTGACGCAAGACGTGCGTGGGCGGGGTGGCACGCGGCTATAGCCGGATTCTTGCGGATGGCGCCGCTCGTGCGAGCGTCAATGCGTCAACGCTCCTTGTCGGATCCAGGGGCTCGCCGTCATGGTTCTGACTGCGCTCCCGTCGGCCCCTGTAGGTCCGGCGTGGACAACGTCCGAGCGCGGCCGACCGATCGTCGACTGGCGACGTCGTTTTCCTTAAGCCCCACACCGTCGTGCCGTTCCGTGACGAAGTCCACGGAGCGGGA
>CAYUAW010000138.1:3803-16789 GCA_964442485.1 uncultured Polyangiaceae bacterium
CCACACCGTCGTGCCGTTCCGTGACGAAGTCCACGGAGCGGGAGTGAACGAATGAACGAGAGTCAAGTCTCCACGAGCCTGTCGCCCTCCAGGTTTCCCGTCGCGTACACGCCCGGGACGCCCACCGAAATTCATCCGCTCTACGGCGTTGTCGCCGAGGAGGTCGGGTGGGTTCCCGCGCCGGGCTACGTGCTGCGTCGCGACAGGGTCATGTCGGCCCTGTCACCGATGCCTCGCGGCTCCCTGCTCGAGATCGGTTGCGGCTCGGGTGCGCTCCTTCACGATCTCATGGGCATGGGCTTCCGCTGCGAAGCCATCGAGACGGCGAGCAGCGCACGGCGAGTGGCGCGTCACATCAACCGCGCCACGCCGCAGCTCACGCTGCACTCCGGCTGGGTGCATCCGTGGAAGGCGCGCTTCGACTACGTGGTGGCGCTCGAGGTGCTCGAGCACATCGAGGACGACGTCGAGGCCCTCCGCTCGTGGAGCCGATGGCTCAAGCCGAACGGCACGCTGGTCGTCTCCGTGCCCGCACACGCGAAGCGGTGGGGCGTGGACGACGAGGCCGTGGGTCACTTCCGGCGGTACGAGAAGCAGGGCTTGATCGAGCTGCTCGACCGCACGGGCTTCGGTGTCGAGCACGTCGAGTGCTGGGGCTATCCGCTCGCGAACATGATCCGCCCGCTCCGCAACTTCAAGTATCGCCAGAAGCTGAAGCGCCGGAACATCGACCCCGCCGGCGAAGAGCAGCGCGCCGAGATGAGCGCGGAGAGCGGGGTGGATCGCTCGTTCGAGGCGAGGCTCTATCCGTTGCAGAAGAGCCGCGTGGGGACGGCCGTCATGAGCTGGTTCCTCGAGCTGCAGAAGACCTTCGCCGGCACCGAGCTCGGAAACGGGCTCCTCGTCGTCGCACGAAAGCGCTGAGGAGAGCCTTTCGCGGCCCGCGCAACGCGCGCGCACCCGCGAAATCCCTGCACCCGGGCGCCTTGCGATTCGCCGATCGCGCGGGCGTCCCGGGTTCGCTCGAGCGGCGCGGATCGCTCCGTTTCTGTCACGAGGGGTGCGCGTGCAATGAGCAATCTCGCCGTGGCACGGCGGTTGCTGCCCGCATCCGCCGTGAAGCATAGTATCCGTCTGTCAGGGTTGCTGCTTGCAGGCGCCGCGCTCACGACGGGCTGCAAGCCGCCCCCTAGTGGCCCGTGGGTGAAGAGCGCTGCCGAGACGAGCCCGGCGACAGCGCGCGCTCCCGAACCGCAGAATGCGTCCGGCGCGGACGCGCCGCCCCCGAAATGCGATCTCGTCTGCGGAGGAGCGAGCGTCGTATCGCACAAGATCACGCCGGACGAATCCGCCGACTACTACACGAACGAGGCCGTGGAGAAGGCGAACGCGACCCTGGACGGGATGCACGACGAGCTCCTCGCCTGTTACACCGCGCGCGTGAAGGCATACCCGAAGGCGCACGCGTTCCTCACCATCGATATCGTCGTCGGGCCGGAGGGCGGCGTTCAGACGGTCGAGACGCAAGGGGGAGCGCTCCTCGGCGAGCCAGCGATGCGCTGTATCGTCGAGCGCATCAAGCAAGGTGCCTTCGCGCCGCCTCCGCGGGGCGGCACCATGCGCTTGCAGGTGCCGTTCACCCTGCGTCGCGTCGGGCCGGACGAGACCATCTGACGGTGACCGGCGGCCGCTCACCGGATTGAACGACAGGTGACCACTTCGAGGATGTGTCGCAGCGCGGTCGTCAGGGTCGACTGGAAATCGCCGGTCGTCATGTCGTAGTGGCAGTCGCCCACGGTGGGGTCCGTGGCGGTGCCCGGCGTGCAATCGTCGGTACGACGCGTACCCCCGGCGACCGCGAGACTCGACAACGTCGACCGCGCCACCTCGCTGCCCGGCGCGCCGATGACCCACGTCTTGATGCCGGCGCCGAGCGCGGTCGGTGCTTCGCTCGCGATGAGCCTCGCGACTTGATCTCCAGGGCCTATCGAGGGCTGCGCGGCATAGTAGTCGCCGCAGCTGTCCTTGCCGTCGGTGATGAGGACGACGTGCGCGTCGCCCGTCGCTCCGAGGGTCTGGTAGAGATGCTTGTACGCGAGCACCGTCGCGCCGACGATCGGCGTGCCGCCCCGGGGTGTCTGCTTCGCCAGGGCCTGTCCGATCCGGTCGAGCTGCGCCTGGGTCGCGACGTCCAGCGGCACCGCCGGGGTGGAGGTGGCGCTGCAGACTCCGTCGATGCTGAAGAACGAGATCCCCGCCTGCACCCGCACGGAGCCGTCGAGCATCGCGAGCTCCGCGAGTGACTGGGAAAGCGTCTGCGCGATGATCTCCCACTTGCTCGGTTTCGTCGTGTCGACCTTCGCGGGCGGCGACATGGCCTCGCAGTCCTCGGACGTCGTGGTGGGTGGCAGATTGCAGTTCATGCTGCCGCTCCGATCGATGACGAAGAGCACGCGGATGTCCTCCGTCGAGCAGCCCGTCCGGACCGGGGCGACCGTGAAGGGCAGGGGATCGGCCGAGGCGAGTCCCGCGGAAGCTCCACCTCCGCTCGTCCCGCCCGTCGCTCCTTGCGAGCCGCCGAGGGCGGGAGCGCCCGCTCCGGAGGCGCCGCCGAGCGCCGCGGCGCCGGCGTTCGCTCCGGCGAAGGCGGCCGGGGAGTCGTTCGAAGTGCACGCGACGCTGCCAGCGCAGGCCGCGATCAAGGCGAGAAGAGTATATCGAGCGCGCATCGTTCACGGCCCCTGATAGGTGGCGTTCCAGGGGCCCGTGCACGACGTGCCCTGGAAGGTATCGCCGCCGACGAGGTGCCAGCTACCATCGAGCGCCGCACTCTTCGGATCGAACGACGCGCCCAGCGTGCCGTCGAACGTCCCGCCCGGTGGAAACGGCGGAATGGAGACCTCGCCGCCGACGAGACGGCCCGTGAAGACGCCCGTCTGGCAATCGAGCTGACCCTCCACCGTGGCGCTGAGGGCGAAGATCCCGCTCGCCGTGCTCTTCAACGAGCCGCCGCTCACCGTCAGGAACTCCCCGCTCTGACCCTGATTCAGGATCAGATCGATGGGCCCGTCGATCGAAAAGCCGAGACCGGCATCCCCGAAGAACGAAGCGTATGCGGGAGGGGGACGGATGGCACATGTGTACGTCCCGACATAGTGCCCTGGCTTGCATAGCTGGAGCGTCCCGCCGTCCGGGTTGCCTTCTGGCCACGTGAACAGAGTCGGATCATGCGGCGACGTCTGCGCGGAGCCGCCCGTCGGGGTCGCTGAAGCGGGAACACCGCCGCCGCTAGAGGGGGTGCCGCCGGTCGTCGGCAGGGCAGGGGGAGCGCCCCCCGTCGCTCCAGGAAATGGACCCGTGGCGGCTGGTGCGGGCGCCGAGGACGCCGCACCGCTCGAACAAGCCTGCGCCAGAACCGTCAGCGCTAGCGCCCAGGACGGCCCTTCACGCCGTGCGGGACCGCGCCTCCAAGCCCTCGAATTTTCAATCCACGAGCACAGTTGCACCCAGGCCGACCATTTCACCAACCAGCCGCGCCACGTCACTTCTCGGATTCGACGCTGATTCGCGCCATCCAGACCCCACCAGGGAAGCGTCTGGACGGGGGTGGATGGCAACGTGAGCTAGCCATTATGACGAAATCGCGAGCGGGCCCTTCTTCCCTCGGCGATCAGCCTCCAACCACGGGCGCTCCTTCGCTCTCACCCCTTCCGGCGATGCGAAGGTTGCCTACTTCGGGGCGCCGCAGCGCACCCAGAGCAAGACCTTCTCCCGTTCCTCGCTGGTGATGGGAATGCCGGCGTCCGCGGGCGGCATGGTGCAGCTGGAGAGCTGCGCCCTGATCTCGTTAGCCCAGTCGGCCACGTGCTCGTAGGCGTCGAGGGGCCACGGGCCGCCGGGCTGGCCGCCGTGACACTGGAGACACCGCTGCTGCAGAATGGGCTCGATTGCCGCGTAGTCTAGCGTGGGGTCCGTGCACGACGTGGGCGGCGTGACGTCGCAGACGAGCGGCACGGCAGCGCTGCTCGTCTGCTTCGACGCAGTGCCATCCGAGCACGCGCCGACGAACGCGAGCGTGGCGAGCGCGACCGTTGCGCAGAGAACGCGGCGCCAGCTCGACGAGATGGTCGCGGCGTATGGCCTCATGAAACGCCGTTCAGCGAGGGGGCCGGAGCTCGGGCGGGAGCCCGTTCCGCGGGGGTCGCGACAGCGCGCCTGGACGTTCGAGCGCCCCCACGCTCGTCACAGTGCCCACGGAGGCAGCCGTGGACGGCCCGGACGTCCTCGAGTCACAGGCGAGGGGCAACAACGCCGCGAGAGCGAGCGAGACAAGCTTTCCGGGTGTCCTTCGCATGGCCTAGTATTTCACCCAGATCTCGGTTCCTGCGGCGATCTCCTCGAGCAGGGTGACGCCCTTCTCGTTCGTGATCTGCTCGGTAGTCGCCGGATTCGCGCTGTACGCCGCGTCGCCCGCCCAGACGATGAGAGCATCCTTGAAGACGGAAAGGTCGGTCACGGCTTCCGGCACCGTGTATCTGTTCCAGCCCGCGCTTCGCGGCGGCAAGATCAGCAGTGACGGCGCGGGCTCGGGCTCCTCACCCTTCGGCGCCGCGGTGATCTCGTCAGGAAGCGCTTTCCACTCGACGATCGATTCGGTGCCGTCCGGCGTGCGACAGGTCTGGAGGGCAGGGAAATAGAGGGTTCGAAACGCCATGTCCGGCACGCCGATCCGGATCGCCATCTGGTAAAACTGGTCGTCCAAAGGCCGCACCGACGCTTTCGACCAGACAACGGAGACGGGAGCGCCGGTTGCGTCCGTCCGCACGTCCGCGTCGCCCCACACGCTCGGCATGCCGCGCACCGAGGTCACCTCCTTCGGAATCGCGATCTCTAGCTTGTAGGAATCAGCGCCCTCGCACCCGTGACCGATCGAGAACGTCAGCACCTGGTTCTGCTTCGCGAAGCCAGGGCCCGCCAGGGATACGTGCGCGCTGGCGGAACCGCCGAGCGCGCAGAGGCACAATCCGGCTACGGTCGCGGGGACGAATCTCTGGAAACTTCGCATGTGCACTCCTCGGCAGGTCGATGAGTACACGTTGCCAATCCGACGGCGCCCGCGGAATGCGGTCCGTTGTCGCAGCTGCGTGAAAAACAAGCCGTAAACGCGGCCGCGGTTTACGCCGGGTTTACTTCAGATCGATGCACGCGAGGCGCGTACCCATCGCGTCGTTGTCGTGAATGACGATCGACGCCGCTTCCGGTCGCGCGAGGTGCGTGGTGACGGACGCCATCTGCATTCCGGCGCCGGAGGCGTCCGTCATCAGGCTGAGCCAGATCTCGTTCGCTTGCATCGACGTCGTCACGGTGGGGTCGACCTTGTAGTGGCCGCCCCCTCCGGACGACGCGCAGGACAGCTCGTGCACGTGGATCCCATACATCATGGACTTGCCGAGACCCGACACCGTGATCGTCGCCAGAGTGGTGGACGGCAGCGTACGCGTCATGCTCGCCATCGCGGTGAGCATCGGGAACTTCGACGTTCCCGCTGTGGTGAGGGTGGACGTCCCCTCCGTCTTGAAAGGAGGGTACGGTTCGACGCGCACGAGATCCGCGCAGGAGACCCTGGGCGGCGCCATCGCGGCGGGGTCTGCGCGATGGATGACCACGGACTGGGCGTCGGCGCGCGCCACCTGAGGGCTCTTGAGCGCCGCGGCGCCGGGCATGAGCGACGGCCAGAGCTCGTTCGTCTCGACGGTCATGGCGTTCGTGGGGTCGAGCTTGTAGTGACCGCCCGCTGCGGTGACGGCACACGGGAACGCGTGCACGTGCGACATGTACATGGACGCCGGATCGAGGCCGGCGGCGTTGACGGTGACGCTCGTGCCCGTTGCGTCGCGCACCAGCGTCGCCATGCCGGTGATGTGACTGTCGGCCGCGGTGGCTGACGCAAACGGCTCGAACATGCCGCTCGACGTGACCGTGGGCGCCGCCTCCGGGACGAGATCGGCACAGACCATCTTCGCATTGGGTGGCATCGAGCTCGGGTCGTGGATCACGACGGACTCTGCGTCGGGGCGGGCAAAGTGGTTCGCCGTCAACGTCATGCGGCCCATGCCGGTGGCGTCCGTCGTGAAGCCGACGTGCAGCTCGTTCATCGGATCGGTCGCCGTCACCGTCGGGTCGATCTTGTAATGGTCGCCGCCGGTGTTGACCGCGCAGGGTAGGTTGTGAACGTGTGCGGCATACGCGACGCTCGGATCGAGCCCCTCCACGTGGAGCTGCACGGTGGTCTTGCCCGCCGCGTCCCGGAGCATCTGCGCGTGTCCGGAGATCCCCATCCGGCTCGCATAGGCGGGGAACGTCGCGAAGTTGCCTCCGGCGATGTAACTGACCGGCGTGGGCAAGCTCGGCGTCGGTGGAGTGTAGGCCCCAGCCGCGCCGCCCGCGGCGAGCATTCCACCCGCGCCGCCCACGACGCCAGGAGTGCCACCCGCGGTGCTGACCGGTGCGCCGCCCGCAGCCGGTGTGCCGCCCGCGCCAGGGACAGGGATCCCGCCGGAGCCCACTCCGCCGCCGGCGCCGAGCAGCCCGCCGGTGCCCGCGGCGGGCTGGCCGTTGTGATCACTGCTGCAGCCAGAAACATTCGTTGCGAGAGCGAGCGCGGAGAGCGCACCCAATACGTCGGCGTTGAACGTGCGTCGGAATCTCATTCGAGGAGCCCTCTTCTTTCGTGTCTCGTGAGCTCGCACCCTTGCGCTTGCCGCCCATGCCCGTGCGAAGCGTCTGCGTAAATACCGATGACCGGATTTGCGAACGACTGAGGAGTCACCGCCCACTCGTTTTCCAGGCAGGCGCGGTCACGTTCGGTCGTTGCTCGATTGTTCGCGCCTGTCCGTAGTTCCGACCTGCGATCGGTCAGGGCGTGCGTCAGCGCGAAGTCGTCAACGTCCTGCGATGGAGAGCGCTCGGCGGTGCGCCCGCGAGGGCACGGAATTCGGCGATCATGTGCGCTTGGTCGAAATAGCCGGCGGCGTTCGCGATGACGCCCCGTCGCGGATGTGAGGTCCGCCGCCCGGCTCGCAGGGCCCGCTGGAACCGGACGATGCGAGCAACTGCGGGCGGCGCAGCTTCGGTTCACCGGGACGGGCTTCGTGTTCTGAGGCGTGCCGCGGTGGGATGGGCCCTGGCGACAAGGTAGGCCGCGGTCGTTGCCTACATCCGAGCCTCGTGCACTTTTCGGCGGGGACCCGGCAATCCGGTAAAGGTCATCCGGGTGCTGCCGTCGTACAGATCGACGTGTCGCAGGGGATCTTTCGTACGCTCACCTCGGGTACACCGGCAGCCGCTCCGGATGCGCCGCCCGTGACCGAGCCGGCGGGCAACCGCTCCGCGCAGCTGGCGGTGACGGCGGGCGCCGGCGGTCCCCTGATCGTGTCCGACGCGCCTCGGGGAGCTCGGGGGAGAGCGAGCTTCCCGACGCTGGACGCCGTGAGCGGGGTACCGCTGCACACGCCGCTCACGACGAGCATCGGCGGCCAGGGCCTCCTGACGGAGCTCCCCGACGGGGTCCTCGGGGTGACCGCCGAGCATCGGGGGCGTTACGTCGCGGAGCCGGACGGCGAGCTCGGGCGTGGCGGCATCGGAAGGGTGTACATCGCCGCCGATCGCCACCTGGGGCGCGAGGTCGCCATCAAGGAGCTGCTCATCGATCGCGCCCTGTCGGAGCGCCCCGACGCGCTCGGCGTGCTCGCGCGCTTCCTGCGCGAGGCGCGCATCACGGGAAAGCTGGAGCATCCCAACATCGTGCCGGTGCACGAGCTCGGTCGTCGAGCGGACGGCTCGCTCTACTATTCCATGCGCGTCGTGCGCGGGCGCACGCTGTCGCAAGCGCTGGCCGGGACCAGCACGCTCGCCGAGCGGCTCCGCCTGCTCGACCACTTCATCGGGCTCTGTCAGGCGATCGCGTACGCGCACAGCCGCGGGGTCGTGCACCGCGACATCAAGCCCGACAACGTGATGATCGGCGAGTTCGGCGAGACCGTCGTGCTCGACTGGGGCATGGCGAAGGCACACGGCTCGGAGCCGGGCGACGACTCGCGCGACGGTGCCTCGTTCGAACCCGTCGAGCCGCTCGGGTTGGACCTGACAATCGAAGGGAGCCTGTGCGGCACGCCGACGCACATGAGCCCGGAGCAGGCGCGAGGCGCGTCGGACGAGGTCGACGAGCGCTCGGACGTGTGGGCTCTCGGCGTCGTCCTCTACACGATGCTCACGGGTCGCACGCCGTTCGAAGCACGGACGTTGCCGGAGCTCATCCGGCGCATCCGCTCGGGCGTCCATCCTCCTCCACAGACGGTCGATCCGGAGATCCCGGCGGAGCTCTCCGCGATCGCAGAGCGCGCGCTGAAGCGAGACGTGGCGGCGCGCTACCCGAGCGCTCGCGAGGTTCTCCGCGACGTGGAGGCGTATCGCAGCGGAGCGCAGGTGGGCGCTTACGAGTATTCCACGCTGGAGCTGCTGCGGCGCTTTCTCGAGCGACACCGGACGGCCGCCGTCGCGTCCGCCGTCGGTCTCTGCGTCGCGCTGGTCCTCGCGGTCGCGTCCTACGTACGCCTCGCGGCGGCGCGCGACCGCGCGCGGGAAGCCGAGCGGCGCGCCACCCAGAACGAGCAGGAAGCCCGGGAGAGCGAGCGCTCGGCGAAGGATAGCCTGAGCCTCGTGCTGGTCGAGAAGGCGGAGCAGGCCATCGGGGAAGGGGATCGCACCGGTGGAGAATTGCTCGCGGCCGTGGCGCTACGGATGGGGGAGCGCTCCGATGCGCGTGGGCTCGCGCTCGCCGCGGAGAGCGCGTTCCGGCCCGAACCCGAGTTCACGCTCGGCGCAGCCGCAGGCTGCACACGCTACGCGCTCGGCTTCGCAGCGGGACTCGTCGCCTGCGCCAGGACCGATGGCGTTTCCGTCTACGGTGTGCGCGACGGGGCGTTGCGGATGGCTGCACTGCCCGGGGCGTCCCTCAACGCGCTCGAGCTCTCGGCCGACGGAACCTTGCTCCTCACGGTGCGCGATGACGGCGATCTGGTGCTGTACGACCTCGAGGATCGAGGTCGCGCCCTGCTCGAGCGGCGCGTCGGTCAGATCACGGCCGCGGCGATCTCCAGTGACGGCAAGTACCTCGCGTGGGGTGGAGCCCAGGGCCAGGTCTCCGCGTGGGACGTCGGCTCTCCGGGCCGCGAGTGGCGGTACTCGGCCGGGCAGGGCGTGTCCGCGCTGTCGTTCTCTCCCGAGAACGGCAGCCTGGTCGTCGGTGGCGATCTCGGCCTGGTGACGCTCTGGGACTTCCGGACCCATCACGCGCGCCCGCTCACCGGCCACACCGGCACCGTAAGGGCGTTCGCCTTCGCGCAGCAGGGTCGCTATCTCGCGTCGGGCGCCGCCGATCGCACCATTCGCTTCTGGGACACGCGCGACGCGCTCGCCGTGTCTTCGCCGCTGGTCCACTCGGACGTGGTGACGTCGCTCAGCTGGACGGCGGATGGACGCCTGCTCGCCTTCGGCAGCAAGGACAAGACGCTGCACGTGGTCGATCTGAAGGACGCCGAGCGACGCGCGGAGGTGCGGTTCCACGACGACTCCGTCGACCACGTCGGCCTCGCCGCCGACGGGAACGAGCTCGCCTCGGTGAGTCGCGAGCTCGGGCTCGAGCTCTGGTCGCTTGCTTCGATGAAGCGCCCGTCCGCGCTGGTCGCACACGGCAACGTGCTCTCGTTCGCGTTCGTGCCGGGGACGAGCGACCTCGTCGCTGCCGGGCTCGGCTCCGAGGGCGTCGGGATCTTCGGGCTCGATACCGGTGTCCGTCAGACGCGCTTGCCTGCGGGAATCGAGCGGGTGCGAACGCTCGCCGTCTCCGAGGACGGCAAGTACCTGGCCTTCGCGGGGTCGGGCGCGCGCGTCTTTCTCTGGGATCTGCCCGCGCGCATGCCACTCACGGTCTTCGACAGTCCGCGGGACGAAGTGCGCGCGGTGACATTCTCCCGGGACGGGCGCTGGCTTGCCTTCGCCGGGCTCGATCACGTCCTGCGCGTCGCGAATGCCGCGACCTTCGAGACCGTGGCGGAGCTCGACGGCGGGGCACCGGTGCAAGCACTCGCGTTCTCGCCGACCACGAACCTGCTCGCGGCGGGAGATCGCGACGGCATGCTGAGCATCTGGGACGTCGCGCAGAAGAAGCGGCTCTCGCGGGTGCAGGCCCACGACGATTGGCTCCTTTCGGTGGCCCTGTCGCCGGACGGCAGCCGCATCGCCACAGCCGGCGCCGATCGACGTGTGAAGCTCTGGGACGCCGCGAGTGGCGTCCTCACTGCCGAGCTCGCGGGGCACGAAGGAAAGGTGCTGTCGGTGATTTTCTCGCCGGACGGGCGGCTCCTTGCGAGCGGCGCCGAGGACAAGAGCGTCCGGCTCTGGGACGTCCAGACCGGACACGAGGCGGCGGTGCTCACGGGGCACACCGGTGCCGTTCGTGCCGTGCGTTTTGCGCCGGACCGAGCCTTGCTGGCCTCCGCGGGCGACGACGGCAGCATCCGGCTCTGGCAGCTCGCGACGTTGCACGACTCCGGCGCGGCGCTCGCCCAGCGTGTGCAAGCGCGATACGGGGTCGAGCTGGTCGGTACGCGGGTCGCCCGGCGTCGCGAGCCGTAGCGGACCCCGGGCGCCCGGGCGTGGACGTTGCCGTGGAATGAGCTGGACTCTGCGCAGGGCAGCAGCACGCTACGCGCGACGACCATGAACGCCGTCTGGCACGAGCGACATCCGATGCCGCGCAACGCGACCGTTGAACAGCGCATCACCTGGCACCTGGCGCACCAGGAGCATTGCGGTTGCCGGCCGATCCCCGCCGGTCTGCTCGAGAAGATGCCGAGCAAGCGCGCGCCGAGGTCTCGGTCGCCGAGCACCAAGCGCGCGGGCCCGCCCGCGCGGGAGCTCCGGAAGCCAATCACCGCTTCGCGCGGCAAGCGATCATGACGGTCTGTCGACCTTGGGCGGATCCGCCGTGGGCGCAGTCGGGGCCCGTTCGACTTTGACCTGATCACCGAGCACGGTCTTGAGCGGACAGAACCCGAACGCTGGACACTTCTTGCAACCCGCAGCGATCGCGATGGGACAGATGGTCATTGGACGAGTCTCCCTCTGAGGCGCGCACGACGGAGCGTCGGGAGCGGAGGCCGAAGATCTCACGAATCTTGGCCGGCGATATGCAATTCTACGGCGCTCCGCCGATTCGATGGGCCGAAGCCGCAAGGGCCGTGCATCACGAGCGACCGCGACCGAGCAGGGTGGTGGAGGAATAACCGACGAGCTCCCGCGCGGCGCGCGCCAGATGCGCGCCGTCGGCGAAGCCGGCCTCGAAGGCGAGTCGAGTCGTGCTCGTCGCTGGCGTGCTGACCGCACGGTGGATCGCGTCCGTCAATCGTCTCCAGAGCCGGTACCGCCGCGGAGCCGGCAGCTCACCTTCGCACGCGAACGCCTGCGCTCCAGGGACGGCTCCGCAGCGCCATCAGGGGAGCGGGCGCGAGACGATACGATGGCCATATCGAGAGCCGACGTCGACGGCGGGGGCACCGCGACTCCCATCGCGCTGGATGAACCTGACTCCCGTGCTCATTCACGGCGGACGGCGGGCCCTCGCTCGTCCGCCGCGAACGGCAGAGCCGTCGAGCTTCTCGCGCCACCCGTTACCAGAGGCTCTTGAAGAAACGCCATGCGATCGACGGCGTGTTCAGGTTGGTCGAGTTCTCGTAGATGATATGGCCGTCGATCGCGGCGTTGGCCATTCCGTGCATCGTGCCAGCCGCGACCTTGCAGAAGACGACCTGGGTGCCCCCGTCGCACTGGTCCCAGATCTGGCACGTCGTCGGCTGTACGGCGGGCATGATCGTGTTGCAGGGGACGAGCGTCGTCGCGTTGTCGTCGGGGGCCTTCCTGCAGACGGGGTCGGTGGTGGTCGAGTCGATGGTCTTCCAGTCCTTCGGCCCTTCCTTGCAGTTGTTGGTCTTCGCCATGTTCGTGACGCTGGACTGGCTATCACTGAACGCGAAGTCGGGCGTGTCGTCGAACTGGATGTCGGACAGCGGCTTCATGAGGCCGTCACACTGTGCACCCCCGAGCACGCCACCCGAATTGGGAGAGATGCCGGCGAAGATCCCCGGGTTCGCGCACGCCGTCCAGTAGCTGAGCGCGGCTCCGTTCGAGATGCCGGTGAAGTAGATCTTCTTTTCGTCGATCGTCGCGAGCTTCTTCACGGCCTCGATCATCTGCATCATCACCGGAGGGTCCGTCGTCGCGTCCCAGGTGTTCCCCGAGGTCGCGGACGAGGGAGTGATGATGATGAATCCTCCCCCGGGGGTTTCGGCCTCTAGGCGCCAACCCGAGCCTGGCCCACTCCAGCAGGTCGTTCCACCCGTGCAGAACGGGGGCGTCCCGTAGAGCTGCGACTCGGCAGTTTGCGTCGCGCCGTGGGCGTCCACTATCAGCGCTGCCGGCGTACACTCGTCGAAGTTCTTCGGTACATAAATGTAGTACTGGCGGCCCGAGACGGTGCACGTTCTCTGGTCGCCGGGAGCGAGGGGTGCCGTGCAATCCTTGCTGGGCGCCACCTGCTTCGTGCACGCAGCGCCGGCGCTCCCTCCCTGTCCGCCACCGGCCGCGCCGCCAGGGCCGGTGCCGCCGCTCGGCGGCGCGCCTGCGTTCCCACCCGCGGGAGCGCCACCGTTGCCACTCACAGGGCTCGTGCCGCCGGTGCCGACGACGGGCGTGCCGCCGTTGCTGATACCGCCTCCACCGGGGCTCGTGGGCGCTCCGCCAGCTCCGGCCGGGCGCGGTGAACCCCCGGCGCCCACGGGACCCGTCGCCGCAGCACCCGGTGAGCCCGCCGTTCCCGATGCGCCCGCGGTCCCCGCGCCTCCCGTTCCGGCGCCCGTGGTCGACGAGTT
>CAYUAW010000139.1:0-16691 GCA_964442485.1 uncultured Polyangiaceae bacterium
TCCTGGAGTCAGGAAGCGCCACGACTAGCCACGCCGCGCCGGCAACGAGGTATGCGACGCCCACCAGGCCCAGGGCTATCTGCCACGAGCCGAGGCGCTTCACGCACATGCCGACCGCGATGGGGCAGAGCGTGCCGCCGAGGTTGCCGCACATGTTCATCGCGCCGCTGAGCACGCCGGCGCGCGCGCCGCCCACCTCGACGCAGACGGGCCACGCAGGCGCGACCCCTGCCGCGCCGAGCCCCGCGGATGCGGCGAGGAGCCAGGCCGCGGCGGTATTGCTCACTGCCGTCGCCGCGAACAGCGTCACGAGCGCCGCGAGAGGAAAGCCGACGACGCCGGGCCAGCGCCGCGCGCTCGCGCCGAAGCGCGCCGCGAGGCGGTCGCTCGCCCAGCCGCCGATGAAGACTCCGAGCGCGATGCCGAGAAGTGGCAGCGCGGACATCGTGCCGGCTCCCGCAAGGTCGAAGCCGCGCGCCTGCCGCAGGTAGGTGGGCAGCCACGTCAGGTGGAAGTACCAGCCGTAGATCGCCGCCGTGTACATCACGCACAGGGGGACGATGAAGCGGCCGCGGAACAGCTCACCGAGCGGCGGGTGTCGCTCGATGACGGGGCCGTCGCCGCGGATGAGCGCGAGCTCTCCCGGGCCGACGCCGCGGTGCTCGGCGGGGTCGTCGCGAAAGTAGAAGAGGAATGCCCCGACCCAGACGAGTCCGACGCCGCCGAACAGCGCGAAGAGCGCCCTCCAGGAAAACACGTTGCCGAGGAGATACGCGACGAGCTTCAGCGTCGCGGCTCCGGCGACCGCGCCCGTCGCGATGGTGACGCCGAAGGCGCGCCCGCGCTCGCGCGCAGGGAGCCAGCGGCCGTACACGCGCGCCATGGCAGGGAACACCCCCGCCTCGCCCATGCCGAACAGAAACCGGACCCCGAGGAGCGAGACGAACCCGAGCGCGGCGCCGGTGAGCGCGGTCATCGCCGACCACCACACGACGATGCGCGCGAGCGCGACGCGGGCCCCGAAGCGATCCGCCAGGTGGCCGCTCGGGATCTCGAAGAGCGCGTACGCCAGCGTGAACGCGCTGAAGACGAGCCCCATCTGCTCCGGGTCGAAGTGCAGATCGCGCGCGATGGCCGGAGCCGCCGTGGCGATGCAGATGCGATCGAGGTACGCCACCGCGACCAGCGACAGCATCAACCCGACGACGGCGAAGCGTGCCCGCGACTGCCGAAACTCGCGCAAAGTCGTGTCTACCCGGTCAGCGTCACCTTCGCGTTGGTGATGACGTCGATGTCCCGCTCCTTCACGCGCGCCTTGCACACGATCTCGGTAGGGCTCACCTTCCAGAGCTGCGACACGATGGTCTCTCCGGGGAATACCGGCTTCGAAAAGCGGACCTGGATGGACTTGAAGCGCTCCGGCTCGTTGTCGGTGCACGTCTCGATGACTGCGCGGCCGAGGTAGCCGAAGGTGCACAGGCCGTGGAGGATCGGCACGTCGAAGCCGCCCATCTTCGCCATCATCGGATCGACGTGGAGCGGGTTCTTGTCGCCGGAGAGGCGGTACAGGAGCGCCTGGCTCGTCTCCGTGGGCGACTCCACCACGATGTCGGGGGCGCGATCGGGCGGGTTGTTGCCGGCCTCGGGCGACTTGGCGTCGCCGCCGAAGCCACCCTCGCCGCGGATGAAGGCGCTCATCACGTTCTTGATGAGCGGCTGCTTCGTGCGCTTGTCACGGGTCACGTAGTCGATGGTGACCAGCGCGCCCTTGCCCTTGTCGTAGATGCCGCTGATCGTTCCCTCGGTCACGATGTCGGCGGAGGTCGGGAGCGGCGGCGCGAGGATCTCCGTGTACTGCTCGCCGTGGAGCAGCATCATCGGGTTGAAGCTCAGGCCGGGGACGTTGAAGAGCCCGCCGACGGCCGAGAACATCGGGATGACGCCGTAGGTCGGCATCGCCTTCAGCCCGTTCTCGTAGGTGTATTGCAGGACCCGCTTCGGGTCGACCTGGCTCACGCCCTGTCCGACGCCGATGCCGAGCGCGTAGAGGATGAGCTTGTCCTCGTTCCACGAGGACTCCACGGTTTCGAGCTTCGCGCCCAGGGCCTGCTTCGGATCGATCGGCATGCGCGGCCTCTATCATTCCGTGCGCAGGGCGTCGATGGGGTCCAGGGCCGCAGCGCGCCGCGCCGGGAAGAAACCGAAGACCAGGCCGATGACGGTGCTGGTCACCACCGCGATGCCGAGGGCGCCCGGCGAGAGACGCATCGGCAGCTCGAGCGTCTGCCCGAGGACGAGGATGCCGGCCCAGGCCGCGACGGCGCCGCCCACGCCCCCGAAGAGCGTCAACACGACGGCCTCGACGAGGAACTGGGCGCGGATGTCGGCCGACCGCGCCCCGATGGCGAGGCGCACCCCGATCTCCCGGGTCCGCTCCGCGACCGAGACGAGCATGATGTTCATCACGCCGATGCCGCCGACGGCGAGGCTCACCGCCGCGATGGCGAGGAGGAGGATCTCGATGGTGCCGAGGATCTCCTCCTGGGTGCGCCGGAACTCCTCCTGCGTGCGGATGTCGAAATCGTTCGGCGCGAGCTCGACCAGGTGATGACGCTGGCGAAGGACGTCGGTCGCGCGCTGCTTCGCGAGCGCGACCATGCCCTCCGTCTTCGCGGAGAAGAAGATGTTGCGCACCTGCCCGGGTCGTGTGCGCGCGATCTTCCCGCGGTACGTGCCGATGGGGACGGTGACGATGTCGTCCTGGTCGCCGCCGAACGGGCTCTGCCCCTTCGCGGCGAGGAGCCCCACCACCCTGAAGGGAAAGCGCCCGATGCGGACGGTGCGCCCCACCGGGTCCTCCGGGCCGAAGAGCTCGCCGCGCACCGTCTCCCCGATGAGGCACACGCGCTCGTGCGCCGCCTGCGCGGCCTCTGTCCAGACCTCCCCGTGGGAAGGCGCCCACTCCCGGATGGCGAAGAAATCCCGCGTCGTTCCGACCACACCGGTTGCCGCATTCGTCCCGGGGCCCGCGATCTGCTGCTGGGACTGCAGGAACGGCGCGGCGCGATCCACCTCGGGCACCTCGACGGGCAGCGCGTAGGCGTCGTCCTCGTCGAGCTCGGACGGCTTGTCGTCGTCGCGGACGCCGCTCTTCGACGAGGGCCGCGGGCGCACCAGGAGCGAGTTCGTCCCGAGGATGTCCATCGCGCTCGACACGACCTTGCCCGCCCCCTCGGCGAGCGCGACCACCACGACCACCGCCGCGATGCCGACCAGGATGCCGAACGCCGTGAGCGCCGCGCGCACCGGCCTCTGCCGGATGGCGGAGAACGCGAGCAGGCACGCCGTGAGCACGAACCCGATGGTCTTACTCATGACGGAGCGCCTCCATGGGCTCGACGTGCGCGGCACGGCGCGCCGGCAGGAAGCCGAACAGAAGACCGACGAGCAGGCTCGTCCCCACCGCGAGCACGATGGCGGTGGGCCCGAGCGTCATCGCCCAGCCGAGCCCGAAGCGCGCGACCGCGACGAACGTCGCGGCGAGGAGTAGCCCGAGCGCGCCGCCAAGGGCGGTGAGCGTCACGGCCTCGATCAGGAACTGGAGCTGGATGTCGCGCGGCTGCGCCCCGAGGGCCATGCGGATGCCGATCTCGCGCCGTCGCTCGGTGACGGTCACGAGCATGATGTTCATGACACCCACGCCGCCCACGAAGAGCGCGACGGCCGCGACGCTGAGCAGGAGCACGGACAGCACCTTCAGGATGCGCTCCTGCGTGGTGCGGAACTGCTCCTGGCTCCGCACCACGAAGTCGGCCTCGTTGCCCTCGCGGATCCGGTGGCGCTGCCGCAGGATGGACTCGATCTCCTGCACCGCCTGGTCGGCGCGCTCGAAGCCCTTCGCCGACGCCATGATCATGTGTACGCGGTTGCCGAGCGTGGGCTGGACGTGCCCGCGCCACGTCCCGACCGGCATCATGATGCGGTCGTCCTGATCTTCACCGAAGGGCGAGGTCCCCTTCACGACGAGCGTGCCGATGACGGTATAGGGATGCTTGCCGATGCGAAGGGTGCGCCCGAGCGGATCGGCGCTTCCGAACAGGTTCGTCGCGGCGCTCGGCCCGATGAGGCACACGCGCGCCTTCGCCCGCTCCTCCGTCCGGGTCCACAGGCGGCCCGTGGCGAGCTCGAACCCGCGCACGGGGAAGTAGAAGAGGTCGACGCCCATGACCTGCGTCTTCGCGTTGGCGAACGCCGTCATGACCTGCGACGTGTTGCTCGTGAAGACGCTGACGTCCGCGACCGCCGTCGCCTCGCGGCGGATGGCCTCCGCGTCGGCGTCGGTGAGCCCCGCGGCGCTTCCGCGTGCGCGCTTCACCCCGCTCCGCGCGCGCGGCGTGTCGAAGACGTAAACGACGTTCGACCCGAGGCTCTCCACGCGGCTCCCGATGCGGCCGCTCGCGCCCTCGCCGAGCGCGGTCACGACGACGACCGCCGCGATGCCGACCAGGATACCGAGCACGGTCAGGAGCGAGCGTAGCGGCGCGCGGACCAGCGCCGAGAGCGCGACGCGCAGGGCGGAGAGGACCGCGGTCATCCGGCTCCGAGCGCGCGGACGTCGCGCACGGCCGGGTTCTTCACGTCGGAGTCGATGCGCCCGTCCTTCACGGTCACGACGCGCGTCGCACACTCCGCGATGTCGGGCTCGTGGGTGACGAGGGCGAGCGTGATGCCGAGCTCGAACACCAGCCGCTGCAGGATGGCGAGGATCTCGACGCTGGTGCGCGTGTCGAGGTTCCCGGTGGGCTCGTCGGCGAGGAGCAGCGGCGGCTCGGTGACGAGGGCGCGCGCGATGGCGACGCGCTGCTGCTGCCCACCGGAAAGCTGGCTCGGCGTGTGGCCGGCGCGATCGGCGAGGCCCACCTGCGCGAGCGCCTCCTCCGCGCGACGACGGCGCTCGCGTCGGGAGACGCCGCGATACACGAGCGGCAGCTCCACGTTCTCGAGCGCGGTGGTGCGCGCGAGGAGATTGAAGCCCTGGAAGACGAACCCGATGAGGCGATTCCTGACGATGGCGCGCTCGTCCGACGAGCGGCTCGTGACGTCGACGCCGGCGAGCCGGTAGACGCCGCGCGTGGGGCGATCCAGGCAGCCGAGCAGGTTCATCAGTGTGCTCTTGCCGGAGCCGCTCGCGCCGACGATGGCGACGAGCTCACCCTGACGGATGCCGAGATCCACGTCGACCAGGGCGTGGACTATCTCCGGGCCGGAGGCGTACTCCTTCGAGACGCCCTCGAGCTCGACGATGAACGGCTCCTCCTCCGGCACGCTCGCGATCGCCATGTAGGGCGCCCGTCCCGTCAGAAGAGCCCGAGGAACTTCTCGGGTCGCTTCGCGTCGCGCTGCTCGGTGATGACGTCGGTGCCGAGCGCGAGCTCGCCCTTCGCCTCCGTGAAGCGTCCGTCGGTGAGGCCGATGCCGACGATCTTTTCGACGGCGTCGTTGCCGCCCGGCGCGGTGACGTAGACACGACCCTGGCCGGGCTTGAGCTCCGTCGCGAACGGCGCAGCGGGCGCGCCGGCACCGTTACCCGGGGGCGGGTCCACGACGGGGCGGAAGCGGAGCGCGGCGTTCGGGATGGCCACGGCTCCCTCCGCGCGGCGCGTCTGGATGGTCACGGTGGCGGTCATGCCGGGCCGGAGCTTCAGCTCCGGGTTCGCGACGTCGATGATGGCCGAGTAGGTGACGACCCCGAGCACCTCGTTCGGGCTGTAGCGGACCTGGATGACCTTGCCACGGAAGACGTCGCCGGGGAAAGCGTCCACCACGATGGTCGCTGGCATCTCGTCGTGCACCTTTCCCACGTCGGCCTCGTCGATGTCGGCGAGCACCTGCATCTGCTCGAGATCCGGCGCGATGACGAAGAGCACGGGCGCGGTGAAGCTTGCCGCGACCGTCTGCCCGGGGTCGATGGAGCGCGTGATGACGATGCCGTCGATGGGCGAGGTGATGCGCGTGTACTGCAGCGTGGTGGAGGCGCTCGCGAGCTGCGCCTCGAGCTGGATGAGGTTCGCCTCGGCGGAGCCGACGTCTGCCTTCGCCACGTTGCGGTTGCCCTCCGCCTGATCGAGGTCCGACTGCGACGACAGGTTCTCCTTCTGGAGCCGCCTCATGCGGGCAAGGAGCGTCTCGGTGACGAGGAGCGTCGCTTCCGCGTGCTTCTGCGCCGCCTTCGCCTGCTCGATCTGCGCTCGCGTCTGGCTCACCTGGGCGCCGAACAGCCGGGGGTCGATCTCCGCGAGCACATCTCCCTTCTTCACGGGGCTGTTGAAGTCCACGGAGACCTTCACGACGCGCCCGGACACCTGCGCACCGACCTGCACCTCCTTCAGCGGCTTCACCTTGCCGGTGGACTGCACTTCCTCGAAGATGTCCCGCTTCTCGACCTTGCGCGTCGAAAACCGGGGGGGCGGGGGCGGCTTCCTGTGCTGGTAGTAGCGGTACCCACCCCACCCGATGAGCGCCGCCGCCACGAGGAGCCCCAGGCGGAAGACCCAGCGGCGCGAGCCGCGCGTGCGAAGCTCGCGTTCCAGGGCCTTCCTGGCCTCTTCCGGGGCGCTACGGCGGCGCGTGGCTGGCGGTGTCTCGACGCCTATCGTCATGGTTTCCGTCTTCGCGGCGACATCAGGTCTTAACGCACGAACCGGGGTTTGACCACGTCACGAGATTTTCGCCCCTCACCCAAGTGGGGGGCGAAAATCTCGGCATTCACCAGTTCGACGAGTGCTCTACAATAGAAGAGATGTCCCACGTCACGATCTCGGGGCAAGAGGGCGAGCCGTCTCTCGAGGCCGTCTGGCTGGGTGCTGGGGAACGCATCGCCGTCGTGGCGCCGCCGCATCCCCTGATGGGCGGGGAGCTGTCGAACCCCGTCGTCCAGGCCCTGGCGATGGGGTTCGGCGCAGCGAGCGCGCGGTCCCTTCTCTTCAACTGGCGCGGCGTGGGTGAGAGCTCGGGCGAGAGCAGCGGCGACCCGGAGCTCGCCGCGAGCGACTATCTGGCAGCGCTCGCGCTCGCGACGCGCGCCGGGGCGTCGGTGATCGCGTCGGGCTACTCCTTCGGCGCCGCTGCGGCGCTGCGCGTCGGAGCCCTCGACGCGCGCGTCCGCGCCGTCATCGCCGTGGCGCCGCCTCCGGTACTGCTCGAGGGCTGTCCCGTCGAGCGGCTCAGCGGCCGCTGTACGATCATCGCCGCCGAGGGTGACGCCTTCGCGCCGGCCGAGGAGCTCGCGCTGCTCTCGAAGCGCGCGGGGGCACGCTTCGAGATCCTCCGCGGCACCGACCATTTCTTCGGCCAGGCGCTCGGAAGAGTCAGCGAGATTGCGCGCGACGCGCTCTCGGCGGAGGCCCTGTCGAGCGCAGAAGTCTCGTGATTCTGAGCTCGTGGACAGGGTGAACGTCGGGTATATCTGCGCGGCAGACCGCCCGAAGGAAAGCCCATGTCGAAAAAAGCAAAGGCCGTCGTTTACCGTGAGCTCGGCAAGCCCATCTCCGTCGAGGAAGTGGAGGTCCTCTCCCCCGGCCCGACCGAGGTGATGATCAAGGTGGCGGCGTGCGGCGTCTGCCACAGCGACCTCTCCGCGACGAACGGCACGATCCCGGCTCCGGTGAACACCGTCCTCGGTCACGAGGGCGCGGGCACGGTGGTCGAGGTCGGCGAGCGCGTGGTCGGGCTCGCGGTGGGCGACCCTGTCGGGGTGTCGTGGATCCCCATGTGTGGCGTTTGCCGGTTCTGCCTCATGGGACGCCCCGCGCTTTGCGACCGCTCGGCGAAGCTGATGCACAAGATGAGCGACGGCACGACCCGCCTCCGCGATTCGAGCGGCAAGGAGCTCAATCATCTGCTCAGCGCCGCAGTGATGGCGTCCTACGCGACGCTCGATCAGACGAGCGTCATCAAGCTCGAGCCGGGCGTGCCCATGGAGTGCGCGGCGCTCATCGGGTGCGCCGTCACTACCGGCGTCGGCGCGGTGCTGAACACTGCGAAGGTCGAGCCGGGCTCGATCGTCGCCGTCATCGGCGCGGGCGGCGTCGGGTTGAATACCATCCAGGGCGCGGTGCTCGCGGGTGCGCGCGCGATCATCGCCATCGACACCGCCGACGACAAGCTCGAGCTCGCGCGGGCGTTCGGCGCGACGCACCTCATCAACGCCGCGAAGGAAGACGTCATCGACCGGGTCCGCAAGGGCGCGGGAGCGCCGGACTACGCCTTCGACTGTGTCGGCTTCGGCGCGACCATCCAGCAGGCGTACGCGATGCTCCGCAAGGGCGGCATGGCGGTGGTGGTCGGCATCGGGCCGTCGACGGAGAAGGTGACGCTGACGGCCGCGCACTTCCCCTTCACGGAGAAGACCCTCACCGGCTCCATGTACGGGTCGACGAGGCCGCGCGTCGACTTCCCGAAGCTCGTGGGGCTCTACAAGGCGAAGCGCCTGAAGCTCGACGAGCTGGTGTCCCAGCGCTACCCCGTCGAGGACGCGCAGCGCGCCTTCGACGACATGAAGAAGAACGCCCGCGGCGTCATCGTGTTCGACTGAGCGGGGGTCAGCCGCACGCGCCGCTTGCGAGGCAGCGCTGCCCGTGCGCACACGTCGTGTTGCCGCACTTGCAGAGGCCGCCGGTGCACGTGCCGGCGCTTCCGGCGTTGCAGTTGTCGGCTACCTTGCACTCGCACTGGGAAGCGGCGCAGGCGAAGCCGCTCGGGCACGAGCGGCCGCAGGCGCCGCAGCTCGTGGCGGTGCTGGTGAGATCGACGCAGCCGGCAGGCGTCTGGCAGCAGGTCCGCCCCGCGGCGCACGCGCGTCCCCCGTTGCAGCTGCAATCCCCGGTGCGGTTGCAGTACTCGCCGTGCTCGCAGACCGCGGGCCCGCAATGACAGAGCCCCGCTGCCGTGTCGCAGGAGAGCCCCGGGGCGGTCGAACCGTTCTTGCACTGGTCGTCCGCGGTGCAGCCGCATAGCGAGCCCTTGCAGCCCTGGCCGCCTTGCAACGTGCAGCGGTTGCTGCAACCGCCGCAGTTGGCAGCGTCGCTCGAGGTATCGATCTCGCAGCCGTCCGGCGCCTGCGTGTTGCAGTCCCGGAAGGGTGCCTGGCAGACGCCGACGGAGCAGGCGCCCGCGCTGCAGGCGTCGACGCTCACGTTGTTCAGCACGCATGGGTCGCACGAGGCCGCGGCGCAGCCCGTCGCGGGGGAGTCGTTGGCCGCGCAGCCCGTTGCGCACTGCTTCTGCGTCCCGGGGCATCCACCGCCAGCACCCGCGGCGCCGCCGGCGCCCGCGCCACCGCCAACGGCTGAACCGCCGCTCGACGTTCCGCCATCGGCTGCACCGCCACCCGCGCCCGCAGCGCCGCCGCTCGAGGACTTCCCGCCGGAGCCGGTGGACTTCCCACCGGCGCTCTGCACGCCGCCAGAACCAGCGTCGATGCCGGGCGCCCCTCCCCCGCCTCCGGAACCGCTCACGCCGCCGTCGGCCGCGGTATCGCCACCCGCCGAGTCGCCGGCGCCGCTCCCGCCCGACGCGCCCGCGTCCGGCTTCGCACCGTGTCCACCCTGACCCGACGTGTCGAAATCCGAGAAGCTCTCCGTGCACGCAGCAGCCACGAAGACGGCGAGAACCGCCGTCACCACGCGCGCGAGCACCGTCACGGCCATCAGAAGCGCCCGTTCACGGTCGCGGAGCCCAGGCCGAGGCCGACCTGCACCTTGTCGTCGTGCCGACCGCTGCTCAGGAAGAAGAGCGCAGTGCCCGCTGCGAGCCCGGCGATGCCGACTCCGAGCCCGACGTTGGCGACGAGCTGGTCCGTCTTCCCCGCATCGACGTCGCCTTGCTTGCCGGACGGACACCTGTTGTCGGGGCACGCCGACTGCAGGCTCGAGTACTTCGACGACGTCATCGCGCCGAAGATCGCGAACGTGACGAAGCCTGCGGCTCCTACGCCGCCCGCAACGTACGCCCAGGTGCGGAGCGGCGGAGCGGAAGACGGCACCGGTACCGTCACGGGAACCGCTGCTGGCGTCACCACGGGTGGCGGCGGCGGTGCCTCGTTCGGCTTCGCGAGATGGAGCTCCACGTCGCTCGCGGCTCCGGCCGTCAGGGTCACCTCGGCACGCGCCGCCGCGCCGCCCGTAGCATCGGCGGTGACCACGACCTGACCCGCCTCGAACGGAAGTGCCGTGCCGAGCTCCGCCGCCGTCAGTGAGCTCTGTCCGACTCTCACCGTGACGTCGGGTGGCGCGTCGGGAACGCGAACCGTGAGGAACGCGATCTTCGCCTTCAGCTCGTCGCGCTCCTCGGTCGCCGCTTCCCCCGAGCTCCGGTAGCGGTCTCCGTCGCGGGTCGCCTCCGCCGCGACGGCGTCGTATTCGCGGTAGGCTTCCGCGTTGCGGCCCAGATCGCGCAGACAGCGCGCGATCATCAGGCGCGAGTTCGGGCTTTTGACGATCTGGTACGAGGCGCGAAACGCCGCGAGCGCTTCCTCGAAGTGATGCGTGTCGTAGAGCTTGCTGCCGGCCTCGAAGGTCTTCTGGGCTCCGGCGCGCTGATCTCGCTCGGCCGTCTGTACGTCACCGCCCCACGCAACGGCCGCGCTGAAGGAGAGCGCGCTGCCCAGCAAGAAAGACCGACCCCAGCGTCGCATTCCTTTCATCCTAGTCCCCCGGATCCAAGATTCGTCGGAGAATTTTCGAGGCCCCTGACGGGGCAAGGGCCTCGAAAATTCAGGACGTCGCCAAAGCTCTGATCCGGTTGACTGACTTTCTCGATAGTCCCCTGAATCAAGGATTCAGGGGACTATCCCGGAGTGGCCCGCGCTCGAAGCGCCGCGTTCACGCCGAGCTTCAGATCCCGGAGGGTCGGTACGGTCGCTTCCTCGAGCTCGCGTTCACGTTCGCAGGCCGGTGCGCGTTGTCGGCGGCTTCGCCCGTGGCGGCACCCGGTGCCGATGTGGGTACGGCGCCCGAAGGCTCCTCCGTCGTGGATTCCGCGGGCGCCGTCGCGGGCGCTTCTGCGGGAGGCGACTCGGGCGCTCCGGAAGCGACCGCCGGAGTTGTCACGATGGGGGCAGACGCCGCGGGAGCAGCGCCCTGAGAGAACGCGATCCGGAGGATCGCGATCAGCACGAGAACGGCCGCTCCGGCCATGACCCCGACCACGACCTTCCGGCTGCGGTCGCGCCGTTCGGAGAACACGGGGTCCTCGACGGGGGCGTCGCTCCCGGAGCGGACGTCGTCACTCGCGCCGCCGAGCGGGCGCACGACGGGAGCCGACGTGTGCTCTTCCACGAGCGGCTCCCGTTCCACTGTCGGCGAACCCACCCTGGGGTCGATTGCAGTCACCTCCGGAAACGCAGGAGCGAATTCCCGTGGCGCCGGAGGCGTCTCCAGCTCGGGGGGCGCCACTCCACTCAGCAGCGTGATACTGCCTTCAGAGCTCACGATCGCCGACCTGGCTGCCGCCACGGCTGCGAGCGGCGGCAGCGTGTCGAGATCGGCGCTCGACGGGGGAACGGTGTCCACGATGCCCCCGAGCGGGGGGCTCGACTCGGAGGGCGGCAGCGACTCGACGTCCGTGCTCGGCGGGATGCTTTCCACCTCGGCGAGCATCGCGGCAGCGTGGGTGGCCGCACCTTCGCCCAGATCGCGAGTCGCGTCGGGCGAGTTCCTGGTGTCGGGCTCACGCGCAACGACGCGTCGAGGAGCGAATCCGGGTCGAGTCACGCCCTCGTTGATGCCCGCCGAGGGAACGCTGCTGACGCCCTCCACCGGAGGCGCCGTCGGTCGGTTGGAGCTCGGGCCCTCGCTGGGCTCGGCCGTCGGCTCGCGACTCTGCGTGATGCCGAGCGACGTGATGAGCGCGACCACCGCGTCGTGTCGCGACAGGCCCGCAGCGTCCAGAGTCGAGAGGGCCCGGATGGCTTCACGGACGGTCTGGAACCGGAGCGACGGATCGCGTTCGAGACATCGCGCGACGCAATCGGCAAGCTCCTTCGGCACCTTTCCCTTTAGAAGGGGCAACGCGTCGAGCCGGGCGATCGGCTGGGAGAGAACCTTGCGACGGGCCGCCGACACCTGGATGGGATCCGCGCGCGTGCCGGCCTTCGGCGGCAGCGCACTCGGGCGCGGCAGCACCGAGGGCCCGAACAGCGAGCGACCGGTGATCATCTCCCACAGCAGGATGCCGATGGTGAAGACGTCCGTGCGCTGGTCGATGGTGCGCCCGGGCTCGAGCTGCTCCGGGGCGCGGTACGCGATGACGTCGGGATGATCGAGGATCGACGGGATCGTCAGCGCGACTCCCGCGAGCCCCGCTTCGAGCAGCATCGTGTCGCCGAACGAAGCCACGAGCAGGCCGTCGGGCAAGAGCCCCCCGTGCACGCAGGACTGAAGCAGGTAGTCTTCCGGAGACTCCACGTCGGGGAAGAGCTCTAGCCATGGTTGCTGGATGGCATCGATCGCTTCGAGAAGATCCAGCGCGACACGCGATGCCACGCCGATCGGGACGGTCACCCGCTTTCCGGGCTGAGGGCGAACCAGGGACTCCAGGATCGCTCCCGCAACATGTTCACTCACAATCGCAATTTCCGCTGCGCCCACGACGACGTCGAGCACTGCCGCGATCCGCGGATGACGCAGCTCCATTGCCGCGAAACCCGCGTTCGTCAGCCGCTCGACCTCGCGCATTTCCAGCCCGTCCGAGCGCGGAATGCGCCGAATGTCGACGAAGCGTCCTTCCTCTGGCCCCGACGCAATCCGCGCTTGCCACAACTCTCCGAGCGCACCAGACAGCACGGGCGCCAGCAGCTCGTAACGCCCGATGAGCTTCGATGCCCCCGCGTCGAGAGTGTTCTTAGTTACCATCGGAGAGCAATGAATCGGTGAGCCACGTCATGTGGGGGCAACACCCAGCGCCCTGCACGCCTTTCGTAGCCTACCCGCTTCCCCGGCGAGCCCGCAGAATTTTGGTATGCGCTCCGGGCGAAAGCCGAGGCGCGTGCTAGAGCGAGGCCCCCATGCAGACCCGCGCTTTCGCCGCGCCGCTTCCTTGTTCTCCAGCCGCGAAAACCGTAACTTTCATAGGCTGATCGAAGTTTTTCGCGGGTGCCTTCGAGGCGAACGACAGAATGGCTTCCGAGCGCGACGATACAAAGCACGATGCGGTGTCCGGTCTCCGGGCAGCGTATCCGGCGCCGGAGTTCGCCGAGGGTGCGGACCCGAGCCCGGTGAGCTCGGGGTCGCGCTACGGCACGGGCGACGTCGTCGCGGGGAAATATCGGCTCGGTGAGCGTCTCGGCGAGGGCGGCATGGGCGACGTCTGGCTCGCTCACAACGAGATGCTCGACATCGACGTCGCACTCAAGCTGATCCGCGGTGAGCTCGCGACGGCGGAGATGGCGGAGCGGCTGCTTCACGAGGCGCGCGCAGCTGCGCGGCTCGGGCATCCGGCCATCGTGCGCATCAACGACTTCGGCAAGACCGAGCGCGGCGATCCATTCATCGTCATGGAGCTCCTCTCGGGCGAGGATCTCGCGTCGGCGCTCGCGTCACGCGGGAGGCTCAACGCGATCGCTGCCGTCCGCACCCTGCTGCCCATCGCTCATGCCCTGATGGTCGCGCACAACAAGGGGATCGTTCACCGCGACCTGAAGCCGGAGAACGTCTTTCTCGCGAAGAGCGACGACGGCAAGCTCCAGCCGAAGCTCGTCGATTTCGGCGTCGCGAAGCTGGAACGAGTGGAAGATCAACGGTTGACTCACAGCCGCGAGGTGGTGGGGAGCCCGCTTTACATGTCGCCCGAGCAAGCGCGCGGCGACGAGGTGGACCACCGCGCCGACATCTGGGCGTTCGCGGTGCTGCTCTACGAGGCGATCACCGGACATGCCCCTTTCCAGGGCAAGAACTACAACTCGCTCCTCTATTCGATCATCGCCAACCCGCCGACGCCGTCCGTCGAGCTGGGCGGCGGCGACGCGGAGCTCTGGGCGGTCATCGAGCGCGGGTTGCGCAAGGAAGCCGACCAGCGGTGGTTCTCGATGCGCGACTTCGGCGAGGCGCTCGCCCACTGGCTCGAAGATCGCGACGTCCACGAGGACATCACCGGAGCCTCGCTCTCCGCGACGTGGCTCACGTGGAAGAAGGACGAGCACGAGCTGCACGAAACGCCTGCATGGGGTGAAGACGGCGCACGCGCATCCTCCGTTAGCCTCCCACCCGTGCCGG
Organism: uncultured Polyangiaceae bacterium; assembly: GCA_964442485.1. Lineage (GTDB taxonomy): Bacteria > Myxococcota_A > Polyangia > Polyangiales > Polyangiaceae > DASZVB01. Next base: position 14,271 of record CAYUAW010000139.1, read on the forward strand.
AGCTCCACCCCGAAGTTCGCGCCCGGGTCGATACCATCCGGAGATCACGGCCCGCACCGCCGCGCACTTTCATGACCGCGGCGGTGGTGCTGTTCGCCGTCGCGCTCGTGGGCATCCTCCTCTTCACCCAGAAGGCAGCGCCGCCGCGCACCGAAGCGGCAGCGCCGCCGACAGCATCGGCGCTCCCCGCGGCGATCGCCGCGCCTGCCGAGATACAGCAGGAAGCCGAGCACGAGCGCGCCGTCGAAGCGGCGCTCGCCGCGGATCCCGCGCCGTCAGCCTCCGCGGAGCCGGGTCTTGCAACGCTGCGACCTGCAGAGCATGCCCACGCACATCAGAAGCCCGGCTCGCTGTCTCACGGCATTCACACCGCCGACCCGTACGCCGCCAGCGCGACGCTTCATCCGGCGGCCGCCAGCAAGCTTCGCTAGGACCTGTCGCTCGCACAACACGATTGCGATGCGCTCTGTCGGGCTGTAGCCTCGCGCTCCATGAGTGCCCCCGACCACGACAGCAGCTCGGACGACGAGCTCGATCCCGACGAGCCGCGCACACCGATGTGGCTTCCCCTGCTCGGGCTCTGTCTCTTCGTGTCGGTGCTCGTCTACGCCCTGGTCGGCGGTGAGAAGCCCCCGCCGGCCGCAGCAGCCGCTCCTGCCGCATCAGCCCCCGCTGCCCCCGCTGCGCCCGCCAATCCCGAACCCTGAGCGCCACCGGTCGGCAGCAATCTTGCCATCCGCCGGGAGCCCCCGAGTCCCCGTCATTCAGGGCGAGCGCGGAGCAACCAAACAGAGATGCGGGAAGCACCCCGGCGGACAGCAAAGTCTTCTGGGCGACCCAGACGCACCGTGGCGCGGGCCAGCGACTTCCAGGAGACTATCCGAGTCTCTTTGCAATGTACAGAGCGTTCCGTACAGAGTGCTCAGGTGCCTGATGCTTGCTCGACGGAGGCCGGGGGAGGCTCGGTGATGAGATTCAGAATGGTCGCCTGACCCTGGCCGCTCGCGATCAGCTCACGCACGAGCAGGATGATGGAAGCGCGCATGACCTGGAACAGGCGGTCGATGTCCGCGCTGCCGTAGACCTGAGCCCTGAGCAGCACTCCCTCGATCATCGCGAGCACGAAGTCGCAGATGATGCTGAGCTTGTCGTGGGAGATGGCGCCGGCCATCGATTCCTGAAAGCCGCTGAGTAACGCTGCGTGAGCGCTGCGATAGAACCGCCGCAGGGCTTCACGCGCTTCCTCGTCGACCTGCGTACGCTCCGCCAGCACGACGAGAAGAACCCGGAAGACCTCGGGCCGCTCTTCGACCCGCCGCCGCACCATCGTGAGAGCTACGTCCAGACGTTCACGCGGTGAACCGGCGGCGCACGCTGCTTCGCGGATCTGGTCGACCCACTCCGTCACCACCTGATCGATGACGGCGTTGAGCAGCCCCACCTTGTTCTGGAACTCCCAGTACAGACCGGTCTTCGCGACTCCGGCGCGGCGGCAAAGGGCATCGACCCCCGTCGCCGCGTAGCCGCGTTCGGCGAACATTTCGATTGCGGCTTCGAGCAACCGCTCCCGTGTCGTACCCTGACGAGGCCCGGTGTGCGAAACGGCTGAAACGCTCATGTAGGGACCATTCCTCACGTAGGACGGCCCCGTTGCCCCGAAGGACTACAGTACCGGCCGGTATGTATGCTCGTATACCAGCTTTGCCGACGCCCGCTAGCTCCATGGCTACCAAGCCCGTCCGCTTCCGCTAGTCCTGCCAGGCTACACGCAGGATTTGACGCAAATCTCCAACAAAACTAGAATCTCGATTCTGATTCCATGGAGCCCGGTCGTACCCCTTCGCCCGCGCCGCTTCGCTGGGTCAAACCACCGCAGCAAGCGCGAAGCAAGCGGACACTCGAGCGCGTGCTCGACGCGGCCGAAGACGTGCTCCGCGACCGCGGTGTCGCAGGTCTCACGGTGTCGGAGGTGGTGCGGCGCGCCGGCTCTTCGGTGGGAGCGTTCTACGCCCGCTTCGAGGACAAGGAAGGGCTGCTCTCGACCTTGCACGAGCGCAACTGCAGCGAGGCGCTCGCCACCGCAGAGCTCGCGCTCGATCCGGCGCGGTGGCAGTCCGCCGACATCGCCAGCATCATCGAGGAGGTCATTCGATTCACCGCGGCGCAATGCGAGGAGCGGCTCGCGCTCGTGCTCGCGTTCCTCGCGCTGGCGGCCTCGGACGTGGCATACGCCCGGCGGCGGGCGACGCTCGAGAAGAAGATCGGGGCGCTGCTCGGCGCGCTCCTGCTCGAGCGCGGCGACGAGATCGGCCATCCCGATCCGCTCCTCGCCGCGGACGTCACGGTGCGGCTGGTCCTCGGCACGCTGGAGTACGATGCGCTGGCGCGTCGCATCTCGTCGAACGAGCCCGCACGCGCCGA
>CAYUAW010000140.1:0-12246 GCA_964442485.1 uncultured Polyangiaceae bacterium
CATCGTCGCCACGAATCTTCGGGTCGGGCACCTGGAGATTGACGTCGTCGCCCGGGACGGCCGCGTCATCGTCGTCGTGGAGGTCCGCGCCCGGGGGCCATCGGCGTGGACCACCGGCTTCGGGAGCCTCGCGGCTGCAAAGAAGCGCCGGATCCGCCGCGCCGCCGAGCGCCTCTGGCAGCGGCGTTACCGGCACGATCCGAGCGTGGATCGCCTGCGGATCGACGCCGCGAGCGTCACGTTCTCGGGTGACGAAGAGCGAGTGGACTACGTGAAGGCCGCGTTCTGAAGAACGTTCACCGCGGGAGGCGAGCGTCCGCGAACGGATCGGTCGGTCTCAGTCGAGAGAGCCGTGCATGTGCGCGCGGAGGCTCGCGAGCTCGGTGAGCTCGTCCTCCGTCGTCTTCTCACGAAGGTTCAGGATTGCCCGATCGAGCAGCGCGATCTCCTCCTCCTGTCGTCGCCGGAGCTCGCCTACCATGCGCCTGAACTCCTCGAAGAAGTCGACGAGCTCGTCGCCCTTGCGAAGCGGCGCGGGAACCTCGTAGTCGCCCTTCCGCAGAGCGCGAAGCTGCTTCTTCATCTTGTAGATGGGGCCAGCGACCTTGTGCGTGACCACGATCCCCGCGAGCCCGACGCCGATGACGAGCAGGGCGAGCACCACCACCAGGGCCCTGCCGATGCTTCGTTGCTGAGCCTCGAGCTTGCCGGACTGCTCCTTCAAGCGCCGCTCCTGATCTTCTAGCCGCGTCTGCTGTCCGTTCAGCTTATCGTCGTTGTCCTTGGCATCGGACTGAAACGCGGTGAGGAGCGCTGGGTTATCGGCGTACGCGGGGTCGCGGACGATGTTCATCTGGACCACGGCGTTGACCTTCTTGCTCTCCTTCACGAGGTCGCGGCCGCGCTCGACGACCTGCTCACCCACGGAGACCGACTCGCGGCTCTGCTCGATGACTTCCTCGCTCGTGCGCCAGAGGATGATCCCGAGGGACGCGCTCAGGACGAACGCGATCGCCACCAGATAGCCCGCGTATTTGAGCTGAAAATGGGCGTCCAGCAGGTAGTTGCGAAGCTTCCGCTGATGCTTCCCCGTCGGAGGACCTGCCGAAAGACTGGTCGACGCTTCTGAGATCGGCATTTATCGAGGCACTCCTGCCCGAACGCGGGCTCGCGCCCCGGGTGATTGAGCGATCGCTTCAAGCGTACGAGCGGGGCGGCGGGGCGCGCAAGCTCGGTTACGGCGTTTTCTGGCTTCGATAACCCCGAGCAGGCGTGTGCTCGCTCTCGAGCGGCGCGCGCACACATGCACGTACCCCGGCGTCTCGAGCATCACTGGGCGAACCTGTCGGCGTTGTCCGCGAAGCGCTCGAGGGCCGAACCCACGGCGCGCGTGATGAGGTCGTTCTCCGTGTCCCTGTCACCGGGCCGAACGTCCGGCATCGTCAGCTTCAGCGGGATCGTGCCCTTCATCGCCTTCCCGGGATAGGTGAAGACGGCGATCTCGAAGCGGACGGTCAGGTTGCCTCCCGAGTAGTCCGGAGGCTGCACCTTCGGCCACAGGAAGAACGCCTTCAGCTTCTTCCACTTCGCGACCACCTCCTTCCCCTCCGTGGGGCTCTCGGCGCGTGGCGCGATCACGAAGCCCTCCATGTCCGCCGCGGCTTGCTCGGCGGCGTGGTGGATCATGTCGTCCACCTCCGTACCGGTGCGGCCCGTCTTGTCCGTCGTGGGGCCCACGGCCACGTAGTACTTCGTTTCCGCAGTCACCGCGGGCTTCTGCCCGGCCTTCACCGCGTCGATGGCCTTCGTGAGGACGGACTTCACCGCGGTGTTCGTCTCCGTGGAGAGGTGCGACTTCAGGCAATCCGTGCCGCCGAGCGCCAGCTTGCCGAGCGCTGCGCCGGCAGCCGCTCGCACCGTCGTGCTCGCGTCATCGAGGCCGTCGCAGAGGGGGGAGACGGCGCGCTTGTCCTTCGAAGCCCCGAGCGCGAGCGCGGCTTGCGTGCGTACGCGAAAGTCTTCGTTGTTGCGCAGCTCGGACGCCATCCGTTCCAGCCGAGGCGGCGGCTCCGCTGCGCTCGCGTTCGCCGCGACGAGCACGCCGGTGCAGACGGACGAGAGCAGCGTGAGGGCGAGCGCCGCTGCCCCCGGGCGGGAAGGGAGAACCGACACGGCGAGCAATACACCTTCCGTTCGACAGCTCACGTTGTCAAGATGAGACGCGAGACCGCGCCCTTTGCTTCATTCGCCAAGTGGCGTTCGGCGCGCTGCAGCGCGCCTCGCTCTGGTGCGGCGGTGGGACGACTCATGACGACCGCCACCTATCCAGGTAGCGCTCGGCGCGCTGCCGCGCGCCTCGCTCTGGTGCGGTGGTGGGACGACTCATGACGACCGCCACCTATCCAGGTAGCGCTGGTGGGATGACTCGTGACGGGCTGCGACACTCCGGTGACGACCGCGACTCCCGTGGCGTCGTGCGGGTGTGGCGTCTCGCAACGGCTGGTCACCTCTGGATGTACTTCGGTGCCACCGTGGGATGGCGCGTGACGGTGAACGCCGCGCAGGATTGTCGTGTCGTGCCCGCCTATGTTCGGCCTGTTTACCCATAACGGCGCGCCCCCGGGCCCAGTTAACGTGGGTCATCCGTGGGACATGCTCGCTCTCGAGTCCGCTCGCGACGCTAGCCGATCGACCGGGCCGATTCGGCGGATACCCCGGGTTCGGCTTGCCCTTCGGCCAGCATTGGAACGGGACGGCCGCGTGGACCGCGGGGTAGGCTATGACGGTTCCCACTCGAGTCGGCCGTCGCCCGATCCGGCGGTTTCGCCGCTAGAGCCGCTGTAAGCATGCCGCGCACTTTCGCGTCCGCGCCCCAGACGGCGCACCGCCGTCGACGCGGAGCCCGGTTCGCGCTTGCGCTCGGCGTCTCACTCGCGCTCTCGAGAACCCTCTCCGCTCGCGAACAGCTCCGGGTTCGCGCCGACACGGAGCTCGTCAATCTCGGCCTGGTGCGTGCGCCATCGACGGTCGAGGTGTCCGGCGTGCTGCGCGACGATGCGGGCCACCCGATCGGCGAGTCGAGCATCGTCGTCACGCTGCCTTCCGAAGTCGCGGTGCGTCCCCTCTCCTGTCGACCCGGTGATTCGCCCCGGGTCGCGAACGGCGTCGTGACCGTTCGCACGGACGCGCTCGGATTCTTCTGCGTGCGGCTCCCACCGGATGCGCCGGTGGAGGGCAGGGAGCTGCGCTACGACGGCGATCGATTTCATTCGCCGACGACGGCGAGGATCCCGAACGAGACGGGCAAGCGTCGTGTTGCGCTCGGCTTCGAGTCGTCGGAGCTGGTCGCTTCCCTGGACTCGCCCTCGTTCGTCGTGTGGATCACGACTCGAGAGGTCGAGAGCGGCAGCACCGGCGACCCCGTTCGTCTCGTGCTGTCCTTCAGGAGCTCGCGCGACGGCGCCGAGGACACGGAGGTCGGCGTCACCGACGTACAGCTCGGTAGCACCGCGCGCTTCGACGTCGAAACGCGGACGCTCGGAGCGCCTGGCGCCGGCAAGCTCGCAGTACGCTTCGCGGGAACGAGCCAGCTCGCGCCCGCCTCGGAAACGGTGTTGCTCACGCTCCGCGCGACCGCGCACCTCTCGCTCGCTCGAGCGCCGCAGCCTTCGGACCCGGCAGAGGGCGTGGAGCTCGCCGTCGGCGTAGGCTCGGCCCTCGGCGCCGTCGGCGAAGGTTGGGTGGAGGCCGTCGCGGGCGGAAGCTCCGTCGGGATGTCGTCCGTGTCCGGGGGCGCCGCCCGCGTCGTCGCCACGTTCGGTGCGCCACGCGGAAAGCCCGCTCAGCTGATGCTGCGCTACATCCCGGCGAGCGAAGGCTTCGTCGCCGAGGCGCCGCTGCTCGTGGAGGTGCCCGTGCGCGCGTCCAGCCCCTGGTCGGGCGCTCCCTGGATGTTCGGCGTCGCCGCAATCGCATACTGGGTCGTCCGTGCGTGGCTCCGGCCGAGCCGGCGCGAGACGCGAACGGCGCCGCGAAGCGAGGCGCCAGCGGGCCGGGCGGTGGTGGAGCTCCTCTCGACGGACCTCTCTCGCTCCGGGTGGCGGGGCCACGTCGTCGACGCGCACGACGGCCTCGCGATCGCCGGCGCCCGTGTGAGCATCGTCGTCCCCGTCTTCGACGGCGAAGGCGTCGCCGCTGGGCAGACCACCGCGGCGGACGGCTCGTTCGCGCTCGCGCACGTGGCAGCCGCACGCAACGACGGGGCAAGGCTGGTCGTGAGCGCGCCGCATCACACGACGCTCGCCGGCCCTGCCCCCGCCGACGGCACGCTGTCCATCTGCCTGGTGTCACGCCGCCGCACCCTCCTGGATCGGCTCGTCGCGTGGGCATCGGCGTCCCCTCGTCCGTGGGGCCGCGGTAAGGAGCCGACGCCTCTCGAGCTGGCCGAGGCTGCTCGCCGCCACGCGCAGCCGGAGGTCGAGGGGTGGGCAGCGGCGGTGGCAGAGGCGGCCTACGGCCCCACGTCACCCGACGAACGGCGCGAAAACGAGATCCTGGGGCGCGAGCCGCCGCTAGCAGGATCCCGCGACGAGCGTTGACGCGCGAGAGCTCACGTTGAATAGTCCGGCGTCCGTTGTCGAACGGCGCACGCTCGCATGCTGTACGTCCTCATTGCGGTCATCGCACTCGTCGCCATCTACTTCCTCTTCTTGCGGAAGGCGGAACCGGCCGAAGCGCCCAAGCGCTCCGAGCCACCCAAGCCGGGTCCCGCAATCGAGAACAAGAAGCCGTCGCCGGCGCCAGCGGTCACGCCCTCTCCCGCACATGCGGAGCAGAAGGATCAGACTTCGGCCCCGCGCACCTCGGTCGCGCCTCCCCCGCCATCGCGCGCGGGCCGCGTGTCGGTTCCACCACCGAAGCCGGTCACTGCACGACCACTCTTCTCCCGTCGGGCGGACGTCGACACGCTGCGGCGCGGGCTATCGCGGTCACGCGAAGCGGGCGGCTTCTTCGGTAAGCTGAAGGGCCTGTTCGGGGGGAAATCGGAGATCGACGAGAACATCGCGACCTCCATCGAGGAAGTGCTCCTCGCCTCCGACGTGGGGGTGAAGACGACCGCGACGATCCTCGAGCGCGTCAGGGAGACGCTCGGCAAGGGCGAGCACGTCGATCCTCAGAAGGTGTGGGCCGCGCTGCGCGAGGAGGCTCGCCGTATTCTTGAAGTGGGAGGGAAAGCGCGTGCCCTCGAGCTCCGGGCAAAGCCCACCGTCGTGCTCTTCGTCGGCGTCAACGGAGCTGGCAAGACCACGACGATCGGGAAGCTTGCTACGCGGTTGAAGGACGAGGGCGTCAAATGTGTACTGGCCGCAGGTGACACATTCCGAGCTGCCGCGGTGCAGCAGCTCACTGTGTGGGGAAATAGGATCGGCTGCGAAGTGATCCGTGGTAAGGACGGAGCCGATCCGGGCAGCGTGGTGTTCGAGGCGATCCAGCGCGCACAGGCGACTGGCGCCGACGTCGTCCTCGCCGACACCGCGGGTCGTCTGCATACAAAAGCGAATCTGATGTCCGAGATGCAGAAAATCGCACGCACCGCGGGCAAGGCGCTCGAGGGCGCTCCACACGAGACTCTGCTCGTGATCGATGCGACGAACGGTCAGAACGCGCTCGCGCAGGCGGCGGAGTTCAAATCTGCGCTCGAGCTCACCGGCATCGTGCTGACCAAGCTCGATGGAACGGCAAAAGGCGGCGTGGTGCTCGGTATCGCGGACGAGCTCGCTCTTCCCGTGCGCTTCGTCGGTCTCGGCGAGCGACCCGACGATTTGCATGAGTTCTCGCCAGCGGATTTCGTCGAAGCGCTTCTCGGGAAAGACACCGAAGCGAACGCTGCATAGCGCGAGTGACAGATCTTCCGATCAATGACGCTGAGCGCTGCGGTTTTGGTTGTTGATCGCCTCAAATTTGGCGTGATATAGTCGCGCGGTAATTCAGATTGGCCATTTTTTCCTTTAATTCTGCCAAGTTACATTCGCTCTGAAGAGTTACACTGTCTGCGCCGGAGTAGGCCGTCCCCAGGGGAAAGCGGAAGAAGTATGAAGAAGGTCCGCATTGCGCTTCTGGTCGCTGCAGCACTCTGTCACTACCCGACTGGCGCATTCGCCAAGGGTAAGGGCAAGGCGGCCGCGGCGCCGAGCGCCGACGAAAAAACGGCAGCCGCCGATAAGGCTGCCGCTGAAGCTCCCCCTGCTGCTCCAGCAGAGGGAGATACCTCCGGTGAAGCAGCTGGTGCTGCCGAAGGTGAGGCAGCCGGTGGCGAAGAAGGCGCCGCTGCCGAAGGGGAAGGCGAAGGCGCCGACGAGGGCGAAGCTCCGTCCGAGGCGGAGAAGGCAGGCGACCTCGAAGGGATCTGCAAGGTGGATCCCGAGGCGTGTCCGAAGCTCGACTTCGACAAGGAAGCGGCTCGCGACATCAAGGAGCAGGTCTACGCAGTGGAGCAGGTGTTCGCGTTGCGCGTCCGTCGCTTCGAGCTGCAGCCTTACTGGGCCCTGACGCTGAACGATCAGTTCGTGTCTCACCCCGGCCCCGGTGTGGGCTTGAACTACTGGATCACGCAGGTCCTCGCGATCGGCGTGAACGGCACCTACTACCAGCCGTTCAACAGCAACACGGCCTTCAATTTCGAGACACGCCGCGCTGCGCGCGTCGCCGTCCCTCTCACCGAGTATCAGTGGGGCGCCGCGTTCAACTTCACCTACGTGCCGATCGCCGGGAAGTTCTCCGGCTTCGCGGATTTCATCTTCCAGTACGATGCCTACGTGGTGGGCGGCGTCGGCGCGCTCAGCACGCGCCCCATCCCCACGATCGACTCGGACAACCGCTCGTTCAGCTTCGATCCGAAGCTCGCCTTCAACGCTGGCATCGGGTTGCGCGTCTTCTTCAACCGCTGGTTTGCCGCTGATCTCGAGGTGCGCGACTACATCTTCGCCGACAAGATCGAGTCGACGACAGTCTCCGCCACGGCCCCGACTGACCAGAACACCTGGTATGACAAGAGCTCGCGGCTGACGAACAACGTGCAGGCCCAGCTGGGCGTGTCGGTGTTCATTCCGTTCTCCTTCGACTACCGGCTGCCGAAATGACCGACCAACGCCGAGGACACGGAACGATGGGCATGACCAGCAAGATCGTGAGCAGGATCCGGCGCACCGCCTTTGCCGGTTTGGCAGCCGGCCTCGCCCTGCTCGCGGGAGCGGAGAAGGCGAACGCCCAGGAGATCCTCCTGACGGGTCCACTCGCCGGGGCACCCGCCGTGCGTAAGCTGAAGCTCTATCGCCAGGGCCGATTCGAGATCGCTCCGACGGCGTCCTTCACCCTTCTCGACGAGTACCAGCGCCAGATCTTCATCGGCGCCCGCTTGAACTACAACATCACCGACTGGCTCGCCATCGGGGCCTGGGGCGCGGGCGGCTTCATCAAGATCTCCACCGGTCTCTCCGACAACATCCAGGCCGTGAACAAGCAGCGCAAGCTGCCGGCGAACATCAATTCCTTGAACACCCGCCTCACGGCGACGAACATCGGCCCGGATTTCACCAAGCAGCTCGGCACCATGGACTGGGTGCTGGCGCCGCAGATCACCCTCGTCCCCTTCCGCGGAAAGATCGCCCTCTTCCAGAGCATCTTCGCCGACACCGACCTCTACATCTTCGGTGGTCCAGCGTTCGTCGGGGTGAGCGAGCGCGCCGATTGCAAGCCGACCGCGACGGCAGATTGCACTTCGTCGTTCAAGATGGCGAGCCGTGTCGCAATCGCGCCGACCTTCGGCCTCGGTTTCACCTTCTTCGTGAATCCGTGGAATGCCTTCGGGTTCGAGTATCGCGGGATGCCCTTCTCGCGCAACACCGGCGGGTTCGACAACCACGGCGGTGGGCCCGACAAGAAGTTCCCCGACTACAAGATCAATTCGGACGACCGCGAGTTCAAGTTCAACAACATGTTGACGGTCTCGTGGGGCTTCTTCTTCCCGACGAAGCACAAGGTCAGCGAGTAGTCAGCGCGGCGCCGCGCTTCCGTTCTGGTCGACTCGCGCGCTCGCCCGAGCGGCACCACTCCGCGTCGGCCTGAGCCGAGCCCTCACAGGCGGCGCACGCGTTCGCCGTCGAGCGTGAAGCCCGGCGGGAGCGCGCTGCGGCACGTCGCGTCCAGGTCCTTCGGCACTCGCCAGGCCTTGTCCACGAGGCCCGTCGCGATGCGGTTCTTCACACGAAGCGACTCTTCCTCGGCCAGCGCCTTGACGAGAGCAGGCACACTCGACTCGTCGTTCATGGAGAAGACCGTCACGGCCGCGTGAAAACGCACCGTCTCGTTGACGTCGGTCAAGAACGGCTCGACGGCGACGCGCACGTCGTTGCTCGGGTACTCCTCCAGCACCGAGATGAGCTGGATCTTGGGCTCGGGGTTTCGCATGTACTCGACATCGAACTCGTCGAGCAAGGCGAGCAATTCGTCGACGATCTGATCCGCGGGGACGATGCGCCGCAGGATCTTGAGCGGCCAGGTGAGGCTCTCCGCGCGCGCGCAGTAGCGTCGGATGGGTTCGATGGCCGCTTCTCCCGCGGCGACGATGCCCTCGGCGGCGGCTTCCTTCTCGTCCTGGTCGGTGATGGATGGCTCCATCGTGAACGCGAACCGACGGAGCAGGCCTTCGGCAGCCTCCGGAGTCTTCGCCTTGGCGAGCTCGTCGATGGCCTCCTGGCGGTCGTAGTTCTGCGCCATCTTGTCGCCGGCCAGGCGCGACAGACGGGGCACGTCCTTCGGAGCCTTCCTTGCGGCGGGGGCCGCGTCGTCCTTCTTCTTGCCCAGAAAATCGAAGAGTCCCAAAGTCGGTGCTCGTTTCTTCCGGAGCGGCCGCGGGCCGCTCGCGGCGTAGGGATAGCACCGTTCGAACGCGGTTTCGCGGCCGAGTTACGGACGTCGGGAGCGAAATGCGCGCAGAGACGGCTCGTCTCGACGCCATGGCGGACTTGACGAGGCGATTCCGCGGAAAAGCGCCGGCTCCCAGGACGAGAGCCCGTGGCGCGGACACCACTGGTGGGGGCGCCTTGCGGTGGTCTCTCTGCTCTGAAAGCTCGATTCGAAGCTGATCATTCCTGGTAGGGCTGCTCGGGCGCGGTCGACGTGCGCCCTTCTTCGTCCGTCTCGGGCACGCCCGTCAGCGCGTTGAGCAGCGAATTGATGCGCGAGATGAGACCACCGAGGTCGTCGTGCTCGAGCTGGAAACGCAGGTCCGTCTTGCCGTTGATGATCTGCAAGAGCCCCTCTTCGACCTCGGAGATGGGGGTCGAGATGTAGTTGCCGAGCACGGTACCGCCCGCGATCACCATGAGGATTCCGAGACCCGCGACCGCGAACACCGGCCAGAGCACGGTTGCGAGGCTCGTGACCAGCGAGGCGGGGACGATGGCAACGAGCACCGCGTTGTTTCCCGCGCCGTAGCCGCTCACGGGTGCCGTCGCCGCCAGATAGTCCTTCGACGCGCCGGTGACGACGGTGAGGTTGCCGCTTCCGAGCGAGGCCCCTGCCGCGTCGAGCACCGCCCCGGCTTGCGCGATGCCGAGCACCTCCGCCGATGCTTGCTCGCTCTTCGCGATGAGCTCGATCTTGTCGGCCTGCCCCTTCATTCCGAACACCAGCGCCTGACCACTCGTGAGATCGCTGGTGCGGCTCAATCGCTCGTCGTTCAGCGGAGTTCCGATGATGACCGCGCCGATGGTCGCACCATCGTCGCCGCGGACGGGGGCATAGCTGGCAAGCAGCTGTTCCTGCCGCTCGCGATTCATCCAGACGTCGCTCGTCGTATGGCCGGCCTTCAGCGCCTCGCCGAGTGTCGGATAGACGTCAGCGATCTTGTCTCCGCGCATCAACGCGGAGCCGTTCCGGCCGAGGGCGACCCCTTGTGCATCGACGAAGAGGACGAGCGCCGGCGGGATCCGTGCGAAGGCCGGGTTCGAGGATGCAAGCTCGCGGATCTTGTCGGCCTGGGCGGTGGCGCTGTCGCTCCGGGCGCGCTCGGTACCACCCGAGAAGACCCCCCGCACTTCGGGCCGGGCGGCTTGCTCGGCGAGCCATCGCTCGAGCAGGAGACCGTCTAGCTCGAGCTGGGCGTTGGCACCGCGGATGGCGTGCTCTACCTCCGATTTTCGAGCCGCCGGATCGGCGACCATCCCGTGGAGGCTCGTGTAGAGGAGCACGAACGTGAGCAGCGCGACGATGGCGACGATGCCCGAATTGACGATGATGATCTTCCAGCGCATTGTTGTGCCCCCTTCCCACCGGACGTGCCCGAGGGGCGTGCATGACACGCCCAATCGATAGCCTGGAGTCGCGCCCGCCTGGCGAAGGTAGAGTGCGCTAGGTTAGCGAAACACGATGGAAAACACCATTGCCGTCGTCTCCGACCCGCTCTTTGTCGAGCACCGTGAGCCCGGACCCGAGTCGGGAGGACACCCCGAGCGGCCCGAACGACTCGCCGCGGCTCGGAGCGGGTTCTTCTCGGCACTGCCCCCGGAGCGGGTGACGGTACTCGCGCCTCGAGACGCTTCGAACGACGAGCTCGGTCGTGCCCACGAGCCGGCGTACGTCGAGCAGCTGTCGCGCATCGCGGGGCGCCGCGGGTACCTCGACGCAGACACTTATTATGCGCCCGCCTCGTACGCGGCGGCGGTCCGCGCCGCTGGCGGGTGCGTGGAGATGGTCGACGCGCTACTCGGTGGAAGGGCCGCCTTCGGGGTCGCTCTGGTTCGGCCTCCCGGGCACCATGCGCGGCCCGGAGCGGCAATGGGCTTCTGCCTCGTGAACAACGTGGCCGTTGCGGCTGCTCACGCGCGGGCCAGTGGCTGCGAGCGCGTCGCGATCGTCGACTGGGACGTCCATCACGGCAACGGCACGCAGGAGATCTTCTACTCCGACCCGTCGGTGCTCTACGTCTCGCTGCACCAGTGGCCGCTCTACCCCGGCACGGGGGCACGGGGCGAGGTCGGCGCGCGCGACGGCGTCGGGGCGACGGTGAACGTCCCCCTCTCTCCGGGCGCGGGAGACGCGGCCTACATCGCGGCGATGGATCGAATCGTGGCACCGGCGATCGCCGAGTTCGCGCCGGACTTGCTCCTCGTGAGCGCCGGATACGACGCTCACGAACGGGACCCCCTCGCGGCAATGTGCCTGACCGCGTGGGGCTACTCGGAAATGACGCGCCGCCTGGTCGCCGCCGTCCCGGGCGGCGTCACCGGGAGGGTCGGTGTCGTCCTGGAGGGCGGGTACGACCTGACGGCGCTGGAGGAGTCGGTGATGGCGACGGTAATGGCGTTCGACGGCTCGCCCGCCGCGACCTTCGGCCCTCCCCTCTCCCTGGACGCGCGTCACGAGGACGACCTGCGGCTCGCCGAGAAGGCGCGCACCCAGCGTCCGAACCGCCGCTGAAGCACAAAAACCGGAGCGAGCGCGCCCGCAGGGGCCACCCAGTCCGCGAACGCCGCGAGCGGGTTGCGGGAGGTGCCCGAGGTGAGCTAGATCCCTCGCCCCCTCTCACGGTGGGTGTAGCTCAGTTGGTAGAGCACAGGATTGTGGCTCCTGTTGTCGCGGGTTCGATCCCCGTCACTCACCCCGGCTTGCAAGACTGAATCAATGCGTTCGCAACGGATCGTGTCGCACGGTGCGCTTTGCTCGACCGGCATCGCGCCGTTGCGGTAGATACGTGGCTTAACGGAGGTAGCTTCGATGAAGGTTGCTCGTCTCGCCGCGGCACTGCTGCCCTTTGTGTTTTGCATGTCCACTGGTTGCAGCGATCCGCCGAGCCCGCCCGCGCAGGCTGCGCTCACGCTGCAGACCACGAACGCTGCGGGCAAGGTGTGCACCACGCAGAACGGACAGCTGTCGGTTCCATTCGCTCAAACCGCCGGAGTGCTCGACGAGCTCAACTGCGATCTGAGCATGGGCTGCCATCCAGACGACTACGTCGTCGTCGATCGCGACACGGGTGCGACGGTCACCTGCACGGTGAGCCCGCAAGGCGGGAACTACTACGTGAGTCTCAACCTCCAGGCCAACGCCACCGCCACGAGCCCACTTCAGCTTTCATTCCAGATGCAAGGCAACCTGACGCCCGCGGGTGGGATGGCTGGGATCTCGCAGACGAACTCCGTTGCCATGGGCGGCGGCCGCGACGACGCCTGCACCGTGACGATCGCG
>CAYUAW010000140.1:12346-16663 GCA_964442485.1 uncultured Polyangiaceae bacterium
GCGCTCGTGACGGCCGAGGCGGGCGGCGTGTCCTCGTCCGACGAGCTGCCCATCTGGGGGCGCGCCACGAGCGGGAGGGTCTTCGAGAGCTCGATCTGACGCTCGCCCTCTTCCTCGACGCGAATGACGACGGCGGTGATGTTGTCCTCGCCGCCGTGCTCGTTCGCCATGGTGACGAGACGACGGCAGACCTCTTCGAGGTTCTTCGCGCTCTCCTTCACGACGTCGAGGATCTCGTGGTCGGTGATCATCCCGCTCAGCCCGTCCGAGCAAAGCACGTACACGTCACCGGTCTGGCACTCGTCGCTCTGAAGATCGACCTCGACGTTGTCCTGCATGCCGAGCGCGCGCGTGATGACGTTCTTCGGTAGCTCGCTGCGCTGCTCGTCCGTCATGTCCGGCATCGCCGCGAGGTAGTCGTTCACCAGCGAGTGGTCCCGCGTCATCTGCTGGATCTCGCCCGCGCGGACGCGATAGGCGCGGCTGTCGCCGACGTGCCCCAGGTACATGCGGTTCTTCCGGCCCGAATAGAGCGCGCCGACGACCGTGGTGCCCATGCCGCGTAGATCCTGCGAGCGCGTGCTGTGCTCGTAGATCTGGCGATTCGCAAGTCGAATGGAGGTGAGGAGCTTGTTCTCTTCGTCCGTCAGGTTCGGATCGAAGTGGAAGGGCCACGTGGCGTCGTCGTTGGCCGTCTTCTTGAAAAACTCGCCGATGGCTTCCGTCGCAAGGCGGCTTGCGACATCGCCCGCGCGGTGACCGCCCATCCCGTCGGCCACGATACACAGGGCGTGATCGGACAGGACAGCGAAGCTGTCTTCGTTGTGCTCCCGCTGCAGCCCGACGTCGCTGATTCCGTGTGCTACGGCACGCATCCGCATCAAAACGCTATCATAGCGCCCACGCTAGACCCCGAACAACACCCGCCATCAGGGAGACCCGGCCCAGGGGACGGGGCGAGCGGCGAACACGCCCGTTTGGCTGCTGGATTGTGCACTTCAAATCTACTTGTTTGCCGGTTGCCGTCCGTCGTCTGCCCGCACGTCGACCCGCTCCTCGGCCTCCGTACTCGGCCGGCCTGCCGGGGGCGGTAAGCTCTAAATCTCGAGGATATCCTTTTCCTTGGCGTGCACGATCGTTTCCACGCCCTGGACGCCCTCGGCCACGATTTCCTCGGCCTTCTTCTTCGCGCGCTCCACGTCGTCTTCGCTCGCGGCGCCGTCCTTCTTCAGCTCGGAGAGCAGATCGAGCGCCTCGTGACGGGCCTTCCGGATGACGACGCGACACTCCTCGGCGTTCTTTCGAGCGACCTTCACGAGCTCCTTGCGGCGCTCCTCGCTCAGCGGAGGAACCGGAATCCGGATGAGATCCCCGTCGACGGAAGGGTTGAAGCCGATATCGCTCTCCTTGATCGCCTTCTCGACGGCCTTCACCTGAGATTTATCCCACGGTTTCACCGTGATGAGCCGTGGCTCGGGGACGTTCACCGTGGCCATCTGCCCGAGGGGGGTGGGAGTACCGTAGTAGTCGACCCGGATGCCTTCGAGCATCGAGGAATGGGCACGGCCGGTCCGCAGCTTCGCGAGATCCCGCTTCAGGGCAGCGTGCGCCTTCTCCAGCCCCTGGCGGAGCTCGCTGAGGATTTCATCGATCATCGGGAACGCCTCCGTCGCGCCTGGTGCAGCATGCAAGGCCAGCGACTCCTCCGCCTTATAACACGGTCCCACGAAACGAGCCCACGACGGAGGCCCCGGCTTTTCCCTTCACGAAGTGAGCGCTCGGCTGTACGCTCCCGCCCGACGCCATGGATCTCGACAACGGACTCGTGAACCTCGCCGCCATCGTCGGCACCATCATCGTCCTCATCGGGACGATCCCGGCCATCCTCCTGCTCACCACCCCGAGTGGTGGCAAGAAGCAAGGCTGAGGCAGGCGTCGCCCCCGAACGCGCGTCGCGCCCTGGAGGCACTGCTCGACGCGGCGGCCCGAGCGCCCGAAGGCGCGATGAAGTCGACCCTGGTCGGGGACCAATCCACGATCGACGCTTCGCTGACCGGGCTCTTGCTTCGCATCGCGCTTGCTCACGCTCGCGCGGATACGGCGCTCACGGTGGGGACGCTCGCCGCGTCGCTCGAGTCGACGGCGCAGTTTCTTCGTGCAGCGGGCGCATGCTCGCGCCTTCTCTCGGGCGTTCCCGCGTCGCCCCTGGACGACCCTGAGCACGTCGCGCGCTGGGTCGAGCGACAGACCCTCGAGATCGTGCTCGACGCGCTCGGCGACGAGCAGCGACGGATCGATCACGCCCGGGTAGGCTCGATCTACGAGGCGGTCCTCTCGCTCCGTGTCCGGCGTCTCGTCGACGCGGCCGTAGCGCTGCGCACAAACGGAGCCTACGTCTCGGCGCGCAAGGTTCTCGCACAACCGGCGAAGCTTCGTTCGAAATGGGTCCAGCGCACCTTCGCGCTGCCGAAGAGCGCCGTCGAGCGACTCGCGCCTGCGCTTTCTCGGGCAAGCGACGAGGAGGAAATGCTCCGCGCGCTCGCGCCGCTCGCCGAGCGGAACGGCGCGGCGGGGGAGCTCGTGGTCGACGCCGGCGTGGCGCGACGGAGCTCGGGCTCGCACTACACGCCCGAGACGCTCGCCGCGAAAGTGCTCGCGCGCGCCCTCGGGCCGCTGCTCGAAGGAGCGTCGAGTTCCCAGCTCCTCTCGCTCACCGTCTGCGATCCGGCGATGGGTTCGGGCGCCTTTCTCGAGGAGACCGCACGCCTTTTGTCGGACGCCTTGCTCGCGGCGTGGCGCCGCGAAGGAGCGAAGGAGCTCGACCGACTGGACGCCGGACAGGAAGCGCTTCGCCTCGTCGTCACGCGTTGCCTCCGCGGAGTGGATCGCGATGCCGTCGCGACGGATCTCGCGCGTGCACGGCTCGCGCGACTCGCAACAGGTGAGAATGGCGAGACCCCCGATCTGTCGGCCCACTTCCGCGTCGGCGACGCGCTCGTCGGTCGCATTCGAAAGAGCGTACCCGGTGAGTCACTGTCGTTCGATTACGCCTTGGGTCACAACACGGACGGAGTCTCCGGAACGCCGGCCTTCGACTGGTTCCGGGAGTTCCCCGACGTGTTCGCGGCAGAGCCCGCTGGCTTCGACGCTTGCATCGGCAACCCGCCGTGGATCGCGTACGTCGGTCGCGCCGCTCAGCCGCTCGAAGCCGAGCTGGCCCGCTACTACGAGGCGACGAATCCCGCCTTCAGGAACTACCGGACGCTGCACGGTCTCTTCGTGCGCCGCGCGGCCGAGCTCGTCCGGGTGGGCGGGAGGCTCGGCCTGGTGCTGCCCACGTCGGTCGCGGACCTTTCGGGCTACGGTCCGACGCGGGACGCGCACGACGCGCTCTGCGACGTCGACCGGGAGCTCTACGACTTCGGCGACGGGGCGTTCGCCGGCGTCTTCCAGCCGTGCATGGCGCTCACCTCGACGCGCCGCGCGCCCGGCACACCGGTCCCCGGCTCGACGAGGAGCTCCATCTGGCCACTCGGAAGGTCGGATCTGGACGCCGTCGCCACGCGTCTCCTCGAGCGCCTCGACGCCCTGCCCAAGCTCCCGGGCGAGCTCTTCGGGGAGCGCGGATTCCAGACGACCGGCGACGATCTTGCGCACCTGCGGAAGCTCGACGCTGCCGCCATCCCCTTCGTCGTACCGATCCGCGAGGGTGCCGACATCTCGGAGTTCCGCGTAGAGGCGCCGCGCACGTTCCTCGACCCGACGGACCTCCGCGGACGCCTGCGCGACGCCGCCGACTTCCGCGCCGTCGGCGTGCTCATCCGCCAGACCGCGCGCTACCCGATCGCGAGCCTCTCTGACGGCGAGGCTTTCCGGAACTCGATCCTCGCGGGCTTCCCGCGCGACGGATGGACCTCGCCGGCGCTCGCCGCGTACCTCAACTCGACGATCGTGCGCTTCTTTCACTTCACGCGTCACCGCGATGCGCGCCAGGGCATGCCCCAGCTGAAGATCGGCCATCTGCGCGCGCTGCCTGCCGTCGAGGCGAGATTCCTGGACGGGCTGGACGCGATGGGCGCGACGCTCGCGCGCGCGAACGCCGGCATCGGCGCCGAGGCGCGAGCAGAGCTCGACGCGCATGTGTCGCAGGCGCTCGCGCTGGACGACGCCGAGCGGAGCGTCGTCAGAAAGTGGGCGCTCGCCAACCCGCTCCCGAAGCCGCGACGCGTGGCCGCACCACGGACCGAACCGGACCCGCTCTCCGCTAACAAAGGGGGGCCTTAGCCCCCCGCAGCTTCGCCTTCGGCGAACT
Organism: uncultured Polyangiaceae bacterium; assembly: GCA_964442485.1. Classification (GTDB taxonomy): domain Bacteria; phylum Myxococcota_A; class Polyangia; order Polyangiales; family Polyangiaceae; genus DASZVB01. The sequence continues at coordinate 16,659 of CAYUAW010000140.1, forward strand.
GCTCC
>CAYUAW010000141.1:0-4167 GCA_964442485.1 uncultured Polyangiaceae bacterium
AGATCGGCGCTGCCGCCGATGAGCAGCGGCACCTTCGCCGCGAGCGGCTGCAGCACGTCCTGGCCCGCCTTCCGCGTGGCGATCGCGGCGTCCGCGAAGGGAGGGATCGCGGCGAGGAGCGCGGCCGTGTCCGGCGTCTTCAGGGCGGTGTCCTTTGCGACGGTGTGCGAGTACGCCCGCGAGCTGCCGAGCTCCTCGGCAAGCTTCGGGTTCTCGCTCTTCCAGGCGTCGAACTTCTTCACCCAGGCGTCGTATTCGGCGTCGAGCGCCTTCTCGTGCTCGGCGAAGAAGGCCCTCACCTCGGGCGCGACGAAGTAGGGCTCAGGCGGCAAGCCGAGGGCCTTGCGCGCCGCCTCTGCGAACTTCGCTCCCGCTTCGCCGTGCGCCTTCTGCGTGCCCTGGACCTCCGGGATGCCCTTTCCGATGAGCGTCTTGGCGATGATGAGCTGCGGCTTGCCGCTCCCGGCGGCCTTCGCGCGTAGGTACGCCGCGTCGATGACGGTCATGTCGTGACCCTCGATGGTCTGGACGTCGAAGCCGATCGCCTCGAAGCGCTTCGCGGTGTCCTCGCTCTGCGTCTCCTTCGCCATGGCGTCGAGCGTGACGGCGTTCGAGTCGTAGATGAGGATCAGGTTGTCGAGCTCCTGATGCCCGGCGAACTCCACCGCCTCCATCGCCACGCCCTCCTGCATGCAGCCGTCGCCAGCGAGGCAGACGACGTGGTGGTCGAAGATCGCGTGCTTCGGCGTGTTGAAGCGCGCCTCCGCCATCTTCGCGGCCACCGCCATGCCGACCGCGTTGGCGATGCCCTGCCCGAGCGGGCCGCTGGTCGTCTCCACGCCGCTCGGCGCGTGCGTGAGCTCGGGGTGACCCGGGGTCTTCGAGTGGAGCTGCCGGAAGCGCTTGATCTCCTCCATCGTGATGTCGCGATAGCCCGCGAGGTGCAGCCACGCGTAGAGGAACATCGACCCGTGCCCGGCAGAGAGCACGAAGCGATCCCGGTTGAGCCATTCCGGGTGGCTCGGGCAATAGCTGAGCGCGCTGCCGAAGAGCACCGCCCCGATCTCGGCGCACCCGAGAGGTAGACCGAGATGACCGCTCTGGCTCGCGTGAACGGCATCGATGGCCAGGCCGCGTGCGACCGTTGCGGCCTTGGCGAGGGTGTCCAGGGGAAGTTTGCTCATGGTCGTGGCTCCTCTTCGGGCAGGCTCCCGCCGCTCGAGATTTTGCGAACGTAGTTGCCGGACTGGGAAGTCGCAATCGCGACTTCCGCAGCGCGGAACGGGGCCTCTCGCCGCGGTGATTCGCGGTTTCGCCTGCGCCTCAGCCGGTCCTCTGCCCGAGGAGTTGTGAAAACCCCGCTTTCTGCGAGGATTCGCGGTCGCACATGAAGAGGATTGCTTTTCCGAAGGGCTTCGTCTGGGGCGCAGCTTCGGCGGCCTACCAGATCGAGGGCGCTCACCAGAAGGACGGCCGAGGCGAGAGCATCTGGGACCGCTTCTCGCATACCCCCGGCAAGATCGCCGGTGATGCAACGGGCGACGTCGCCTGCGATCACTATCACCGCTACCCGGAGGACGTCGCCCTGATGAAGGAGCTCGGGCTCGGCGCGTACCGGTTCAGCATCGCGTGGCCTCGAGTCGTTCCCGGCGGAACGGGCGCCGTCAATCAGAAGGGCCTCGACTTCTACTCGCGCCTCGTCGACGCACTGCTCGAGGCGGGCGTGACGCCGTGGGCGACTCTCTATCACTGGGATCTTCCCGCCGCGCTCTCCGACCAGGGGGGCTGGGCGAATCGCGACATCGCGGGGTGGTTCGCCGACTATGCGAGCACCGTGGCCCGCGCCCTCGGCGATCGCGTCAAGCATTTCATGACGCTGAACGAGCCACAGGTGTTCACCATCTTCGGATACCTGACGGGGGTCCACGCGCCGGGGCTGATCGATCTGCCGGCGTACCTCCTCGCCTCGCATCACACGAACCTCGCGCACGGCCGGGCGGTGCAGGCGCTCCGGGCGGCCGCGAGCGACGTGAAGGTCGGCATCGTCGAACAGATGTTCCCGATCCACCCGGAGACCTCGAGCGACGCCGATCGCGCCGCCGCGTTTCGCGTGGACGGCCTCTTCAATCGCTGGTTCCTCGACCCGGTGCTGAAGGGCAGCTACCCGGACGATCTCCTCGCGTTGCTCTCCTTTCTGCCCTCACCCATCGCCGACGGCGACCTGGAAGTGATCCGCGAACCCATCGATTTCCTGGGCCTGAACCACTACACCCGACAGTTCGCTCGGTACGATCCGAACCTTCCGCTCTTCGAGTTCCTGGTCGACATCGACCACCACGAGCCCGGCTCGGAATACACGGAGATGGGGTGGGAGGTCCACGCCCCGTCCTTCGGCGAAGTGCTCGCGCGGCTGCGCACCGACTACGGCAATCCTCTGGTCATCGTCACCGAGAACGGCGCGGCGACGCCCGAGACCACGGTGGACGGCGCCGTCCGCGACCCTTCGCGGCGGCGCTACCTCGAGTCGTACCTCGCCGCGCTGCACGCGGAGCTCCAGCGCGGCTCCCGCGTGGGCGGCTATTTCGTCTGGTCGCTCACCGACAACTTCGAGTGGGCCTTCGGCTACGGAAAGCACTTCGGCCTGATCCGCGTCGACTACGAGACCCAGGCCCGCACCGTCAAGGACAGTGGCCACTGGTACGCAACAGTGATCCGCGAGAACGGGTTCTCCGTCTGAACTATCAGACCTGCGCCGCCATCAGATCCCCGTACTCCGGATGCTTGCTCATGTACGCCGCGACGAACTTGCACCGTGGGATGACCTTCTCACCGCGGGAGCGCACGAGGTCGAGCAACCCCTTAGCGAGCTCCGAGCCCACGCCGTGGCGCGCCAGGGACTCCGGCACCTCGGTGTGGAGCACCGTCACCACGCCCGGCGAGCGGCGGTACGTCGCGAAGGCGATGCCGCCCGGCACTTCGAGCTCGAACCGATGCAGTCCCTCGTTGTCTCGGACCATGATGGCGGCATCATAGAGCCGCTGTGGTTCGTCAGGGAGCGCCGGCGTCGGGGGCTTCGGCCTTGTCGTAGAGCCCCCGCCAGAAGGTGCACTCCGCCTTGCGGAAGTCCTTCACCGTCTCGAGCTTGGGGTCGAACTGGATGCGCTCGTCGTTGTCGTCGGCGTCGGGGGCGAAGGCCGGCCACTTGGCGGGCGCTCCGTCGAAGTTCGGGTCGCCCGCCTTGGCGAACGCCGCCCAGAAGGCGTTCATCGCGTCGCTGACGGCCACGCTGCCGGGGTCGGGCATCGGCGTGTAGGGATTGCCGAACACGTGACTGATCTCGGAAGCGTGCGAGGCGTGCAGCACGCTCGGGAAGATCGCCCACGGCACGTTGAAGTTGTACATGAACACGGGCAGGCCAGCCTTCGCCGCGCGGCGCGCGCTGTCGTGCGTGCCGCAGATGAGGCCCGAGTCGCCGATGACGGTGGCGAGCGCCGCCGTGTAGTCGCCGTTGAACTTCGACGACGGGTACATGGCGAGGACCTGATCCGCAGCGCCCGGGAAGCGCGCCTTGATGGCGTCGGTGTACTCGGCCTCCGAGGCAGGCGGCGTTCCGCCGATGAGGAACAGCGTTCCCTCGTCGTTGTTGCTGCCGAGGATGTACGGCACCTTCGCGACGTCACCCGAATCGAAGAGAGCGCGCGCCTGGTCGGGCAAGAAGCCGCCGGGGCCGTCGACCACGACGCCGAACGTCCACGGCGCATTCGCCACCATGCCGCTCATCGGATCGGGTTGCTGCGCGTTGGCCATGATGTCGTCCACGGATTTGCCGCGGAGGCACGCGAGCACGTCCTTCGCGGTGTCGCACCCCTCGGCCTTCGCGAAGGCCTTCATGGAGTCCGCGTTGCCCGCCGCGGTGTTGTCCTTCCCGCCCGCGATGGAGATGGTGCAACCGCCGCTTTCGCTGATGGCGCGATGAAAGAGCCCGCGGCTGCCGGGCGAGGCCACCTGGTAGCAGACGTCCGCGGAGCCCGCGGACTCGCCGAAGATCGTCACGTTGCCCGGGTCGCCGCCGAACTTCGCGATGTTGTCGCGCACCCACTCGAGGCTCCGTCGCTGATCGAGCAAGCCCTGATTGCCGAGCGGGGATTTCTCGTCCGCGAGCGCCGG
>CAYUAW010000141.1:4267-7738 GCA_964442485.1 uncultured Polyangiaceae bacterium
TTCGCCTGCGGGCACCCTGCCGTGAAGTTCTGTTCGTGGCGCACACCGCTCCACTTGTCGTTCTTCACCGGTGCCTTCCACCGCAGATCCCCGACGGGCGGCTTCGCGAACGGGATCTTCAGGAACCGACGCGTGCCTCCGACCAGATCGCTCTGCACCTGCCCGTCGTCGAGAGTGACGATGGGCCCCGGCGTGGCCGCGTCGAACGTCGCTGCCGCGTCGCGTGCCGGTGCGCCCGCGTCATGTTTCGTCGCCCCCGCCTCCGCCGGATGCGTATCCGGTGGCCGTGCGTCGGTGTCGGTGGAGGTACCCGCTTCGGGAATGAATGATCCCGACTTGTCGGAGGTGCAGGCCGTGGCGAAGCAAAGAAGGAGCAGGAGGGACCAGCGCATGGCGCGGATCCGTACCACGCAGAATGATCGGTAAAGGACTACCAAAGGCTTACAAACGCGCACCGGGAACCCGCTTCTCTTGCCCCCCGCGACAGCCTGGCTACCCATGTGCGACAGCGCGCGTTGTTCCGCCGGCCGCTCGTGCGAAGATGGTGGGATGACGGACGCGATGCCAGCGCTCGCCTGCCACTCGTGCGGCGCGCCCATCGAATCGGGAGCACGGCGTTGCCGCTTCTGCGACGCCTCCGTGGCCACGTTGCGCTGCGCGCGCTGCTTTCACCTTAGCCTGCCGAGCGCACTTCATTGCGAAGCGTGTGGCTTCGAGCTCGGCCTGGAACCGATCCCGGAGAAGGCCGCGCTGTCGTGCCCCGATTGCAGGCTCCTGCTCGACGCATTCGCAGGTGAGAATGGGCGGCTCTACGATTGCAGCCGGTGCGGCGGACAGTTCGTGGAAGCCGCGCTGCTCCGCGATCTCCTCGAGCGCCGCGCGGTCTGCGGAGGCGCGGTGCCGCGGCGGCCATCGGCGCAGCGGCCCGTCGTCGGCGCCGTCCGCTACGTGCCCTGCCCCGCGTGCTCGCAGCTGATGGGGCGAAAGAACTTCGGCGGTCACAGCGGCGTGATCATCGACGTCTGCCGCGAGCACGGCGTGTGGTTCGACGAGAGCGAGCTCCCCCGCGTGCTCGAGTTCGTCGAGCGAGGAGGTCTCGCCGAGGAGCGGCGGCGCGAGCTCGCCGAGCTCACGCGCCAGCGGGCGGCACTGCAAGCGGAACATGCCCTTCACGCCGGCGAGGTCCCGCACGCGTACGGCGAGTCGGCCGCGTTCGTTCCCGTCGGAGGAAGCGATCCGAGCGTTCACCACGCGACACCCGCCGCCTGGAGCGAAGGCCTGCTCGACGACGCTCGCGAGGTCGTCGTGACCATCCTCGGCAGAATCGGCGAAGCGCTCGGGCGGAAGAATCCGCACGGCTGAACCGTCACAGCATCCCCGTGACGGCGAGCCCCTGCACGCCGGGTGACAGGAGCGGGACGACCTCGAGCACCGAGTGCGATTTTTCGCCGGGGCGCGCGCGCTCCGCGAAGCTCTTGCCCACCGACCACCCTATCCCCTGCCCCAGCAGCGCGCCGGCGACGATGTCCGACGCCCAGTGATGATCGCCTGTGAGCATGCCGAAGCCGATGGCCGCTGCGACGGGATAGGCGATGGAGCCGACGAGCCAGGGCTCGTCGGAGTAAGCGGTGAGCGACGCGGCGATGGACATCGCCGCAGCCGTGTGCCCCGAAGGCCACGCATAGCGGCCCGCGAAGCCGAACGGAGCGAACTCGCGCGCGTACTCCGCATGATGCAGGCGGGCCTCGGCGTTCGGGTCTCCGCCGTGCAGGGGAAATGGCCGTCCCGTGCCGACCTTGAGAACGACGGTCACCGCCTCCGTGAACGCGAGAGCCTGGATGGCGGCGCTGCCCGCGCCGGCGAGGGCGTGGTCGTCGGCGACGAGCCCGGCGACGTAGAGCGACGCCGGCAAGAGCACGGGAAGGACGTAACCGCCGTAGTACGCCGCGTCGCCCCAGGCGGGGACGCGCGCGTGCTCCTGCACGGCGACACGGATGGAGTGATCCGCTCCACTTGGCGACATGGCCGCCGTCGCCGCGACGGCGCTCGCGAGATACACCCATTGCCACCCTCCCGCTGCGCGCGCCGCGTCCGCGCCGACGGCGTCGATCGGGCTCGGCATCGGCCCGCGCTGCGCTCTCTCGTCGGTGCGGCATTGCGTCGAGGGCGCTGTCGTCGTCGGGGGCGCTGGTGGCGGCACCGCGGCAGGGGGCGGCCCCATCGCCATCGCCGCGGCGAGGAGCCGCTGGGCGAGACCAGGGAGCGCGCGTGCGACCAGCAACGTGGCAAGCGTGCCATGAATCGTCGCGCGAGAGCGGCGCCGCCCCGAGGCCGTTCGGTGCTATTTGGGGGGGATGCGGCTCCTGCACACGATGCTCCGGGTGGGCAACCTCGACGCCTCGCTCGCGTTCTACACGGGCCCCCTGAAGATGAGGCTCCTCCGCAAGAAGGACTATCCGTCGGGCGAGTTCACCCTGGCCTTCGTCGGCTACGGAGACGAAGCGTCGTCGGCCGTGATCGAGCTCACCCACAACTGGGGCAAGACCAGCTACGAGAAGGGAGACGGCTTCGGGCACGTCGCTCTCTCCGCGACCGACATCGCCGCCGTCTGCAACGAGGTGAGGGCCGCCGGCTATCGCGTCACTCGTGAGCCCGGCCCCATGAAGCACGGAGGCAGCGTGATCGCGTTCATCGAGGATCCCGACGGTTACAAGATAGAGCTCATCGAGAAGGCGGACGACGCCGGCGCCACCGGATGAGTGCACGGACCATCAGCTCGCTCCTCGGGCGGGGCGAAACAGGGAGTCGACCCAGGCGAGCACTGGGACTATTGGGCGCTGCATTTTCGGTGCTCGCCGGCTGCACACCGACGCCCAGCACGACACCCCTCGGCTGGGGGCCGCTCGCGGCCGGTATGCGCGCCGATCCGGTCAGCGCCGCGCCGCGCGCAGCGGCTCGCCACTCTGCCGCCCACGCAGCTGCGGCACAGACGACGGCGAGCGCTGCTCGCCCGACGGAAACCACGGCGCCATCCGCCGAGGCTCCGAAGGCGGGGCCCGCCGACGCTCCGAAGAAGGCCGATGCCAGCGGAAAAGCGGTGTCGGCTTCCGCCTTCCTCGGCGACTACGCCGGCGAAGACGTGGCCGTCTACCACATCGAGACCCTGCCGGATCGCACGGAGAAGGACCCCAAGGCACGCATGAAGGTCACGAGCTCGAGCGATTCGGCGCTCGCCTTCGAGCTCGTCGATAGCTCGAATGGCAACGAGATCTGCACGCTGAACGGCACCCTCGCAGACGGCAACGTCACGATCGCGAAGGGCCAGAAGTGCTTCGAACAGAACGCGGAGGACGCATCCGCCGCAGCGACGGTCCTGTCCGGTACGGCCAGCGTCGACCAGGCGCGGCTCCTGTTCGACCTGGACATGAGCTTCGCCATGGAGATGGGCGGGCGGAAACTCGGCGGCTCGCT
>CAYUAW010000141.1:7838-16659 GCA_964442485.1 uncultured Polyangiaceae bacterium
TTCACGAACTTGAGCGTCATGCGATCGCTCTCGCCGATCGCGACGTACTTGTCGCGATCCTTCTCCTTCAAGCGAAGGGTGGGCGGCAGCGTCCAGACACCCTCCGGGTAGTCCTTGGTGTCCTTCGGGTTCGCGTTGACCTCGCTCTTCCCTGCCAGCTTGAAGCCGGCCTTCTCGACCTCCTGGATGACCCATTCCTCGGGCACGTAGCCCTTCTCCGCGGTCTGCTTCGGGTCCTCCCCCGCCTTCGCCCGGTGCTGCTCGATGCCGAGGATCCCGTTCGGCTTGAGCGCCTTGTGGAAGGCGGCGAGCCACGCGGGGACGGTCCCTTGCCGCTCCATCCCGTGGAGACCGCGGAAAAGGAGGATCGCGTCGAGCTTGTTCTCCTCGGGGAGCGACGGGGTCTTCCCGTCGACGACCACGCGCTCCACCTTGCCGAAGAGCTCTGGCGATTTGTCGAGGAAGAGGTCGAGCCGCTTCGCCCCGAGCGTGCCCCGATCGGAGGGCGGCCCGTTCGGGTCGGACGTCGTGACGATCAGCTTTCCACTCTTCGCGAGAAGAGGCGCGAGGAGCTCGGTGTACCAGCCCTCGCCGGGGCCATACTCGAGCACGGTCATCTTCGGCGTGATGCCGAGGAACTCGAGCGTCTCGATCGGGTGCCGGTAGACGTCCCGATCGGCGTTGCCCGGCTTCCGGTGCGGGCTCTTCAGCGTCGCATCGAGGCCAGCGCGCAGCGACTTGTACTTCGTGTCGGCGAGAGCCTTCGACTTCTCCCGGAGATCCGGAGTGAAGCGATCTTTCTCGGCCTTTGCCTTGGCCTCTGCCTCCGCGTAGTCCTGAGGCGTCGCAGGCGCGTCCTCTGCGTTGACCGCCGGGGCGCCCGCAGCGGGTGCGGCCGCGCTCGGAGCCGGCGCGGGGGCTGCGGCAACCGGTGCCGGCGCGGCCGTGGCCAGGGGCGCGGGGGGTGGAGGCGGCGTCGCGGGCTCGGAGGGCCCCTGGGCGGAGCCTCCACAGGACACCGAGAAAAGAGCAAACCCTAGTGCTATCGTCCTCATTCTCATGGGCTCGAACATTCGGGCGTCGCGAGGCGTTTGACAACCCTTCCTTCGCGCGTTCCCATGCATATTGCGCGAGGCGCGGACCAGTCCGCGCGGGCGGCGCGCGGCGATCGATAGCAGCAATGGGTGAGCTTCTAGGAGTAGTGGTTGCCGACCGGTACGAGCTCACCGGAATCCTGGGCCATGGTGGGCAGGGGGTCGTCTATCGCGCACGGGACCGGACCGCGGGTCGTGACGTCGCCATAAAGATGTTGAGCGACAGTGTCGCCGATGACCCGGTCTACGCAGCCCGGCTGGCGCGTGAACAGGAAGCGCTGGTCGCCCTCGCCGGCACGAGCGCCGTCGCCGTCTACGATCTGTGCGAGGCCCCGAACGGCTCGCTCTGCCTGGTGATGGAGCTGCTCGAAGGGACCGACCTCGAGAAGCATCTGGGGGAGCTCGAGGAGAAGAAGGAACGGCTCCCGCTCCTACGGCTAAACTCCATCGTTGCGCCCATCGTGGAGACGCTCGAGCGCGCCCACGACGCCGGCATCATCCACCGGGATCTCAAGCCGGCGAACATCTTCCTGCTGCGCGACAACCAGGGTGTGCGGCTCTTCGACTTCGGGCTGAGCCGCAGCAGGAAGGCGATACGCCTCACCCAGGCGGGCACCGTGATGGGGTCGCCGAGCTACATCGCGCCGGAGGTCTGGAAGGGAGACTCGGACGCGCTCGACGGGCGGGTCGACGTCTACTCGCTCGGCGTGATCCTCTTCCGCGCGCTCTCCGGGAGCCTCCCCTTCGAGGGGCGGACCCTGAAGGAGTCCTTCGAGCTCGCATCGAAGGCAGAGCGTCCGAGCCTCCACAAGCTGCGACCAGATCTGTCACCTCGAGTGGACGCATGGGTGTCGCTGGCGCTCGCCATCGATCGCGATCGCCGCTACCAGACGGCGCGCGGGCTGTGGAACGGGCTCCTGCGCGCGCTGGAGTATCAGCCGCCGCCAGTGACGATGCGCCCCGTCGCCGACAGCCTGGTCGGCGCGTGGAAGGCAGCGACGGGCGCGTTCCGCAAGCTCGTCGACCGTGCGACGGCCGCGATCCCCGCCTCGACGCGCCCGCCGACGGCGCCACCCGAATCCTTGAGCCCGCCCGCAGAGGAAGTCGCGGCGGTCGACGAAGGGTGGATTGTCCTCACCGACGTGGACGAGGTGCGGACGGGAGCCAAGGCGCGGAAGGGCAGGACCGCGCCGCCGCCGCGACGGCGCTCGACGGCAGCACCCGCTGCGAGCGCAGCGCCCGTCGCCCCGAGTGGAGCCCCGACGACCGCAGTCGCGGCGACCGACCCTGCCGCGACGGTGGGCGCGGGCGCGACCGACACCACCACGGCCGTCGTCGCCTCGGCGGTCACCGCGATCGACACTGCCGCGACGGCGCACGCCGAAGTCACCGCGGCCGAGGAACCCGCTGACAGCATTCGCGACCGTCCTTCCTTCTTCTCCACGAGCGAGGACGTGAAGACGTTTCTCTCGAATGCGCCTCCGCCCGACACCGCCGAGCCTGCGGCGACCGCGGCGAACATTGCCGCGACGGAAAGCGCGCCCGCGAACGCGGCTGGCTCGGCCCCCGCGGGCGAGGGCCACGGGAAATCCGGAGGGAAACAGAAGAAGAAGGACAAGCGGCGCGGACGCAACGGCAAGGCCGGCTCGTCGAAGAGCAAATCCACTTCGCAGAAGAAGTGATTTTCGCCCGTGCCGACCGGGTGAGCTGCCTATACTCCCGCGGCTTCCGTGCCGATCCTCTTCATCGCCCTCTTCAACAGCATCCTCGGGCTTTCCGTTCTCTTTCCGATCCTGGCTCCCCTCGGGCGCCAGCTCGGTCTCGCAGAGGTGCAGATCGGCTCGCTGTCGACCGCGTATGCGCTGATGCAGCTCATCGTGAGCCCCATCTGGGGCCGCCGTAGCGAGCGCGTCGGACGGAAGCCGGTGCTGCTCATGGGCGTCGTCGGTTTCGCCGTGAGCTTCTTGCTCTTCGCTCTCGTCGTCGAGCTAGGCAGCCGTGGTCTGCTGAAGGGCGCTGCCCTGTACGTCGCGCTTCTGCTGAGCCGCGCCGTCGGGGGCACCTTCTCTTCCGCGACGCTTCCGACGGCGCAGGCCTACGTCGCCGATACGACCGGTCGCGCCGATCGCACCGCCGGCATGGCGATGATCGGGGCCGCGTTCGGGCTCGGCATCATCTTCGGTCCGGCCATCGGAGCGGGGCTCTCCACGTTCAGCTTGCTCGCACCAGTCTATTTCTCCGCGGCGCTCGCGGCACTCAACGCGGTGTTCATCGCGGTCCGTCTGAAGGAACCCGAACGTCACGTTCGCACGACCCCGCCGGAGCTTCGGCCCGTCGCGGCGAAGGTCTGGCCGCTGCTCGGCGTCGCGGTCGCAGTGAGCCTCGCGTCGGTCGCCATGGAGCAGACCGTCGCGTTCTATTTTCAGGACCGCCTCGGCCTGAGCCCGCGCGGAACGGCACAGGCGGTCGGCGTCGCGCTCGTCCTCTACGGCATCGTCGCGGTCCTCGCGCAGGGAGTGATCGTGCGGCGATTCCGGTGGCCACCGCTCCGTCTGCTCGCTGGCGGCCTGCCGTGCGCGTTCGCCGGCTTCGCCGGACTCATCTTCGCGCACGAGCGCATTGCGCTCACCGCTGCGCTCGCCGTGCAGGGTTTCGGGCAGGGGCTCGCAATGCCCGGCGTCACCGCCGCCGTGTCCCTCGGCGTATCCGAGGACGAGCAGGGCGCGGTCGCCGGGCTGAACAGCTCCGCGCAGGCGCTGGGCCGCCTGATGGGGCCGGTGGTGGGCACCGGCCTCTACCAGCTCAGGCCCGAATATCCGTACGGTTTCAGTGCGTTCCTGCTGGCGTCGGTGCTCGTGCTGCTGGTCACGAGCCGCCGACTGCGTCTGGCCGTGGGTACCGCATCTTGATCCGGGGCCTGCAGAGAATGCAGGGACAAGATGCCCCATGGGGCGCGACGTAGTCGAGAACACTGCCGGTGGAGGCCGTTATCTGGCCCGGCGCGCCAGATGGGCACCTCACATCCATGTGGCACGAAGCCTGCTCGTTGCAGCGCCCAGACGCGGTTCCACCCGCGGACGCCCCATGTTCCCACGCAGGAAACCGCCGCCCGTAGAGCCCATGCCCAGTGAGAGCGTCCCACGCGTCCACACCGAATCGGTTACACGGTCCATCGAGCCTCGCGGTGAACACCCCGCGTCGCCACTCGAGCTCGTTGCAGAGCCCGACCTGCCCGTCGCTACCGGCGACGTCGTCGGTGGGCGGTACGTCGTGGATGGGATCCTGGCCGAGGGTGGGATGGGCGTCGTCTACCTGGCGACCCACTCCGAGCTCCAGCAGCGCGTCGCGATCAAGTTCCTGCGCGAGAACTATACGCAGAACGAGGTTCTCGTGCAGCGCTTCCTCAACGAGGCGCGCGCGGCCGCGAGCCTGAAGAGCGAGCACATCGTCCGCGTCATCGACGTGGGCCAGCTCGAGAACGGGCGCCCGTATCTCGTCATGGAGCATCTCGAGGGAACGGACCTCGAGGCGTTGCTCGTCCGCGAGGGTCCGTTCGAGCCGGAGCGTGCCGTCCGCTATGCGCTCGAGGTCACGAGCGCCCTCGAGGAAGCTCACGGTGCCGGGATCATCCACCGTGACATCAAGCCGGAGAATCTCTTCCTCGCGACCACGGACGGTGGCCGTCAGAAGGTGAAGGTCGTCGACTTCGGGCTCGCCAAACGAATGGACGTCGCGCCACTCGTCGTCACGGGCCCGCAGGACAGCATGGGCTCGCCTTGCTACATGTCGCCCGAGCAGATCACGACGCCGCACGCGGTCGATGCGCGTACGGACGTGTGGTCCCTCGGCGCCGTGCTCTACCGGATGCTGACGCTGACGATGCCCTTCGACGGCTCGACCGTCCTGGAGGTGTACGCGCGCGTTCTCAACGCACAGCCGAAGCCTCTCCGCGAGGTTCGCCCGGAGCTCGACCGCGACATCGAGGCCATCGTTGCTCGATGTCTCGAGAAGGATCCCGCGCGTCGCTACCAGAGCGTTCACGAGCTCTCGGCCGCGCTGTCCGCGTATCTCCTCCCGTCCCTCCGCGCCTCCGACGTGCCCCTGGTGGCCACCGAGGTCGCGACCCCGGAACTCACGCGCGAACGACGAGGGGGCGGTTCGGGGCTTCTGGCGCTTGCGACCATCGCGCTGGTCGCAGGTTTCTCGGGCGCATGGACGATGCGCGGTGGGCACACGCGCACCGAGGCGCGCGCCCTTCTCCGGAACGCCATCCACTGGGCGATACCGCGCACCGGCGGCGATCTCTCGACGGCTCTGGAGAACGCCGACATGTGGCTCACCCCGGAGAGGCTCCCCGACGACCCGAAGCTCGAGGGGCTCGGTGACCGATACCGCCCGGTGTCAGCTCCTGCAGGCGGCGTCGTCGCGCGACGTCCCGTGCTGGTGCGAGGCCAGCCGACCCTTCTGGCAGAGCGCGAGCACGAGGCGAGCGCGCTCCCGCCTCCCTTTTTCACGCCCGTGCAGGCGCCGTCCGACGCGGAAGACACGGAGGACGAGGCGCAGAAGCAGCAAGAGTACCGGCAGTTCCTCGAAACCCAGCGCAACATCGCCGCCCAGGTGGAGAGGGTGCAGTCCGAGCGCGGGGAGGAGCCGTCGCGAGCAGCGCCGGCTGCGGCTCCGGCTCCGCCGAAGCCCTTGCAGTCGAAGCCCTCGATCGACGATCTGAAGGCGCCTTAATCTCGAGTTCGGCGCCCCTTTCGCTACAGCTGCATGGCGACACTCGCCGTCCTGGCGTAGCTTCGGCTCCGCAACCGATGACGTTCGCGGCGTACCTGTTCGATCTGGACGGCACCCTCATCGATTCCGTGGCGCTGATCCTCGACAGCTTTCACCACGCGAGGAAGCACCATTTCGGGGATCGTCTACCCGACGACTACTACCTGCAGACGCTCGGCATGCCGCTCCGGGACTCGTTCTCCAGGATGGCGACGTCGCCCGAGTCGGTCGAGGAGCTGGTGCGCACGTACGTCGACTACAACCTCGAGCACCATGACTCCATGGTGAGGCCCTACGAGGGGGTCGTGCCCATGATCGAGGCGCTGGCGAAGCGAGGCGTGCGCATCGCCCTCGTGACGAGCAAGCTACGCGCAACGGCCGCGCGCGGCCTCTCCGTCGCGGGCATCGAAGCTCGATTCGAGCTCATCGTCGCGGCCGACGACGTGAAGCGCGGCAAGCCGGACCCGGAGCCCGTCGTGCTGGCGCTGTCGAGGCTCGGCGTTGGCGCCGACGACAGCGTCTTCGTCGGCGACTCGCCCCACGACGTTCTTTCCGGCAACGCCGCGGGCGTCAAGACGGCCGCAGCGACCTGGGGTCCGTTCACTCGCGCCGCGCTCGATGCGGCGGGGCCCACGTTCTTCCTGCACCGCCCCGAGGACGTGCTGTCGCTAGGCGCGTCGAGCCGATCGGACTCCTAGCGCTACCGTGGGTTCTGGATGATCGCGCAGTAGTGCCCGATGCACTGCGCGGTCTTGTCGCAGCAGTCGGACGCTGTCGTGCAGCGCTCGTCGATGTTCGAGCATGCGGGCGGTGGCGGTGGCGGTGGCGGCTGGCCCGGCGGGGGCGGTGGCGGGGGGGGCGGCGGCGGCGGGACCCCACATTTGCCCATGTAGCAATGCCCCTTGCAGCAATCGATTCCCGTCTCGCACGACTCTCCGTCCTTGTGGCACGGCTCGAGAGCGGCAAACCCACGCACGTTGCCCGCCGCGTCCTCCTGGCCCGGGAGGTAGAAGGGCGGGTTGCTGGGATCCTCGATGAGATCCGCGCCGGGCTGGATGTTGATGGCGCTGACCCAGATCTTCTTCGTGATGGCGTCGTCGACGATCTGCGTGATGGTGTTGCCGTAGGTACGGCGGCTGGTGAAGAAAACCCAGAAGTAGCCGCCGGCCTGGATGGGGCTGATGGTCGGGAAGAACTCGAAATGCTCGTCACGACCGGGTCGCGGCAGATAGGTGTCCGCGCCGTCCTTCGGGTAGCCGTTGGCGCGCGCGAGCTGCCGCGCCTTGCCGCTCGCGACGTCGGCGATCCACAGATCACTCGACGCGATGCCGAAGCGGCCGGGGTACCCGCTGACGTAGTCCTTCACGTTGCCGACGACGTAGATGACCTGCTTGTTGTCGGGTGTGATCCACGGCCAGCCGACGAACTGCGTCGACTGGGTTGTGACGAGCTCGCGCACGTTCGACACGGCGTTCATGGCGGTGTCGAAGTTCGCAACGGCCAGCGTGTGACCCTGCGACTTGTCGTACCAGTTGAACGCGATCATCGTGCCGTCGGGCGAAAACGACGGCATCTGCGCGTACTGCACGTTCCAGCCGGTCATCTGGAGCTGCTGCCCGGTCGCCGTGTCCAGCAGCATCGACGCCTTCGGACCGAGCATCGCCGGCACGTTGCCCGGCGCGTCCGGGAAGCTCGCGAGGGTGTTCGACGTCGAATCGCCGGGGCTTCCCATGGTGAGCACCTTTGACCCATCGGGGAAGACCGCGCCGAGACCCATCTCCGCCGTGGTGCCGGGGATCTGCGCCTTCGGAGGAGGCGACGGATTGGGATTCGCGGCGAGGTCGAACGAGGCGCTCAAGTAAGGACCGCCGGGATACTGGTGGTGCTGCGCGACCAGCATGGTGCCGTTCGCGGACAGCGAGTGGCACGACCAGCAGGGGCCGTTGGGAGTCTTGCCGGTATCCGTCAGAAACACCTCGGGCTGCGCAGCGCCGAGATGCAACCGCATGACGGCGCCGTTCGCGTTCGCCTGCGGTGACGTGTACGTGTTGTAGAAGAGATCCCCCTTCAGCTTGCCGGGCGCGAAGAGCAGCGTCTGCTTCACCGGGCCGTAGACGGTGCCTCCGTTCGAGATCGACATCTCGACGGTCAGCGGATCCGACGCCCCGCCCGTCTGCACGCCGGCCTGCTGCCACACGGCGCTGGTGATGGCCTGCGAAGCGGTCGACGAAGCACCGAAGCAGCCGGTGTACTCGAAGAGCCCGCTCTTCATGTGGATGTACACCGCGTCGGCATTTCCAGCGCCGTCCCACTGGAACACCGGAGGCAACAGGCCGACCGGGAACACCGTGTTGTCGTACGGATAGAGCAGCCGGAAGCCGGACGACGCCCCCCCCTTCTGCAGCGCCTGGGCGGTCGCAGCCGGGATCGGCCCGGGACATTCGTTGATGACGATCGGCGTCGGAGAAGAAGGCGGCGTCGGGGGAGGCTGCGTCGGCGCGGGCGGCGCCGAGCCTCCGGCACCGGTCGTGGTCACAGGCGCGCCTCCCGCGCCGGGCGGGTGATACGTGCCGGAGTCGAGCTGGAACATCGGCGTGGGGCCCTCGGCGCCGCCGAACGCACCCACTCCGCTGCCCGCGCCGCTGCCGTTACCCGCCCCAGAACCGACCTGACTGCCCGCGCCGGAGGCGGCGCCCGCGCCTGGGCGAACCCCCTGCTTCCCCGTCGATGCCGAGCACGCAACGAAGACGATCGCGGCGAGAGCCATCGCGTGAAGACGAAAGCGCGAGACCGCGCGCAGCAACTGCCCTGTCATCATCACGACAATCCTTTCGCGGCTCCACCCGAACGCTGACGCAGTCTACAAGAGCGCGTCGCACTTGTAAGCGAGCGTCCGCGCTCGCACGACATCGTGTGTGAATCGGCCACGCTCGACAACTTGGTAACGTACG
>CAYUAW010000142.1:0-11225 GCA_964442485.1 uncultured Polyangiaceae bacterium
GGGCGCGCGGTCCCTCTGTCGTCGCTCCGCGGGCATCCCCTCGTGCTGGTCTTCTATCGCGGCGGCCTCTGCGTCGCCTGTCGCGCACAGCTCTCGGATCTCGCCGGGCACGCGCGGTCCTTCATCGCCGCCGGCGTCCGCGTCTTCGGCGTCAGCGCGGACCCTCCGCCGGTGTCGGCCGAGTGGAAGCGCACCCTGGGGCTCCCGTTCTCGCTCCTCTCCGACGACCAGCGAGGGGTCGCCGAGTCGCTCTGCAGCGCGCGCGCCCATTGTCTCCTGCTCGTCGACCCGGAGGGCGTGGTGCGCTGGGGCGCGCTGAACGACTACTGGCGGGGCGCGGAACCGTCCGAGGCAGTGCTGCTCGCGGCGTACCGGCTCGCCGCACGGTGACGCAGTGCTCGCCGGGGGCGCCTTCCTCGTTACCAGGTCGTGACGCGTCACGAGCCCGCGCCTAATTCGCGAGACGACGCGATCCGTCGCTTCGGTTACCGAAAATCTCGACGACGAATGGCCGGACCCGCGTTTGCTCGAGCAATGCGATACCGGTAAGGTACGCGCCACCAATGCGCCGCTCTCCTTTCGTTCGAGTGTGTCAGGTCGCTTCCCTCGTCGCCTTCGGGTCGTCGCTCGCAGGCTCCGCCGCGGCGCACATCAGCCTGGATCAAGGGGGGACGCACAAGTCTCGCTACGGCGACGGCCCGATAAAGGACGGCCCTTGCGGAATGGCGGGCGGCACCCGCGGCACGAACGTGTACACGTATGCGCCGGGCGAGACCGTGTCCGTGGCCATCGTCGAGTTCATCCCGCACCCGAGCTACTTCCGCGTCGCGTTCGACGACGACGGTGATGACGACTTCGCACCCCCCGCGTCGATCCAGCCCATCGACCCCATGCGCCCATGCCCGCTGAACGCCGCCGACAAGTGCGGGGCTTCCGACTACTACAACAACGCGACCGTTCTGCCCGACATGGACGACCTGAACCCCCACCTGACGGCGATGGCCGGTCAGAAGTACACGTTCGACGTGAAGATGCCGGACGTCGAGTGCGACAACTGCACGCTCCAGATCATCCAGGTCATGGAGGACACCATCCACGGCGCGTACAACCCCGTGAAGGGCGACCCGAACGACAACCCGTACGTCCCGGACATCTACTACCAGTGCATCGATCTGCGCTTGCACGCGCCCGATGCGGGGCCCAAGCCCGTCACGAAGGAGCCCACCACGCCGAGCTCCGGGTCCTCCAGCGGCTGCTCGGTGGCGACGCACGCCGCTCGCGGCACGGTCGCCTCGTATCTCGGCCTCGTCGCGTTCGCAGGGCTCGCTCTCCGTCGCCGTCGCGCGAAGGGGTGAACGCTCCCGCGACGGGCGTCACATCTGCCCGACCGTGCGAGCGACGGACTGACTCCAGTCGACGAGCGAGTGGTCCGGCGACCACCCCGCGACGACGCGGGTGATGGAGACGAGACGGACCGCTTCCGCGCGCGACAGCCGCCGACCGCTGCGCTCGGCCGTCCGCACCAGCGTGTCGACGAGCTCGTGGATGGTGCGCACGAGGCCATCCTTCTCACGGGTCTCGGCCGCACGCGCCGTGAGCTCCTCGACGAGCTCGAGGATGTTGCGCTGGGCCTTCACCGTCGCGTCCTCGGGGGGCTCGCCCTGCACAGTCGCGCTCTGGTCGCGGCTCACACGACGCATCACCTCGATCCGCTCGCCGGCGATCTCGATCACGTCCCCGGCCTCGAGGTGTCGCGTGCCCTCGATGAGACGGCCGTTGACGCGCGTGCCGTTGCGACTCGAGAGCTCCTCGAGCTCGATGTTGTCGCCGACCAGACGGACCACGGCGTGTTCGCGAGAGACCTGCTCCGCGCTCAGCACCATGAAGCAGTGTGGCGCCCGCCCCAAGATGCACTCACCCCGGTGCACCGGATAAGCCGTGCCCCGATGGCGCAACCAGTAGACGATCATCGATCGAGAAGTTTACGCCTTGTCGTGGCTTTCCCGCTAGCCCGCCTTGTTACCACGCGACGCGGGATCCGAATCCTGACAGAAGAGTCGCACGCGACCGGTCGCGATGAGGCGATGCTGGTCGTCGGTTATGTTCGCCTCCCACAGCTGCGCACGCTGGCCGACGTGGAGCGGCTTTGCCGTGGCGCGTAGCCTTCCGCCCCGGACGGCTCGAAGGAAGCTCGTGTGGTTCTCGATGCCCATCACGATCTGGCCCCTGGGCGCCGCGGCCATCGCCGCCCCGAGCGAGCACGACGTCTCGACGACGCCCGAGTGTACACCGCCGTGGACAATGCCGAACGGCTGTAGGTGCCTGTCGTCGACAGTCCACTCGATCACGACCTCTTCCGCCGTGATGGTGATGATGTCGAGCCCCATCGCCGAGGCCCACCCTGCGTTCATGTTCGGAAGCGCGTCGCCTGGTTTGCCGCTACTCACCCGGCCCGTATAGCGCGGCACTCTCCCCGTTCGCCAGACGCAGGCCGGGTGGCCTTCCCGCCGTGACGCGCCACCGGGGGCCACGGGAGCAACGCTGAGCTTGCGAAAAGGCGGCATTCCGGGCCACCAAGCGGCGCGTGCCGGGCCTTCCGCGCTGGCGCATGTTCCGTGCCCGGCCCAAGATTGACGCCGATCGGCTGCAGCACCATCAGAGAGGCCCATGGATCAGCAAACCCGAGAGCGCATTCAGGACACCATTGCTTCGAACGACGTCGTGCTGTTCATGAAGGGCACCCCCCAGGCGCCCCGCTGCGGCTTCTCGGCGACCGTCATACAGATCCTGGATTCCCTCGGAGCGAAGTACGCCACGGTCGACGTGCTGAACGATCCGACCATCCGGGAGGGCATCAAGGAGTTCTCGGACTGGCCGACCATCCCGCAGCTCTATGTCAAAAAAGAGTTCGTCGGCGGGTGCGACATCGTGAAGGAGCTCTATGGCTCGGGAGAGCTGGAGGAGAAGCTCGGCGGCAAGTCGGAGCCCGTCGAGCCGCCCCGCATCACGGTGACCGAGCGCGCGGCAAAGGCGCTCAAGGGCGCCGTCGAATCGGACAAGGAAGGCGTGCGATTCGAGATCGACGGCAGCTTCGGTTACGGCCTCTCCATCGGCGAGCGGACCCCGAGCGACGTCATCGTGGAATCGGGCGGCGTCACCCTGCTGCTCGACCGGGCCAGCGCGCGGCGCGCGGGTGGCACGACCATCGACTATGTCGAGACGCCGCAGGGCGCGGCTTTCAAGATCGAGAACCCGAACGAGCCGCCGAAGGTCCGGCAGATGACGCCGAAGGAGCTCGCGACGCGTTTCAACGCGGGTGAAAAGGTGGAGCTCTTCGACGTGCGCACCCCCGGCGAGCGCGAGACGGCGAAGATCGAGGGCTCGCGCTTCATGGATCAGGCTGCGGAAAACGCACTGATGTTGATGCCGAAGGACACGCTGCTGGTGTTCCATTGTCACCACGGCGGCCGTAGCCAGAGCGCCGCGGAGCACTTTCTGGCCAAGGGCTTCCGGAACGTTTACAACCTCGCGGGCGGCATCGACGCCTGGTCCGTCGAGGTCGATCCCCGGGTCCGACGTTACTGAAAGGCGCGCGCGATGGCAGACCACCAAATCACGACCGGCTCGGCGGCACGCCGGTTGGTGATCGCAGGAGGCGCAGGCGCGCTGCTCGGCCTGGCTGGTTCCAGCCTGGGCGGCCCGGCTGTCATCAGCTGGTGGTACGAGCCGCCGAGCCGGGACGCCTTCTCCTGTGCGGGCAGCGTGAAGAGCGCGCTGTCGCAGTTCGTCGTGATGCAGTTCGTCTGCGCCGCGATCGGCGGCGCGCTCCTGGCGGTCGCGTTCTTCTTCATCCGCAGGGCCATGGCCAAGCGCCAGAGCGCCCGCGCGCAGACGGCGTCTTAGACGCCTATCTCGGCAGGCGACCCGGACGGAGTCGGGCGTTGGCGCGCGTTTGCGTCCTACTGGGGGCAGCAGCCGCACCGCCGCGTTTTTTCGGAAACCGCCAAGACGCCAAGAGCGCCAAGAACGCCAGGGGGAATTTTTAAGTGCGGACTGCTTGCGTCACGTGACCGGCGCGATGACAAGATGAAGTAGAGCGACGTCTCAAAATCAAGACCCTCTCGGCGAAGCTTGGCGCTCTTGGCGGCTTGGCGGCAAGAAGAAGCCTCAGTGCGCGAGGCGCCAGCTGCACTCGGGATTCGGCTCAGCGAACGAGGACGCGACTCGCCCCCGCGCGACGTGACGTTTCATCGTGAGCACGCCGGCACTGATCCGCACCAGCAAAACCTTCTAGCGCTTCAAGAGCCGGACCGGCGCGTTCGACGGGCCCTGGCGTATCCCGCGGTGCAGGACGATGCGCCGGCCGGCCGCGACGCCGTGCTCGTGGGCGCTCGTTCCACGGCTCGAGACGTGGCGGGTCCAGCGCACCCGCGGATGGCGATGATGAAAATAGTCACCGACCTCCGGATCGCCGACCCAGACGAGCCCCTCCTTCGCGTTGCGCCGCTGCTGCTCCTCGAGCTCCTGGCGAAACCCGGCGACGACGCCCGCGACGTACGCGCGGCGATCGCGGTTCTCCCGGATGCCGAGGCTCTTCTTGTGCTCGAGCCATAGCCGCGCAGCGGTCTGCAAGAGAAACGAGTAAACGTACTCGGCCATCTCGAGGTTCTCGAGACGCCCGCAGATCTCGAGCACGCTCCCGCGCTTGGCCTCTCGCGGACGCCATACCGGCACCCAGATCGCATCGACGAAGAAATGCTCGGACAGGATGTTCGCGAGGATGCGCTCCGCCTCGGAGACCCGTCCCGTCGGCACGCCCAGGTGGCGGTAGCCGAGCGCCTGCGTCCTTCCGACCGAGATCTCCTCCAGGTTGTGCTTCAGCATCAAGCGCTGCGCTGCGTTCATGGCGGCCTGCGCCTCGTGCTCGTTCGAGCTCTCCGCGAGCGCGAGCAGCTTCGCCACCCGGTCGAGGATCGGCGCGTGCGGCGCCGCTGCCGACTCGGGGACGCCCGCCGCGCGCGCGTCGAAGCCGCGCTCCTCGCACACCTTGCGGAAGGTGGGGCCGTGAGCGCCCTCGTCCAGCGCGCCCAGGACCTCGTCGGTGTACTGGTGGGCCATCTCGTGCTTCAGCACTTCCACCAGCACACCCCAGCCGTGGCGGACGAGGAGCACGCGCGCGAGCTCGAGCCTGCGCAACTCGCGCATCCAGCGCCCGAGACGCGCAGTCGTGTCGGCGAGCTCGAGCGTCGGACGGCGCAGCCGCCCCTTGAAGAAGGTGTCGTTCAGATCGGAGTACGTCGCCCGCACCGCCCGGAGGGCGGCCGCTTCCAGCTCGAGGGTCAGACGCGCGGCGGCGTCTGCCGTCATTCCGCTTCGCTCTCGCCGAGGAGGCGCGAGAGGCGACGCGCCGTGAACGCGCGGCCGCCCGTGCTCTCCTCGTCACGGTGGACGCGGGGGTGCGCAACGCCGCGCGCGATGAGGTCCGAGATGGTGTCGCGCAGGGTGTCGCCCAGATCCCGTGGGGAGAAGCCGAGCTCGCGCATGGCCTTTCCCGAATCGCAGTACCAGTAATATTGCGCCATCTCGACGCTCTCGACGCTCATCGGTAGCTCGCCGCCCACGGCCTTCACGGCCTTGCCGAACAGGCGCGTGGCCTCCACCGCGAGCCCGCGCGACCGCGGCAAGCGCGCAGCGGGAGCGCTCACGCCGCTGATGCGCGAGAGGCGGTCGAGGAACGCCGGGACCGTCAGGTTCGCTCCGTTGAGAAGATAGCGCTCGCCGGGCCGCCCTCGCTCGAGGGCCGCGACCATCGCGCCCGCCACGTCGCGCACGTCGACCACGGCGACGCCGCCGCGCGGCGCCGCCAGCACCTCGCCGTCGAGGAAGCGACGGACGTCGGTGGTCGACGAGCCCCGGAGATCGCCCGGCCCGAGCAGGAGCGACGGATTGACGACGACGACCTCGAGGCCGCCCTCGCCGTTCGACTCGAGCGCGTCGAGCTCGGCGTAGTACTTGGAGCGATAGTAAGGCCACCGCGCGAGGTGCTCGAGCGGCGCGGGCGCCGTTTCGTCGAGGATGTCGGGCTCGGTCGCGATCGCGATGGTACCGCTCGTGCTCGCGTAGACGACGCGCGGCACACCGGCGAGGCGAAGGCCGGCGAGCGCGCTGCGCGTCCCGAAGACGTTCGCGCGGTGCATCTCCTCCGCGTCGCCCGCGTCGCGGGAGACCTTCCCCGTCGCGAGGAACGCGCCGTCGACGCCGCTCGCCGTTCGCGCGACGGCATCGGCGTCGAGCACGTCGAGTGACTCCACGCGAACGCCCGCGACCGCACCGCCGCCGCGCGCCACGCCGACGACCTCGTGGCCGCCTTCGAGTAGCCGCTTCACGAGGTGGGATCCGAGAAAGCCCGTCGCTCCGCCGACCCAGTACCGCACGTCGTTGCCTTCCTGACCCGCCCTCAGGCGAGCCCGAAAACCTTCTGGAACGTCATCAGGAGCGCGATGTTGTTGCTCTTCACCGTGCCCGACATGAACTCGCCGGGCGTGGGCGTGTACGCCTCCCGCACGATGCGCGTGAACATCGCGGGCGACGTCTTCAGCACGCAATCGGCGGAGTCGGCGACCTTGCCCGGTACCACACGGCAGGCGTCCGGCCCGACCTGGACCGTCCACCGCTCGCTCTTGCCGAGCGCGAAGTAGAAGCTGATGGGGTCCTTCACGCTGCCCGCGACGAAGCGGTGCTCGAGCTCCTGGAAGAGCTCGGCCATGGTGGCTTCGTCGCCCGTCTCCGCGAGATCTTCCGGCTCGAGCTTCTGCGTGTCGAGCACCTTTCCGCGGGACAGCGCGACGACCGCGCGCCGCACGAGCCGCGCCACGGCGCGAGAGGCTTCCGAGACGCCCATGCCCTGGGTCAGACGGACCAGCTCGGAGTGGAAGAGCGGCGGCCCGATGCGCACGCGGAGATCGCGGCTGCGGATGAAGTTTGCGCCCTTCGGCAGCGCGGCGTGCGTGCCGCCCAGCCAGACCGGGAGCACGTCGCTCCTGTGCTGCAGCGCGAGGTGCCCGACCGCGGGCTTGAACTCCTTCACGGCGCCGTCCGGCGTGCGCGTCCCTTCCGGGAAGATCAGCACGACCTCGCCCTCGTCGAGGAGCGCTCCCGCGCGCCGGAGGCCCTGTCTGAGCGAGCCGGTACGCGACAGCGGCACGAGGTTCGTCAGGTTCTCGAAGTACGCCTTCCGCCACCTGCCGCCCTCGAAGAAGTAGTCCTGGGCGGCGAGCGAGATCATGCCCTGGCCATACTCGCCGAGCGCGTACTTCACGAGCCCCATGTCCAGGTGGCTCGCGTGGTTCGCCGCGACGAGCACGTTCCTGTTCTGCGGGATGAAGGCTCGGCCGGTGACCTCGGTCTGCATCACGCTCCGGTAGAAGCCCATCTGCCGGTTGCCGAGCCAGTGCATCGCCGCGTGCCGGAGCGCCGGCGGCAGCTCGATGGGCTTCGCCTCCGGCTCCTCCTGGGGCAGCGTGCGAGCGAGCCGCCGCGCAGCGCCGGTCACCTGCATCAGGCTCTCCACGTCGGCGACCGTCTCGGCGGCGTTGAGCCGCTCGGCGTCCACGGCGTCGCTCACCTGGTTCTCGAGAGCGACGAGCAGCTCGAGCAGCATCAGCGAGTCGAACCCGAGGTCGCCGCGCAGGGTCATCGAAGAAGTGATCTCCGAGGGCGCCTTCCGCCCGATCGTCGCGACGGCCGCGCGCACGAGCCGCGCGGCGCCGTCACGCTTCGGCCCGGCGCTGGCGGCGGCCTCGCCCTCGGTCCGGAGCTCCGCCGCGGTGACGCGCTCCACGAGCCTCCGCACCTCCGTCCGCTTCACCTTACGCGTCGCGGTGCGCGGCAGCGGCACGTCGATGAGCAGCGTCACGGCGGGGCGCAGCGTGTTCGGCAGCTCGACCAGCGCCTTGTCGAGGGCGCTCTTCGCCTTCGCGTGCCGCTCGGCGCGCGTGAGGGATTCGTCGCTCTTCGGCACCGCGACGAAGGCGATGCGCTCTGCGCCGCGCGGGTCGGACACGCCGAGCACGACGTACTCCTCGACGCGCTCGATGACGCCGAGGCGCGCCTCCACGTCGTCGGGATAGATGTTCTCGCCGTTGGACGTGACGATGGTGTCCTTCGCCCGCCCGACGATCATCAGGCTGCCGCGGCGATCGAGCTTCCCGAGATCGCCGGTGTGCAGCCAGCCGTCCTCGTCGATCGTTCGGCGGGTCTCTTCCTCGTTGTCGGCGTAGCCGACCATCACGTTGGGGCCGCGCGCGAGGATCTCGCCGACGCCGTCGCCGTTCGGCTCGAGGATCTTGAGCTCCACGCCGGGGATGGCACGGCCGACCGCGCCGGAGCGCGTCGACGGACCGCCCGTCGCGACCGCGAGCACGGGGGACGCCTCCGTGAGCCCATAGCCCTCCGTCAGGTGCAGCCCGAGACCCGCGAAGAGCTGGTGCGTGTCCGCCGGCAGCGCCGCGCCGCCGCTCACGAGGTAGCGCAGGTGCCCGCCCATGGCCTCGTGGACCGGGCCGAACAGCAGCCGCCCCGCGTCGACGCCCATGGATTTGCCGAGCGCGCGGTTCACCTCGATGGCGAGGTCGAAGACCTTCGCGGCGAACGCGCCGCGCTCCGCGACGCGTGCGTAGAGCTTTCGCTCGAGCATCTCCCAGAGCGCGGGCACGCCGACCATCGCCGTGATGCGCCCCGCCTTGAGCCCGTGCTCGAGGCGCTCGCCGGTGAGCTCGTCCAGGTAGGTGATGCGGGCGCCGCGCGAGAGCGGCAGGAGCATGCCGCACGTCAGCTCGAAGGTGTGGTGCAGCGGCAGCACGCTGAGCACGCGGTCGCTCCGCCCGAGGGGGAACAGCGGCGCGAGCGACGCGACGAGCGACGTCAGGTTGAAGTGTGACAGCATGACGCCCTTCGGCGTCCCGGTCGTCCCGCTCGTGTAGATGAGCGCGGCGATGTCGTCGGCGGTGACCTGCGCGTCCTTGCCCGCAGGGCCGCGCTCGGCCGCGGCGAGCAGGTCGAGCCACTCGACCTTCGTGGTCACGTGTCCGCGGAGGCGCGCCGCGACCTCCTCGTCGCAGACGAACACCTTGGCGCGGCTCGCGCGCAGGACGTTCTCTGCCGGGACGGCTTCGATGGCCGCATCAACCGGTACGGCGGTCGCGCCTGCGAGCTGGATGCCCAGGAACGCGATGGGCCACGCCGGGTGATTCGCACCCGCCAGCATCACGCGGTCGCCCTTGCCGACGCCCATCGCCGCGAGGCGGGCCGCGCACGCACGCGAGCGCTCGTACCACTCGCGGTAGCTGACGCGGCTCATCCCCTCCGGCTCGGTGCGCTCGAGCGCCGTGGAGAGCTCGTACCGCGCGGCCATCTCGGCGAGCAGCGACGCGAGCGTCTCGTGGTGCATGGGCGCCCTGACGGAGCGCTTCAGGCGGTCGTCGATGTTGGGGAACACCCACTTCTCGAGGCCCGGCATGTGCACGTCCAGGAACCACTCACGCCAGTCGATGTTCTCGGGGAACCACCCGATCTTCTTCCTGTCCTCGGGGGAGAGCCGGGCCACGGCCGCGCGCGTGTTGTCGCAGCGGAACACGTAGTCGTAGCGCGCCACGAAGGGCACGAAGTTGTCGAGGACCTTCTTCACCTTGCGCTGCTGGTCGGCGAACTTGTCGAGCATCTTCGCGGCCGGACCGATGAGCGACGCCGCGGGACCGACGGCGGCGACCCCGAGGAACTTCGCGATCGACGACGCGCCGCGAGCGACGAGCTCGGGGCCGTACTTGTCGAACGCCTCTTCACCCAGCACCGCGGATTCGACGTGCGACTGCAGGAAGCTGACGATGGGCCCGCCCTTGCCGGTGCGCTGCCACTTGCGACGCTTGTACAGGCCGCACAGCTCGGCGAACCGCGACATCTTGCATGGATTGATGTCGCTCGCGCCGTACTGGTAGATGGGCGGCGCCTTGCCCTCGATGAGCTCGATGAGCGAGAGGACCATGCCTCCTGCGACCATGTCGCACGGGATCACATCCAGAAAATTGTCGGACCCGGGGATCTGCGTCTGCCCGTTCATCACGAAATAGAGCAGCGGCGCGCTGGTGTTGATGCCCTCGTTCCAGCCCTTCACGGGGAACGCGACGCTCGACTCGACGACGGCCGGACGCACGATGGTGAACGGGAGGCCCGACGTCGAGACGATCTGCTCGCCGATGCTCTTCGTGTACGTGTACGTGTTCGGCCAGCCCCAGAACTGCGCGCGCTCCGTCCCCATGTCGGCGAGGCGCGCTTCGACGTACTTGCGCTTCACCTTCGCGATCTCGTCGTCCAGGACTTGACCGGTGCACGGTTCGTCACGGCGTTCGAGGTTACGCTTCGCCTCGTCCAGGAAGCGGCTCTGCCGGAAGGCGTCGTTGGCACGGTGACGCGCCTGCTCGATGACGTCCAGGCACTCCGCGATCTCCTTGTCCGGATCCCAGTGAGCGCGCTCGAGCTCGCCGCTGCGCGGGAAGGGATGATCGCGCGGATCGCTCTCCTCGATGAAGCCGGTGCGCGTGCCCGCGACGAAGCAGGTGCTCGTGTGCATGAGCGCGACGTTGCCCAGGTCCTTCGCGAGCGCGACCAGGTTCTGCACGCCGAACGCGTTCACCTCGAGCGCGAGATCCAGCGGCGGGTCGAAGTCGATGACGCCCGAGGCGTTGACGACCGCGTCGATCTCGCCGCGGAGGTCGTCGCGAAGGTCCGCGCCGAGGCCGCAGAACGGCATCGCCACGTCGCCCTCGACGGGCGTCACCTTGTCGCGGAGGAAGAGCTCGTAACCGGGCCCGTATTCCTCGCGAAGCGGACGCAGCACCTCGCTCGTCGCGATCTCGCTCCAGAAGCGCTGCTCGGCGGTCTCGCCCCGCTTCGGCCGGACCAGGAGGTAGATCCGCGCGACCATCGGGTAGCGCGACAGCAACAGTGCCCAGAACACCTTGCCGAGGAACCCGGTGCCACCGATGACGACGAGCTTCTTCCCGCGGAGGATCTCGGACGGGTAGAGCGTCGGCGCGCGCCCGTTGCCGTTGCCGTTCTTGCCGTTGCCGTTCCGCTCCGCGTGCAGCGGCGCGTGGCCGTTGCCGTTGCCATTGGCGTGTCCGTTGCCACTCGGTGGAGTCATCCGGAAGCCCCCGAGAGCTTCGCGCGCG
>CAYUAW010000142.1:11325-16520 GCA_964442485.1 uncultured Polyangiaceae bacterium
CTCCATTCCCGGTCGTCGAGGTCGTCCTCGTTCTTCGACAGGAACTCGAAGGGCCGGTCGAACATGCGGTTGTTCACCACCGACTCGATGGTGAAGACGTTCAGCACCTTGTTGGCGAGCCGCCCCATGCGCTCGACGCTCGACGCGAGCGCCGAGGTCGTCGGATCCATGTAGCTGTGGCAATCGCGCATCACCTTCGGGTTGTGATGCGCGCGCAGGCTCTTGTACCCGCAGAGACCGACCGAGACGGACTTGTGCCCGCCGGACATGGGGACCAGGTTCAGCGCCACGTAGATGACGAGGTCGCTCTCGACGGCGCGCCGGTTCAGCTCGACGACCTCGCCGAGCTCCGTCGTGCCGATCTCCACCATGTTCGCCGAATCCTCGGCGTCGTGGTTGTAAAGGCGGTCCGGGTAGTACGCGGCGTAGATCTTCTCGCCGACCATGTACCGGATCTCCTCCGGTTTCATGCGGCGGTGGACACCGGTCGCGATGATGATCTCCACGTCGTCGACGCCGTGGTCGGCGAGCTGCTCGAGCACGATGGTGAGCACGCGTTCCCGTGCGTCCGGGCGCTTCATCGGCGGGAGCGGGACGGAGATGTCGTCGACGGCGATCGTCACCTTCATCCCCGGCCGGAGCTTCGCGTAGAGCGGCTCGGAGTTCAGCGGGTGACCGAGCGCGTAGCGGATCGCCGCCTCGTAGTTCTTCAGCGGCGCGATCGGGGGCTTTGCATAGATGCAGCGCGTCCCGGCGGGCAGATCCACCTGCACGAGCTGATCGCCCGCGAAGAGGACCCTGGGCCTGCTGCCCGAGTCGAGCGTAACCACGCAGGGATGATTCATTGCCAAGCGGCGCTTCCTTCCGAGGAGCGAGTCATGACGCCTTCAGGTCGAACGTCGGCCAGTCGTAAGCCTTCGCGAGCAGTGCGAGCCTCTTGTCGGGGTTCACGGCGGCGGGGTGCCCCACGACGCTCAGCATCGGGATGTCGGAGTAGCTGTCGCTGAACGCGAAGCACTCGTCGAGGTCATGGCCCTTCGCCCGCGCGTGCTCGCGCACTACGCGGGCCTTCTCCGGCCCCGCGATGACCGGCTTCAGCAGCTTGCCGGTGCAGATGCCGTCCTTGATCTCGAGGCGGTTGCCGATGATGGTCGCACCGCCGATGTGCTCGGCGAGCAGCGCGAGGATGGGCTCGAGGGCGCCGGACACCAGCACGATCTCGTGGCCGGCCTCGCGGCTCTTCTCGATCAGGTCGAGGCCCGACCGGTAGAGCGAGGGGCGGATGACCTTCTCGAAGACCTCGTCCGCCAGGAGCACGAGCCGATCCTCACTCATGCCCTCGTAGGAGGCGAACAGGAGCTCGTTGAACATCCGGCGATCGACGAGCTCGGCGACGACGAGGGTGGGGGCACGCAGGAACGCGCGCCCGAGCTTCTTCAGGGTGCCCACGGGGGTCGCCTGATTCATCAGATAAAACAGCGTCGGGTGCACCAGGTTGGTGGACACCAACGTCCCATCGACGTCGAAATAGCTGGCCGGCAAGCGGGCTTCCGTTGCGAGAGACAGGGTGGAGGTCACGCCGCGCGCTGGGCGGCATTCCCGGCGGCGACGTCCGCGAATTCACCACAGAAGTGTCGCCGACGGGGGATCTACAGAATTAACCAATAAATACAGCCACTAAGCACACCATCACGATGCACTGCGGCGGCCGGGGGTCACTGCTTCAGGAGGTAGGCCGCAATGAGCGGAAACACGATCGTCGCATCCGACTCGATCACGTAGCTCGGGCTGGTGACGTCGAGTTTTCCCCAGGTGATCTTTTCGTTCGGGATCGCGCCGCTGTAGGAGCCGTAGGACGTCGTCGAATCGGAGATCTGGCAGAAATACGCCCACTTGCGGATTTCGGTCTCGAGATCCTGCTCGATGAGGGGAACGACGCAGATGGGGAAGTCGCCCGAGATGCCGCCGCCGATCTGGAAGAACCCGATCGGCGTGCGCGGCGCGTTCTCCTGATACCAGCCTATGAGGCTCGCCATCTGCTCTAGGCCGCTCTTCACGACGCCGAAGTTGCTCACCTTCTTCTTGATGACGTTCGAGACGAACATGTTACCGAGGGTCGAGTCTTCCCAGCCCGGCACCCACAGCGGCAGGTTCTTCTCCGCGGCCGCGACGAGCCAGGAGTCCTTCGGATCGATCTGGTACTCCGGCTCGAGCACCTTGCTGCGGATGAGTCGGTAGAAAAACTCCGGGGGGGTGAGCCGCTCGCCGGCCTTGTCCGCCGCCGACCACAGATCGATGAGCTTGCGCTCGATCTTGCGCATCGCCTGTTCTTCCGGGATGCACGTGTCGGTGACGCGATTCAGGTGCTTCTCGAGCAGGGCCTGCTCGTCGGCCGGAGAAAGATCCCGGTAACGTGGGAGCCTCACGTAGTGGTCGTGAGCGACGAGGTTGAAGATGTCCTCCTCGAGGTTCGCACCGGTGACGGTCATCGCGTGGATGAACCCCTTCCGGATCAGCTCGGCGAGGACGATCCCGAGCTCGGCGGTGCTCATGGCGCCGCCCATGGTCAGCATCATCTTGCCGCCGGCCGCGATGTGGCGCTCCCAGCCCTCTGCCGCGTCGACGACGACGGCGGCGTTGAAGTGCCTGAAATGGTGCTTGATGAAGTTTCTTACGTGGCTCATGGGACCTTCACCGACGCGACGTGTTTCTCACGTGCCCTTCTGGCGTTGTAGTACGAGGCCCCCATGACACGGCTCGGTGCCTGGGTCCAGGCTTCACGGCCGCTCTCGCAAATCAGCGTCGCCGTGCCCCTCGTATACGGGCAGGCGCTGGCGTTCGCGGCTTACGGCACGTTCCGATGGAAGCTGTTCGCCGCGGTGCACCTCTTCGGCCTGATGGACCAGCTCTTCGTCGTCTACACGAACGACGTCGCGGACTACGCGAGCGACGTGCACAACACGACGCACGGCCGCTACTCCGGCGGCTCCCGGGTCCTGGTGGAGGGCAAGCTCGGGCCGTTCGCTCTGGCGCGCGCAGCAACCGTGGCGCTGCTCGGCATGGCCGCGGTCAGTGCGTACCTCGTCTTCCGCGAGCACCGCGCGTTCATGGTCGTCATCGCGGCCGTCGCGGCGCACCTCATGTGGGTCTACAGCTTTCCGCCCTTCCGTCTCTCGTACCGCGGCTACGGCGAGATGCTGCAGGGCCTCGGCCTCGGCGTGCTCCTGCCGATCGCGGGCTTTTACGCCCAGGCCGGAACGCTCACCGGGCTCGCTCCGCGCACCCTCGTGCCGGGCTTTCTCCTCGGCTACGCCGCCAACGTCATCGCAGCGCTCGGCGACGCGCCCTCCGACGCCGCCTCCGGCAAGCGCACCTTGCCGGTCAGACGCGGTGAGCCCCGAGCGCGCCGCACGGGCCTCGTCGCGATCGCGGCAGCGGCGCTCCTCACTCCGTTCGCGACGCCCGGCGCGGGCGTGCTCGCATGGGTGCTCGTCGTGGCAGTCGCGGCCGCGGCGCTCGTCCGGAGCGTGCGCCTCTCTCCCTTCGCCGAGTCCATCGACCGCGCGAGCTGCGAGCGCTTCACCGGCGCGACCCTCGCGACAATCTCGATTGTCATCTTGGCGTGGTCCGCCGCGCTGTTCACGAGCCGGTGGTAGAGATGGCGGCCAGTCGTTCGAGCGCGACAACGGCGCTCGGGTCGCGATAAGGTCCGAGGTTACCTTCGGGGTTCCCGCGCGATCGGCGAGGGCGTCCGGAGGGTCACTTGAACATGAGGACATCCGGCGCGGCTCCACGCTGCACGGAGAAGGAGAGGGACATATGACTCGCTCGATCGTGATCTGCCTTGCGCTGTCAGCGCTTGCCGGGACGGCATTTTCCGCTGGCTGCTCCAGCGACAACACGAGTAGCGGTACCCCGAGCGCGAAGGGGGAGTCGTGCAGCCGCACGGCCGACTGCAAGAGCGGGCTCGTCTGCATCGACGACACCTGCGTCAGCGGGCCGGGCAGCAGCAACCCCGACGCCAGCACGACGACGCCCAAGGGCAGCGGCGGCTCCGGCGGAAGCGCCGGCACCGGCACCGGCGGCGCGGCGGGCACGACGCCCACCGCGGTGCTGAGCGGCCAGGGTGAGAGCTGCACTCGTCGCGCCGACTGCACGCCGCCGCTCGCGTGCGTGCTGCAGACGTGCACGAGCTCCGGCATGACCACCGGCCCGGACCAGGACGGAGGCACGACGACATCGCTGCCGACCCTCGGCCAGCGTGGCGAATCGTGCCAGAGCGTGCGCGACTGCGCCGACGGCCTCACTTGCATTCCGCGCCCCAACATCGCGGGCGGCATCTGCGACCAGGAGAACTACGGCCTCGTGCCCACAGGGAAGGTGTGCGGCGGCGACTGCAACACGGCGCAGGACTGCTGCGAGCTCCCGCCGAACGTCATCATCGACGACCCTGTGAACTCCACGCAGACACCGGTCTCGTCGTGCACGGACATCGTCGAGCTCGCGCTCGGCGGCGACGCCAGCATCTGCGACGCGACACCGTCACCCGCGAAGGACCCGGCCTGCTTCTACTACAAGGCGTACTGTGATTGCGCCGCCAACACCTGGGCGTGCACGAACAACAGCTGCGTCTACTCTGCCAAGTGCACGAAGGACGGCAACGTCTTCAAGGGCTGCCCCACGCGCACGCGCTCGGGCGCGGGCACTGGCTCGGGCACCTGCGACACCACCGCGGACAAGTGCCAGCCCGTCGTCACGGGGTGCACCGTCGCCGCCGACTGCGAGACGAACCCCGTCTTCGACGACGCGACCGACACCTGCCAGAAGGACGAGTGCACCTGTGTCGACAAGAAGTGCTACCGGAAGTGCGACGAGGACCTCGACTGTGCGCCGCACTATTCCTGCGACACGAAGCAAAAGGTGTGCACCCCCTCACCCGCATGCACCGAGGACGCGCAGTGCGCACGTACCCTCGGCGACATCCGCGGGGCGTGCCGCTCCGGCAAGTGCGTTCTTCCCTGCACGGATGATCGAGCCTGCGGCCCGTCCGGCCTCGCGCAGGGCGGCGGCGCCTTCAACGCGCAGGTCTGCGGCAAGGACGGTGCCTGCGTCGCGCTCGGCTGCGCAAGCGACGACGAGTGCCAGAGCCAGAGCGGAGTGAAGACGTTCTGCATCGATCCGCGACCGATCCCCGC
>CAYUAW010000143.1:0-9916 GCA_964442485.1 uncultured Polyangiaceae bacterium
TAATGCGGCGGCTTCTCGTTCTCGGGCGAGGACCCGACGTCGGCTGCGATACGGTTCAGGTGAACCAGCTCGTGACGCAGGCGCTCGATCTCACCGCGCAGATCGATCACGACCTGATCGAGATCGCGCACGACCCGCTCGAGATACGTGTACCGCACCTCGAGCTCCACGATGCGCACGTCGGTCGGGTCGCTCATCTTCGGGACGTGTCATACCCGCCGCGCAGCGGGCCCGCCAGTGAACGACGGGCCGTGCGAGTTTTCCAACGATCACGGGGCGCTGCGCCGGATCTGATTCAGCAGCAGATCCGTCGCCGGGCGGTACGCGTAGTCCTGCCGCGAATCGTCGGTGAGGTTACGGGCGCAGATCGACGCGGTGAGGCCGTTCGCGCCGAGACCCTGGATCACCTCGAGCTCACGCAGCGGCGGGTAGGCCTTCGCGAAGAGCTGGAGCGTCGAGTACGTGCCCGTCGTCGTCTGGCAGAGGGGGTTCTCGTCCGAGGCGGTGCCCGGCTTGCAGTCGCACCCGGGCTGCGGGGATTGCTGAGCGAGCATGTCGCAGTCCCGAGCCATGGGGATGGGGAAGATGCACGAGTACTGGAGGTCGTCTCCAGCCGTGTTCACCCATTCGTGGCCGTTCACGGGGTTCGCCTGGTACCCCGCGCTGGGCGACGCGAGCGGCGCAGGGGGCGTCTGTCCGTCTACCCCCGTTCGCGGGTCGATGGACTCGACGAGCAGAGTGTCCGTCGGGAGCACCGGCGGCCCTCCGCCCGGCGGCGTCGCATCGCCGAGGATCGCGCCCCATGCCCCCGCAGAGACGAGCTGAGTGGGCGTCCTGAAATCGATGCGTGTGGCGCTCTCGGTGGCCTCGAGATCCTGATACGGGACTCCGATGATCCCCATCAGATACACGATGGACGGATCGCGCACGATCGCCGCCGCGGCGTCGCCGGTCGGCTGTGACCAGAAGAGCTGATTGTGCACGAGATCGGGCTTTCCGTCTCCATCCGTATCGGGACAATCCATGGCCGGGAGCAGATCGGGACGGGAGGTGCAGAGCTCCGTCCGCGAGAGGGCGTTCACGTAGCGCGCCGTGGGATACAGGAAGTCGAGGCCGAAGCGCTGCTTCTCGTGGAAGCACCGCAGATTCGGCTGATCTTTCGACGCCGTGGCGGCAACAGAGCACGACGGATCGGCCGTACAACCCGCAGGTGTCGCGGCGGAGCACGAGTAACAGCACGGGTCGTTCGGGTTCGCGTCGCAGGCCGCCGTGGCGTGCGGCAGGATGATGTCGCTGCGTGCAGCGTAGTAGTACTGGCCGTCCTCGCGGATCGAGCAGTCGTTCTCGTCGGTGAGCTCGACGACCGCCACTACGGAGTCGGGACGCAGGAACGCCTGGCGCTGGGCAAGGAGCTTCTGATCGAGCCCCGTCTTGACAGCGCACGGCGTCGTCGTGCCGTTGCAGTTCTGGACGACGATCTGCTGGTACGGATGCGGATCCACCAGGAATCGGTACATGGCCTCGAGCTGCGACTCGAGCCCACAGCCGAACTCGCCTGCAGCGACGACCATCTCCTGGATGCCGTTTCTCAGCTGGGTGACATCGACACGTGGCGTCCATTCGAGGAACCCCTCGGGCGTCGGCTGGAGGGCGTTCGCCATGGACGTCGGAAACCGTGGGCGCGTACCGACGAGCCAGCCGTGATCGTTCTGTTCCTGAGCAGACAGGTCACCCTGATCGCTCCCCTGGCAGAGGGTCGAGCCGTGACCGCCGATGCTCGAGGTGATGACGCCCACGTGAAGATCGGTGACCCCCGACGTGCTGCTCACGATGCGCGCGACGAGATCCGGAATGGATTTCGCCAGAACGGCTTCCTTGTCCGCCATGGAGATGGAGTTGTCGACGACGAGCAGCAGATCGAGCTTCGGGCTGAGCTGAAGCCCGGGCGTGTTCGGAATGATGTCGGGCCTGAACGGCATGCCCCCGTCGCGGTGGACTCCAACGGTCCTTCCTCCCGCGGCGGCCACCGCCCCCGCATCGCTTCCACCACTGCCTCTGCCTCCTGCACCGCCGGATCCGGCAGTAGCAGTGCCCGCCATCCCGGCACCTCCGCCCGAGCCGCTCGCGCCGCCCGTCCCCGCGGAGCCCATGTCTGGAGCGCCCGACGAGCCGCCGCTCGCACCATTCGAGTCGCCGGTCCGATGCCCTGTCGACGAGGCACTGCAGCCAACCACCAGCGCGAGGCCGAAGCCCGCGAAAAGAATCGCTCTCACAACACTGCCCTCCTCGGCCACCAGCGATATACCACCGCGCCGGCGGATCCTTCCCCCGGTTTCGTCGGAGCCCGCAAAGCACGATCCGGGACCCACCGGGCAGGCCCTAGACCTGAGCGCCAGGAAAACAGCATATGAACCGGGAACAGGATCTGGAGGGGAGCGTTGCGCTGGTCACGGGGGCGAACACAGGCATCGGGCTGGTTACTGCCAGGGAGCTCGCTGCCCGCGGCGCCCGGGTGTTCATTGCGTGCCGTTCGCCGGAGCGAGCGAACCCCGCTCGGGAGTCCATCCTCCGCGACACCGGCAAGGCCGTTGAGCTTCTCTCGCTGGACCTCGGGGATCTCGCCTCGGTGCGCGGCGCCGCGCAGGCGTTCCTTTCGACGGGTGCGCCGCTCCACCTGCTCGTCAACAACGCGGGGCTCGCCGGCGTCAGAGGCCTTTCCCCGTCGGGATTCGAGGTCGCGTTCGGCGTGAATCATATCGGGCATTTCTTGCTCACGAGGCTGCTCCGTGGGCGTCTCGAGCAGTCTGCACCCGGGCGCGTCGTGAACGTGTCGAGCAAGGCGCACCACGACGTGAAGGCGTTCCCCTGGGATGCGCTCAGGAAGCCGACACGGACGATCACCGCGGTTCCCGAGTATGGCGTCTCGAAGCTCGCGAACATACTCTTCAGTTCCGCGCTCGCGCGAAGGCTCGCCGGGACGGGCGTCACCACCTACGCGCTCCACCCCGGCGTGATCGCGTCGGACGTGTGGCGCAAGGTGCCATGGCCCTTGCGGCCTCTCATGAAACTCCGGATGCTCTCCACCGAAGAAGGCGCAAAGACGACCCTTCATTGTGCCACCTCACCCGAGGTCGCGGGGCAGACGGGCCTCTATTACGACGAGTGTCGCGTGAAGGAGCCGAGCGCCCTCGCGCGCGATGCCGAGCTCGCGGAACGCCTCTTCGACGAGAGCGAACGCTGGACGGCTTAGGCTCTCAGAACGTGCCCACGACGGCGGCGCCCGCGGGCAACGGCGCAAACGACACGGACGCGCGGCGCCTCGGACCGTATTCGACCTTGTAAGCGTTCCAGGCGCCCAGCGCGGCGGTGGGCTGCGTGAGCACCTGTGCTTCCTGGACGGCGAGGCCCGGCGCGAGCGTGTACCAGCCCGCCGCATAGCGCCGATAGGCGGTCCAGAGGACGACGGGCGCGGCGAGATTGACGACACCGCCGAAGAGCTGCGCGTACCACGCTCTCCCCATCGCTTCTTCGTCGGCGCTCTTCTCGAGGAGGTGCTCGGCGCGACGGAGGCGCCGCACGCGCGCACACGCGGTGTGGTAGTCCATCGTGATGAGCTCGTCCGACGCCCAGATCGCGGTGCGCGGGGCCGCGGCGAGCATTCCGATCACTCCGACAGCGGACTCGGCCGCGCCCACGACGGAGTCGATCCGCGTTCCGCGATCCGTAGTCGCTGCTGCGAGCACTCCCTGCGCGACGGTTGCGGCGGAGTATCCGCTCGTCCAGCCGATCCACCAGAGCCGTGCAGCAGGCTTGCCGCGCTCGAGCGCGGTGAGTATTCGCTCGTAGCGAGCCTCGGCATCCCGGACCTCCACGCAGCGTCGAGGTGCTGCGTGGGCCGCTCGCACGAGCGTCGCGACGGCGAACGAAGTGAGGGCGACGCGGACAGCGTGACGTGGCAAGCGAAGGGAACGCACTCTTGCACTCCTCGCGACCGATCGCGCCTGTGTCGATGAGGCATTTTGGCGTCCGAAGCGTGCCGCCGACGCGGGAGCATCCACCTACGACGGCCTGCCGTTAATGGCTTGCGGTCCCTCCATGAGGAGGTATACTGAGCCCGCATTCAGTGACAGGAAAGGCAGCCCGAATCATGAAAATTGCTGAGCCCACGGTGCTCGACAGCGACTCGGTCAGTTATGAAGCCGCGCCGGTTGCGGAAGCGCAGGTGGAAGATCTTGAGTACCGCGTGGACGCAGGGCTCGGCTCTATCGTCGCGATCTCGAGTCGCCCCGCAGGCACGTCGGGATGGGTGCCCATCGCGCAGGGAAGATGGGACGGGGTTCGCCTGCGTGCGAAGGCGCTCGGGCACCCGGTCGTTTCATCGCTCGAGAGGGCGCTGGCGGAGGCCATGCGCGCGCAGCAGGAGAGCGTCGGATGATGCAGGAGGCAGACGCTTGATCGGCACGCGAAACGGCGGGAGCGCTGCCCAGCGAGAGCGCGCTAAGGAGATTCGCCGCGCGGCCTACCAGAAGGCGAAGGAGGCCCGAGCGAAGGATCCGCGCTACCTCGCGATGAAGCAGGCAGCGAAGGAACAGCGACGGGAAGCCTATCGCGCCGCGAAGGACCGACACAAGGCCGCGCAGGCGGAAGAAAAGGTCCGCGCGCAGGTGGCTCGGGACGAACAGCAGGCCGAGAAGCGAGCGGTCTTCGATCGCGCGCTGATGGAGCTCGTGCGCCGCGGCGCGAAGGCGAGCTGACCCCGCCGATTTGTTTCTTCTCGACGTCGGGGGGTGTCGGTGGAGGCGAGCGGTACCAGGTTTGGACCATGCCAACTCGCGAACGACTCGAGGAATTCATCGCCACGTGCGAGCGCGGACAGTTCGTGGAAGCGCTGCAAGAGTTTTACGCCAGCGATGCGACGATGCAGGAGAATGGGGAGCCCCCGCGAGTCGGGTTGCCTGCGCTGATCGAGAACGAGAAGCGCATGCTTGCGCGGGCCCGCTTCGACGAGAAGCGCGCCGCCTCGTTCGTCCTCGACGGGGATCGCGTGGCCATCAACTGGGTCTTCGGCTTCGTCGTCGAAGGCGGTCGCGTCCACATGGACGAGGTCGCGTATCAGGAGTGGCGCGGCGACAAGATCGCGCGGGAGCGGTTCTACTACGATCCCTCGCAGCGGAATCCCGTGGCGAGCGCTCGCTGACGCGGTTCACGGGAGGGTACCCGTGCGCGTCGGGTGTTTGGCCGCCGTCCAGGCGTTGAAGCCTTCATCGAGCAGCGCCACCTTCGTGAAGCCAGCGTCGAGCAGCTGCTGAGCGAGTGCCCCGGATTCGGAGTGTGGGCACGCGCAGTAGCAGACGAGCCATTCGTTCCTCGGCAGGGCGTCCAGGTACGGGGTCGGATCGTAGAAAGGGACGCTCACCGCGCCTTCAATGTGCGAGAGCGCGTAGTCGGAGGGAGCGCGAGCGTCGATGATGCCGACGCGAGCTCGCCGACGGAGCTCACGCCAGATGACCGCGAGCGACGTGGCAGCCGGAAATGGGCGGAAGCCGTGCGGCAAGGGGCCGTGCGGATTGAGGGGAAGCGGGCCGAGCGGGATCGGCGGCGGCCTGGACGAGCCGACTAGCTCTCCGGGAACGAGCCAAGCCGGCAGGCTCCGGAGGTAGCCGAGGACGTCCTCGACGCCGTCCTTGCCGAGGGACTCGGCGAAGCCCTCCATCGGGGTCGGCGGGCGTCCCTTCGCGATCGCGTAGCGAGTGAACGCGGGTTTCGCGTACGTGAGCCACTGACGGTTCAGGATGTGAACGCTCTTGGCGTTCTTTCCGTGGCAAGACTCGCACTTCGAGGCGAAGATCGCCTTGCCGCGCGGGATGTCTCCGTGAACATTGCTCTCGTCGAGCGTCGCCTTCGGGCCTCCCCAGGTGCGCAGGAACGCGATGATCGACTTGATGTCCGCCGCAGAGAGCGGGCCTCCCTGATCGGTCCGCCACGCCGACATGGGGGTGCGCGCGCGCCCTATCGCGATGGCGAAGTCGAGGAATTCGTCGCTCACCGACGCGAGAAAATCCGGCTGCGCGAGCGCGGGCGCGGCGTCCGCACGGTAACCCTCGCCGTGCGCTCCATGGCAGACGGCGCACATGCGGCCGTAGAGCTCGCGCCCGCGGTCGACGTTCGCGACTGGCTCCCCGGGCGCGGCGCTCGGCACGGGCAGCGCGAACGACGCCACTGCGCTGGCAGAAGCTCGCTCGGGAGTCCGCTTCGCGGCCTCATGGCAGCCGGATGCGGCGAGCGCGCCGGCGAGGGCAATGCATGCGCGAGAGAATCCAGGCGTTGACATCGTGCTGCCCGCCAATGCTCACCGACTCACGTGGACCGCGGCCCGGAGCCGTTTCCAGTCGACCTTCGCGAAAAGTCGCAGTGGAAGGCGGTCACGCGATGTGCGAGCCTCGTCGGTGAGTAACGGCCCCGGTGACGCGGGACACTCCGAACCAGTCTTTCGGCGCAAGCGAGTGCGAACATAGCGGATTTCGGTTCTCCATGAGTCGATTGACGGTGGGCCGAGTTCAATGACGCACCCGGTGGCAGCCTTCTTCGACACGAACGTCGAGCTCCGGCCGTACGCCGAGTTCGGCTTCGTGTTCCCTTCTTACCGCCGGCGCAACGGTGCGGAGGTGCGGCGCGTGCCGACCGCGCGCGCGACGATCTACTTCGCGCGCGACGTGTCGTTGCGCCCGGGTGGGCCGCTGACGAGCGGCATGTACTGCGAGGGGCCGCATTCGCGGGGGTTCTCCGTGGGCAGCGAGAGCGGCGAGCTCGTCGCCGTCAAGCTCGCGCCCGGGTCGCTCTTCGCGCTGATCGGTGTGCCCGCTCGCGAGCTCCGGGACCGCACGCTGCCCCTCGAGGAGCTGTGGGGAAAAGCGGCCAACGAGCTTGCCGATCGCATGTTCAGCGCGCGGACCACCAGGGAGCGGCGCGCTCTACTCCAGCGCGCGCTGGTCGCGCAGAGCCATGCCCACGACCGGCACGATCACGTCGCGCTCGCCGTCTCGAAGATCATCGAGCGACGCGGCGGGCAGGTCGCGGTCAGCGAGCTCTGCGATCGGGCCGGGTACGGGCATCGCGCCCTTCTGCAGCGATTCGACGAGTGGGTCGGCCTCACGCCCAAGCAGTATGCCCGGCTAGCGCGCTTCCGGGCCGCCGTAGCCCGGCTCGGGGCCCGTGAGCCTTCGAGCTGGGCGGACTTCGCGATCGCCTGTGGGTACTGGGATCAGGCCCACATGATCCACGATTTCACGGCCCTCGTAGGCGTCCCGCCTGCGGCCTTTCGCCGAGATCCTCGGCGCTTCAGCCCGGTCGGGGCGCCCGCGGCCGGCCGGCAGGTGCTCCCTCGGCGTGAACAGCAGATTTACAGCACCGTCGGCATGGTCTCGGGCTGGCTGTCTTCGCCGAACTCCGTGCAAA
Organism: uncultured Polyangiaceae bacterium; assembly: GCA_964442485.1. GTDB lineage: Bacteria > Myxococcota_A > Polyangia > Polyangiales > Polyangiaceae > DASZVB01. Next base: position 7,456 of record CAYUAW010000143.1, read on the forward strand.
ACGGCGGCTGACACGGGCGTTTGCGGGGCTCTCGACGCGGGGAGGGGCCATCCCGCCCTTGGGCCGCCAAAATCTACAATCGGACACGCCCGGAATTGGATATCCTCTATCGAGATCCAGACGGCATCAGACGATACCCGGCGCGACGGAGACCACTTCGTGTCTCCCCGCCGGGTCGCTGGCCGCGAGATTTGCGGGGTCGGCCTCGCGCTTGCTCGTTTCCTTCACGTGGACGCGAGCGAGCGCCCTATGCCCGCGTGTTCACCGATCGGCGCGTGCATCTGCGGGCGCCGCATCCGCAGCCGGTGGCGTGCGCGCATCGTGCTTCGTCGCCGCGTCGGTCAGCGCCGAGCCGGCGTCAGTCGAGACACCGCCGTCTTGCGAAGTGCCGTCGACAGCGCCGCATCCGCTCGGATCCCACGTCCAGGTGAACTGATTCACGCCGCACTCGTCCGGATCGCTCGCGCAGACCCCGCCGCCTTTGAACGAACACCAGCCGCAGCCCCGGGTCGGGGTGCAAGAGCCGCACGAGCTGTACTGGCTGCAGATGTAGGGGCGGTTGGGCCCATAGCCGTACCCGTAGTAGCCCCACCGACCATCGTCGCAGGCTGCGACCGACACGGAACCGATGCCGCACAAGAGCAAGGTACTCAGTAGTCTTCGTTTCACGCGGAAATACTAGACCCGGCGCTCGGCTCGGTCGACCGCGGGCGGTCACCGGCGTAGCTCCAGAGCGCCGTGGCTCGGCGGCCGGGCTCGCTTCACGAAGCGCCACGAAAATGCCGCTTTCACCTAAACATCCCTTAACTTGCGGCCAGAACTGGACGATCCTGGCAAGTGGTCTCTTCCCGCGGTGCGTCACTGCGCGTGCTTCCTTCGTCGATGGCCCCTCCTCTCCAGAATTCCCGACGCGTGCACAGCGCTCCCCGACTGGTTTCGTGCATCGCCGCCGTCGCAGCGCTCTGTTCGCTCGGCCGCGACGCGCACGCCGAGCACGTGCGCCTTCACGCGACGCTCGACGTCGGCAAGGCCATCGGCGGGTACCAGGAGCACGAGCTGTCCTTCGGTGTCGACGGTCTCATCGCGGCCGAGCTGCCGCTGCTGCCGCAGCTCGGGGCGGAGCTCGAGGCTTCGACGTTGCTCCTCGCGAACGGTGATCCGCCGCGCGACCCCACCATCGTGACGCATGGCGGGGCGCACGCGGTGATCGGCGCGCTCGGTGTCGTGGCTCATCCCTTCGCGACGAACGATCCGACGCGTCCGTCGAAGCTCTCCGGGATCTGGGCGTCGGGGCATTTCGGCGCGACCACGACCGGAGGTCTCTTCCGCGCCGCCGCCGACCTGCAGGCGGGCTTCGACTTCCTGCTCGACATGGGCCGCTGGGGCATCGGGCCCACCGTGGGCCTCGTTCACGTCTTCCAGCCCGACAGCGAGCTGCGTCCCGACGACGCGAACATATTCCTTTTCGGCGTGCACGCCGTCTACGACACGGCACCGCGCATTCCCTCGGATCGCGATCACGACGGCCTGCTCGACGAGGTCGACGCTTGCCCCGACGCGCCCGAAGACAAGGACGGATTCGAGGACGGAGACGGCTGTCCCGATCCCGACAACGACAAGGACGGCGTGCTCGACTCGGTCGATCACTGCCCCGACATCGCCGAGGACCGGGACGGATTCGAGGACGCCGACGGCTGCCCGGATCCCGACAACGACAAGGACGGAATCCCCGACGTGAAGGACCGGTGCCCGAACGACGCGGAAGACTTCGACGGATTCGAGGACACCGACGGCTGCCCGGATCCCGACAACGACAAGGACGGGATCCCCGACAAGGAAGACCTCTGCCCCAACGAGCCCGAGACCCAGAACGGCTACGCCGACGAGGACGGTTGCCCTGACGAGGACCAGGTGCGCGTCGTCGGTCAGAGGATCGTGCTCGACGATCGAGTCAACTTCGAGCAGAACAACGCACGCATCCGCGAGGTGAGCTTCCCGCTGCTCGAGCGCCTGTCACGGCTCATCAAGGCTCATCCGGAGTACGTGCACATCGAGGTGCAAGGCCACACCGATCAGCGCGGCACGGCGGAGTACAACCGCAAGCTGAGCGAGGACCGCGCAAACAGCGTGCTCGAGTTCCTCGTGAAGCAAGGGGTGGAGCGCAGTCGCCTGAACGCGGTCGGGTTCGGCTCCGAGCACCTCCTCGTCGACAAGTCGAACGAGCGCGCCCTCTTCCTGAACCGCCGCGTCGAGTTCCAGATCACGCGGCAGCCGAACCCGGGCGCTCCCGCAGACGTGGCGCCGCCCGCGAACCCGCCGCCTGCGGACGCGGCGCCGTCCACGAGCCCGCCTCCTTCGAGCGTTGCGCCTCCTTCGAGCGCAGCGCCGCCGACGGCGAGCCCGCCCCCGCCCCCCCCACCAGCGGCCTCCGTTCCCTCCCCTGCGGACCAGAGGGTGCCCT
>CAYUAW010000143.1:10016-16415 GCA_964442485.1 uncultured Polyangiaceae bacterium
CCGCCCCCCCCACCAGCGGCCTCCGTTCCCTCCCCTGCGGACCAGAGGGTGCCCTGATGCGCCGAGCTCGTCTCTTCGCGCTCTCCTTCCTGTTGCTCCTCTCGAGCGGCGTTCCCGCAGCCTGCAGCGCTGGAGTGGTCGGCGGCGACTGCCGGCCCGGCTTCAACGCATGCAGCGGACGCTGCACGGACCCTCTCTCGGACGTCGACAACTGCGGGCGCTGCGCTCATACGTGCGGTGACGGGGTGGCTTGCGTGCAGGGTGTCTGCGGCGGAAGCGACGCGAGCGCGGGAGGCGGCGCCGGAACCGGCGCGACCGGTGGTAGTTCCGGAGGCGGCGCGATGGATGGCGGCGCCGGTCGCGCGAACGGGGGCGCCGGCGGCGCCGGCACGACGGACGCCTCGAGCGAAGGCGGCTCGCTCCCGGACGGCTCTCTCGAAGGCGGCTCGCTCGGCGATCGCGCGAGCGGCGGTACGGCCGGAGCAAGCGGCGGAGGTGGCCGAGCCGGCTCGATGGGAAGCGGCGGCTCCGCCGGCAAAGGGGGTACGGCCGGCAGCAGCGGTACGGCCGGCAGCAGCGGCGCTGTGAGCACTGGCGGCGCAGACGCCGGCCCGGACTGCGTCCCGCCGTTCAACACCGCACAGAGCTGCGGTGCGTGCGACCAGCGATGTCCAGCCGATGCCCCGCTGTGCTCGCTCGGTACCGACGGCTACTTCTGCACGCCCCTGTGCACCCCGCCGCTCGTCCCCTGCGGCGAGCAGTGCGTGAACACCGACACCGACGAGAACAACTGCGGTGGTTGCGGGCGGCGCTGCGCATCCGGGATCTGCCAGGGTGGCCAGTGCGTGGGCGCCACCGCCGGCCACGAGGTGGCCTTCTGCATGGATTTCCGCACACGCGCCGCCGCGGGAAGCGCCCCCGAGCAGCTGCTCGAGAACGCCGTGTTCCTCGGAGCGAAGGGCACCGTGCGGGTGCTCACGTACGGAGAGTATGCGACGGCTTCCGTGGTCAACGCCGTCGGCGCAACGCTGACGACCGCTTCACAGAATCGCGGCCGCGCCTTCACGCTCACGAGCGCGGCGACCAGCCTCGACGTCGCCAACCGTCTCAGCGTCACGAACTTCGACGTCCTGCTCGTGTACGACGAACCCGGGGCGCCAGCAGGACGCCTCGCGGCGGCGGGCGCTTCCATTGCAGACGCGGTCGACGCATTCGTGCACGCCGGCGGCGTGGTGGTGGTGCTGGCCGGCGATACCGGTCGTGGCGAGATGGCGGATTTCGTGACGAACGCAGGGATCTTCCCGGTGACCGGCCAGCAGATCGTCACGGGGGACCAGATCTACAACCGGGGCCCCGCCGACGCGATCGGCGTGAACGTACTCTCTCCGTTCCGCGCGCCGGCTGTCACCTGCCACTTCACCACGAGCGCGAGCCCGGACGATACGACCGTGTTCGTCGTGACCGACTCGCCATCGAGCAGCGGCATGCTCGGTTCGCCGATCGTCGTTCATCGGGTCATCACCCCCTGAGCGATCCCGGGCTCTCACCCGGAGCGGGAGCCCGTCGCGCGACGTCCCGCTCGAGCGCGAACCGCCGCCGTCACTTGAAGTTCTGCACCGCCCAGACCTTCCCGTCCGATCCGGTGTAGTAGCCACACGCGACCATCGTGTAGCGCGTGTTCGTCATGTTGATGTAGTGCCCGTGCTGCTCGTAGCAGGTACCGCTGCATGGGTTGCTGGGAGGCGGACCCTCGTTGAACATCTGCTGCAGGCAGCCCGAGACCACCTGATCGTTCGAGCGCCAGCCGGGGCATTCGTCCTGAGCGTTGCCTGCCGCACAGATCTTCGCCTTGAAGGCGGCGTGCGCGCCCATGCTCTGGTTCTGAGCGTCGTAGCTGGCGTCCTGGTTCGCGCAGGCTTCGCCGTCCATCCAGCGCTGCAGAGGAGGGAGACAGACGCACGCCCGGAACTGATTCACTCGTGCCACGCAGTCGGCGTAGATGTCCCCGGTGGCGGGTGCGGACGGCATGCACGCGGTGTTCGGTGTGCATGCGCCTGCCGCGCCCCCCGTACCGGTCGAACCACTGGCCCCGCCGGACCCCGAAGCCGCGCCGCCGCTTCCGCCGAAACCAGCGGCCCCGCCCTGTCCACTTCGTCCGCCAGTCGCCGACGAGGCTCCGCCCGCCTGCTGGGACCCTCCGCCCGCCCCTTGCGACACGCCTCCGGAACCGACCGGCGCGCCGCCGACCGCGGTGCCGCCCGTGCCGCTCATCGCGCCCCCGAGACCCGCGCCGCCGCCCGCGGCCGGAAGCGCGCCGCCAGTGCTCGCGGCCGCGCCGGAGGTCCCACCGCCGGCGCCGTTGTCACCGAAGACGTCCGAACCTTGCTGCGACGATGAGGTGCAAGCGACGAGCACGACCATCGAACCGCCGAGGGCAGCGTGCGAGAGAGCGATCTTTGCGAACGACGTCATCCCAATGGCTCCTGACCCGGCGCCGCGCACTGCATGAGTGCCGCCAGATCTCCCAGGATTGCCGCGCGAGAAGCGCTCGCGCAAGGCGAGACGCGCCTTTTCGCCACACCGATCCCCTGAGACTTCCAATTTTCACGCGCACCAGAAACACGCGCGCAGCTATGCTGCGGCCATGCAGCACGACACAGCTCGACGAGGGCTCGCCGTTCAAGCCGAATCGCTTCTGGTGCGGAGCGCTGCCGCCCTCTGGCCCAGGCTCGAGCGCTGGACCACGTCACTTCGCCGTCAGGAGAGGCCGCGCGACTGGGCGCCGTCACCGCTCGGCGGAAAGAAGCGATCCTTTCCGACGCTCGGCTGGCCGCGTCGCACCGATTCACTGTGCCCCGCATGCGTGAAGGACGCTCGCACGGCGATCCTCTCCGGGCACGCCGACGTGGCGTCGTTGATCGACCACAGCCCTGGCCAGATCCCGGCGGACATCGTCGAGCGCGAAGGCAAGATCGTCATGGTCAAGGAGTGTCCGAAGCACGGCAAGTACGAGGACGTCCTCTCGATCGACGAAGCCTTTCTCGGTCGTATCGAGCGGCTGTTTCCCGGAAGGGATTTCGAGGCACCGAAGACCGCCCTGCGCAACCACGGCGCCTCTTCCATAAAGTACGGCAGGGGCTCGGTGCTCACCGTCGACCTCACGAACCGCTGCAACATGATGTGCGACCCGTGCTTCATGGACGCAAATCAGGTCGGCTACGTGCACGAGCTCACCTGGCCGGACATCGCCAAGATCCTGGACGACAGCATCACGATCAAGCCGAGGCGTCAGCTCAGCGTGCAGTTCTCCGGCGGCGAACCCACCCTGAGTCCGTTCTTCCTGCAGGCGACGAGCTACGCGCGCGAGGTCGGCTATTTCTGCGTCCAGTGCGCGTCGAACGGCATCCGCTTCGCCCAGGAGCCCGAGTTCTGCGTTGCAGCGAAGACCGCGGGGCTCCGGCTCGTCTACCTGCAGTTCGACGGTGTCAGCAACGAGGCCCATCACCATCGCAAGGTCGGGAACCTCTTCGACGTCAAGCTGCGCGCGATCGACAACCTGCATGCCGCGGGTATCGACGTCGTCCTCGTGGTGACGGTGGTGAACGGCGTCAACAACGACCAGGTCGGCCCCATCGTCGAGTTCGCGATAGACAACGCGGACAAGGTCACCGTCGTCTCCTTCCAGCCCGTCAGCTTCACGGGGCGTGACGAGGACGTGACCGACGACCGTCGTGCGCGTGAGCGCTACACGCTGAGCCACCTCGCCCACGATATGAAGACGCAGCTCGGCGTCACGGAGCCTCTCCGCGACTGGTTCCCGCTGAGCGCGATGAACCCATTCAGCGACGTCGTCGATCTGCTGCTCGATCCGTCGGAGAAGTTCGGCTCGCTCAACTGCGGGTGCCATCCGAACTGCGGGATCGGGACGGTACTGCTCGTCCACAAGAAGACGAAGCAGATGGTCCCCGTGTCGTCGTTCGTGAACGTGGAGCAGCTGCTCTGCGACATCCAGGCCGTCGCAGACGCGGGACATGGTCGCGTGACGACCCTTGCGCGCGTCGCGCTCGCGCTGCTCCGCAATTACCGGCCGGAGGCCGCCCCTGCAGGTTACGGGTTTCGAGAGCTGCTCCGCCAGGTGCTGAGCCAGACCGGCGCGAACAGCAAGAGCATCGGCCAGACGGAGGGCGACTCGAAGGACTTCGAGTGGCGCTTCCTCTTCGTCGCTGGCATGTGGTTCCAGGACCTGTTCAACTACGACTTCCGCCGGACGGAGATGTGCATCATCCCGTACGGCACGCAGCAGGGTGAGATCTCGTTTTGCGCGTACAACACCGGAGTCGGCTGGCGTCAGATCATCGAGAAGATGCGCATGACGGCGACCGTCGCGGAGTGGTTCAAGGAGAACGGCAAGCACCCCGTCTACGCGAAGCACCAGGTGCTACCGCTCCCCGACGGACCACTCGACGTCGTCGTGAGGCCGTCCCGCAAGCGACGTCTGCCCATTGCCGCTTCATGAAGGCCGGACTGCTTCGGTGCTCAGTGTAGAGCGGGCTATGCAGGGGGTTCGGCTCGCTGGACAGCTCGACGCAAACGGCTTGGGCTCGCGCCGGGCCTCGGCCACGCCGAATGCGACCGTGACCAACGACAAGGCCGTTGGTCACACGAGGGCCTCCGGACGTCGTGAGGTAGGATGCTGACCATGTCGTCGCTCGCCCGGCCCGTGGGTCTGGTTCCCGCTCGGTTCGCGTGCCTCGCACTCGCGGTCGTCGCGGCACTTCACTCTGCCGCGTGTGCCGGCAGTCGCAACGGCGCCGACGATCCGGCGCGCGCGATCGCAGCAACGAACCAGCGGCTCCAGGGGACGTGGCTCCTCGTCGACTTCCAGCCGGAGGTGCCGCTCGAGCCCATGCTCGCGCAGCTGCTTTCCATGCAGGTTGGCCGCCTCACGGCGCAGCTCGACGGGGGTCGGCTCGTCGCGACGGGCCTCGGCGTTCAGGCGACGCGGACGTACCGCATCGACGACGCCTCGATGGATCGCTTCAAGCTGACGCTTTTCGACGACACCGGTGTCGCGTACGAGAGCTGGGGCGACTTTCAGGGCGACGTCGTTCGCTTCGAATCGATGACGATTCCGTGGCAGGGGCACGGTTCGTGGAAGCGGGTCGGAGCGAAGTCGGGGCCGTGACGAAAAAAATTCGAACGGATGTGAGCCGTTCGAATCAAGTGAGTGCACTGAAGAGAGCTTCGCTCGAAGCTGCCGGCGAGCAGACACGCACCGCGCGCTGGCAAACAAATTGCTTGGATCGGGGTTCACGCTGGTGAGAGGCACAGGGTGGCACAGGTAGAAGGCCACCCTTGCGAGGGACGTCCGCGAACGAGGTTTCATTTTCCGAGAGTGGGAAGAAGGGTGTGGAGGGAACGATGAAGAGATTGATCTCCTGTTTGGCCGTGGGAATCGCATTCCAGTACGCGCTCGGCGGCATCTCCGGATGCTCGTCCGCCGACCCCGTGAAGAAGGTGTCGGCGCCCGTGGCTCAGAAGAACGGCACGCTGACGATGGAACTCCAGGCCACGTCCGATTCGGGCAAGGTGTATCGTTTGCGCAACGCCACGTTCCTGGTGAGCCCGGAGTTCTTCTTCGGTGCCACGCCGAGCCCGCTCGAGGGCGTGAGCAGCGTCGTGGACGGTGGAGTGGTGGTCGCGGCTGGGGGCAGCACCGGATTGCCCGCCGATGGCGGCGTCCTTCCTGGCGAGGCCGGTCCCGGGTCGGGCGGCCTCTTCAACGGCAGCGGTGGGTTCCCCGAGAGCGGCGGGGTCTTCACGGGATCGGGCGGCATCAGTTTCGGCGGCTTCTTCGGCGCCGGCGGCAGCGTGACGAACTTCCCGGGCTCGATCGTGCTGAACAGCGAGGACGATCCCACCGCGCCGGTGATCGAACGGTTCCTTGCGCCCTCGTCCTACGACATCCAGCTCTTCGACGGGTGGTTCGTGGAGCAGGTCGACAACCTGCTCGGCACCTCCGCGGCGGTTCCCGCCACTCTTCAGAGCCCGACCTTCCAGTTCTTCAATATCCAGTCGGACCAGGAGACGTTCGTCAGGTTCGACTTCCTGGTCGACGGTAGCCGCGTCTCGTTCGGGCCGCCCGGGCGTCTGATCATCGGGATCGGCATCCACGAGACGAACGGCGGCGCGACGTGCGGCAACGGTATTGCAGAGGCCGGCGAAAGCTGCGACGGCGCAGACCTCCGCGGGCAGACTTGCGCGAGTGCGACGATGGGCTCGGCGCCCCTGGGCACTCTCTTCTGCAACGTGTCGTGCAACCTCGATACGACATTCTGCTTCGGTGGGGGCGGCTTCGACGGTGGCACCGGTGGTTTCGGCGGCACGGGAGGCGGCGTG
>CAYUAW010000144.1:0-1764 GCA_964442485.1 uncultured Polyangiaceae bacterium
GATCGACGTGAGATCCATGCAGCGGCGCTGCTGCTGGATGCCCGAGCCGAGGAGCTGGACGATGTTGATCTTGGTCGGATCCACGGCAAGCGCGCCGGCGGGCCACGCCGTGACGAAGCCGTAGCACATCTCGTCCTGCGTGTTCTCGCCGAATGGGACCTTCGCCGACGTGTTGTTGTTGTAGTAGCAGTTCGTCGTCATCGAGTCGCCGGGGTGGATGACGACGTCCTTCGGGTAGCTGATCTGGGCGTTGAAGTCGAACGGCTGATCGTGGAGCGTCTCCATGGTGCCGTCGGCGCGCGTGATGGTGAGCTGCATGCGTGTCCCGAGCTTGTGCATGTGGGGCCACACGTTCACGATGTGGATGTCGCCCTGGTCCGTCTGTGGGTTGCAGACGCCGCTGACCGTTTGCTGGGAGTTCGGGTTCAGGCAAATGCCGTCGCTCCCGGTGAAGTGCACGCCCGCGGTGTGAGGCCGCGTGTTGGCCGGCGCCGTGCAGAACTTCACGCCGCTGGTGTCGGTCTGGGGCGTGCTCGGGTTCGGGTTGAAGTGATGCATCTCGAGGATGAGCCCTGCGTTCGGGCCCGTCGGCAACGAGAGACCCACGTCGGCCGGGAGCTGTGACGGGGAAGCGCCCGGAGCCCAGCCGGCGATCAGGTAAGCGCCGGGCTCGACTGCCTGGCAGGGAGCCAACGTGCCCGAGTCGTGCGTCTTGGCGTCCGTCGCGTAGAGGAGCCAGTGATGCAGGACCGCGGTGTTCTTCAGGATGGGGTAGAACCAGAGGCCCTGCGAGTCCGGCTTGTACGGCGGATCGAAGTAGAAGCACGTGTACTGGTTACCGTCGTTGTTGGTGTTCGAGGGCACCTGGTACGGCGTCTTGTCGTCCACCCCCGTCTGGTTGTGGGCGGTGAACTCGTAGTAGTCCGTGCAGTCCGCAGGGCCGCCGGTGGAATCGACGTACTGCCCGCTCCCGGCCGCGCCAGCTGCGCCACCGCCAGACGATACGCCGCCGCCTCCCGTGGGCGTGCCGCCGATCCCCGTGGAGCCCGCGGTCCCCGACGTTCCGCCCGCGCCGGCGCCGCCGGGAGGCGCGAGATCGCAGCCGCCGCTGGCAGCCGGAGGCGCGCCTGCGTTGATCCAGCTGAGGAGCGTCGCCTTCTCGGTGTCGGAGAGCTTCGGATTCGGCGCGGGCGGCATCGGCGCTCCCGTGCTCTGGATGCGGACTCCGACCAGCTGATAGACGAGCTGATCCTGGGTGCGAACGCCCTGCGCGTGGAAGTTCGCCCACGTGAGCAGCGGCATCGGTGCCGTGAACTGCGGAGGGTTCGTGTGACAGAGCAAGCAGTGTGACGAGATGATCGAGGACACGTCGCACGGCAGCTGTCCCGAGGCAGGCGGCGTACTGGTGGCGCCGCCGGCTCCCACGGCCCCGCCGACCGGAGGCACAACGGCGGACGAACCACCCGTTCCGCAGCTGCATCCGCCCATGAACCCGGTCGGCATGCAGCTCATCGTGCCGGTGGTGGTCCCGCACGAGCACTGCATCGTCTGACCGGGCGCACACGTGATCGGAGCGGTGCTTGCCCCGTTCGAGGAGGTGGGCGAGCACGCCAGGCCCAGCAAGCCGGCGAAACTCAGCGCAACGAACCACGACAGAGACGCAGTTGCCCCCCGGAAAGCACCTGATCCGACCATTCTCAATCTCCCAATCAGCGCTGCAACCCGGGCCCGAAACGTTCTGTACCGATTATTACACGACCGTAC
>CAYUAW010000144.1:1864-5051 GCA_964442485.1 uncultured Polyangiaceae bacterium
TTCGCCCTCGGGGCGATGACGATGATCGGCAGGTGGTTCCGTCACCTCGACGGTCGCTACGTCACTGCTGGTGTACCGCGCCGCATCGGCGAGCAGCGCCTGCAATCGCGCCACGCTCGTCTTGCGATGATTCGTGACGGCAAGGAGCCGTCCGCCGGGCGAGAGCAGCGCCATCGAGAGCCTCGCGAGCTCGCCATAGTCGCGCTCGACGGAGAACGTCCGCCGTCCGCGCGTGCCGAAGCTCGGTGGATCGAGCACCACGACGCCGAAGCGGTCACCGCGCCGCGCGGCGCGCCCGAGGAAAGCGAGCGCGTCGTCGCGGATGAAACGGTGCCCCGCCGGCGGCACGCCGTTGCGCGCGAGGTTCTCGCGCCCGCGCTCGAGGGCACGATTCGACAGATCGACGCTGACCGTCTCGGCTGCGCCGCCGAGCGCAGCGGCCACCGTGAACGAGCACGTGTAAGCGAAGAGGTTGAGCAAACGTACTCCCTGCGCGCGGCCGCGGAGGGCACGTCGGTTGTCTCTCTGGTCCGTGAAGAGCCCTGTCGAGAGCCCGTCGTGGAGCGACACCGCGAAGTGCATTCCGTTCTCGTCGACGATCACCTCATCGGGGGCGCTTTCGCCCCCGATGGGTGACCGTGGTGCGAGGTCATCGCGTTCTTTGTGACGCAGGTCGCCGCGAGCGTGATGCTTCACGTGCACACCACGCGCGTGCGTGGGAACGAGCGCGTTCGCGAGCGCCGCGACCCCGGCCGAAGCGAGCTCGTCATACACGGACAACACGGCCCATTGCCCGTAGCAATCGACCGTCACGCCCGGGAAGCCGTCCGCAGCGTCGTCCACGAGCCGGTAGGCGCTGGTGACGGCGCGGACGCCCTCGCGGCGAGCAGACGCTTCGCGGAGGAGCGCGTCGAGGTCCTTCGTCTCGGAACCGGGGCGCTGGGAGCGGGGGACGCGCATGACCGGACTCGGCTCAATGTAGCGTGCCGCGGCACGGGAGGACGTGGCATGTTACGTGGGCGATGCATTCGGCAGGGTGCGCAGTGGCGTCCGCGGTGCTGATTGCCGTGGTCGCGTGCAGCGCGCCGTCGGCCACGTCGAGCAGGGTCGTCGAGTCGTTGCAGGCGCCACTGGTCGGCGGCGTGGTCGACGACGCGAACAAGGGGGTCGTCGGGCTCGCCCTGGACGCCCCCGGCGTCTTCGGCGGAAACTGCAGTGGAACGCTCCTCGCCCCGAACCTCGTGCTCACCGCGCGCCATTGCATCGCGCCGCAGTCGACCCCCGAAGACCAGTTCGAGTGCAGCGTCGCTCGGTTCGCGAGCGTCGCGCCGGCCCGCTACTTTCTGGCTTCACCCGACACTGTGCGACCGACGACCCGGGGTGCGCCCACATTCTTCCGCGGGGCAGAGCTCCGCGCGCCGGACGCCTCGAACGACGTGTGCGGGCACGACGTCGCGCTGCTCGTCCTCGAGGGCGAGGGTATTCCTGCTTCGCTCGCGACGCCGGTCGTTCCGCGCATCGACGTTGCGGCCGCAGTCGGCGAGTCCTTCGCGGCGGAGGGCTTCGGATACACGAATGCGGCGACCCAGTCCGGCGACGGCACGCGCATGCGGCTCGAGGACAGGAAGGTCCGTTGCGTCGGAGGCGACTGCTCGACGCAGATGGACATCCTGCGCCCCGGAGAATGGCTCAGCGTCGACGCTGCGCTCTGCCCGGGTGATTCGGGCGGTCCCGCGCTCGATGGCGACGGCAAGGTCTTCGGTGTGGCGTCGCGCGCGGGCACCGGGTGTGTGACGGCCATCTACAGCGACGTCGCTGCGTTCCGGGATCTGATCGTCCAGGCCGGGCTCGATGCCGCCCAGGCGGGCGGCTACGACGCACCGGGCTGGACCACCGGGACGAGCAGCTTCGGCACGCCCTGCACTGGCCAATGTCCACAAGGGCTCGCGTGCTACTCGCCCACTGGCAAGCCGCCCGGGACGTGCGCCTCCCGATGTTCATCGGATGCGATGTGCCCCGACGGCTACGTCTGCTCGAGCGAGCTCGGTGTGTGTACGCATCCGTCGCCGCCCGTGGCCGGGTCTTCCGGCTGCAGCGTGCACCCCGAGGGGCAGCGCGCTTTCCGCGAGGTGCTCTGGGTGCTGCTGGGAGCGGCGGCGCTCCTCCGGCGCGTGTGGCGGGTCCGGAAGGACGAGCTAATGGTTGAATAGGCGACCACAATTCCGCGCCTCGGAGCGGCGCCGATGCCGCGCCGTGCGCGGAGGGCGATTCGCGTGTAGTCTGTGGTCCGGGTTCGGCTGGGTTCGGGAGGAGTTCCGACAATGACCATGCGCAGTGGGTTGCCCTTGTTCGCGATCGGCTTGATGGCGTGCGGCAGCATCAGCGAGGAGTTCGGCAAGCCCGGTTCCGGGCATCCGTCGGGCACGGTCTTCGGCGGGACGGGGCCGACCGACGCGCCCGCGGGCGTCCCCGACGATAGACCGGTGCTGACGGCACTCCGTACGCCGCCGCCGATCACCGGGGGCACGTTGCTGATCACGCGCGACGGCCTGACGGCGATTGCGGCGGACCCCGATCGGGATCGCGTCTCCATCGTCCGGCTCGACACGGCCTCGGTCGTGGCCACGATTCCCCTGACGATGGGCGACGAGCCCGGCCGCGTTGCGGAGGACGGCAACCACCGCGTCCACGTGGCGCTCCGTCGCGGAGGAGCCCTCGTGACGATCGATCTGGCGAGCAACACCATCACGTCGCGACGTGACGTGTGCGGTGCGCCGCGTGGTGTCGCGTGGGAGGCTTCCACGGATCTGCTGCACGTGGCCTGCGCTGGCGGCGAGCTGGTCTCGCTCCCCGCTGCGGGTGGAGACGCGGTGCGCCGCGTGAAGCTCGACGTCGATCTGCGAGACGTCGTCGTCCGGCCGTCAGGTGGTCTGTTCGTGAGTCGATTCAAGTCGGGCGATCTGCTCGCGATCGACAAGAACGGCAACTTGAGTGGTCGAACGAAGCTCGCCCCCATCGAGCGCGCATCGGACGGTACGGGCCTGAATCCCTTCGGGCCGAGCACCGAGCCTCTCGAGCCGGCGGTGGCGTGGCGAACGGTGGGTGCACCCGATGGCTCTGTGCTGATGCTGCATCAGTACGGCCTCGCCTCCACCATCAAGCTCGCGCCCAAACCGTCACAGCCTTC
>CAYUAW010000144.1:5151-7978 GCA_964442485.1 uncultured Polyangiaceae bacterium
GCGGGCCCCTCGGGAGAGCTGAACCTTTCGCCGGTATTCAGCGCCTCGCAGGGAGCGACGCTGCTCCCGCGCGCCAGCGTCGGCTCCGCGGGTGACCCGTCGTCGTGCACCACTTCCGGGTCCGGCTTCCAGATCGGCGGCCAGGTCACCGCCGTTGCGTTCAACCCGGGGGTCACGCCGGCGGCGCAGAGCTCGGCCACGTGGTTCGCCGTGCAGACGCGCGAGCCGGCCACGCTGTCGCTCTTCACCAATCCGAGTGACAGCGGCATGCGTCTCGTGCAGCTCGGGGGTGACAGCATGCTCGATACCGGGCACGAGCTCTTCCACCGTGACGCCGGCGGCGGGCTCGCCTGCGCGTCGTGTCACGCGGAGGGCGGGGAGGACGGCCGCGTGTGGCACTTCGATCCAACCGGGGACCGCCGGACGCAGGCCGTGCACGTCGGGCTGAAGGGCACCGAACCATTCCACTGGGACGGGGACATGTCGACGTTCGGCGTGCTCGTCGACGAGGTGATGGTCCATCGCATGGGCGGGGTGCCCGAGAGCGATTCGCGCAAGGGCGCGCTCCAGCAATGGCTCTTCTCGCTCACGCCGCCCGCGCCCATCATCCCTGCGAGTGATGCCGCTGCCACCCGTGGGCGCGCCCTGTTCGAATCGCCCGACCTCGGTTGCACGGGGTGTCACGCGGGTCCCCGGCTGACGAACAATCAGACGGTGTTCGTCGGGACCACCGATCCGGGACACTCGCTGCAGATCCCGTCGCTTCACGGTGTCGGCTACCGGGCGCCGTTCCTGCACAACGGGTGCGCCGTCACGCTGCGCGATCGCTTCGACCCCGGGTGCGGCGGCGGCGATCGCCACGGGCACACCTCTCAGCTCGCGGAGACGGACGTCTCCGATCTCATCGCTTATCTCGAGTCGCTTTGAACTTCCCCGGCGCGCGGGTGCGCGCCGGCTCTCGCGGGCCGACGTGATCCCGCCCGCGTGTCGCGTGCTCTCGTGAAGCGGTGTGTGGAGGCTCGCGTCGCGGGCCCCCCGGTCGGCTCGTGCCATGCCCGCCCCGCGGCGGAGGACCGCCCGCGGCAGCCTCTCGGTACGGCTCGATCCGCACCCGCGGGTCGCGCGGATCGGGCTTCCCCGCCTTCGCGGCGAAGTCCGCGGCCACGTCGTTGGCGATGCTCACGATGGAGAATGCCTTCTCGACCCAGATCGCGCCGACTGCCTTGCCTTCGATGCCGCCGCGACGGCAGACCATGGCCAGCAAGCGCCGGGAGTCGGCGCCCTGCATGTGACCCCAGGTCACGCGGAAGCGCACCCAGCCTTCTTCCGCGTCCGGGCGAGCGCCGCGCTGACGCGGGCCGCGCTCGGGCCTGTCCTCGGGCATGCGCCGCTCGTTCGGCCGCCGCTCGCCGGGCCTGCCTTCGCGCGGCGTCACGTCGGTCAGCGTCCGCGGGTCCGCGCGCTCGGGGCCGCGGGTCCGGAGGAGCAGCCGCTCGACGGTCCGGGTCACGTCACCGGCCTCCACGAGCCGTTCGGCGAGCGCGCGCACGCGCGCGTTCTCCGGGGCAGTCACGTCGCCGTCGGCGACCGTCAGTTCCTCGAAGAGGCGATCGTCGGCGGCACGCCGGATCTCGTCCGCGGTCGGAATGGGCGCGATCTTGTGCGCGACGCGAGCGCGCTCGAGTACCCGGATCGCCTGGCGTAGCCCCGCCGGTGGCACGAGCAGCGCGCTCGTCCCACGTCGGCCGGCGCGCCCCGTACGGCCGCTGCGGTGGGTGTAGGAGTCGGCGTTCGTGGGGACGTCCAGGTGCACGACGCGCGCGATGTCCTGGACGTCGATACCTCGTGCGGCAACATCGGTTGCCACGAGCGCCTGCAGGTCGCCGCGCTTGAAGGCACCGAGGGCGCGGTTGCGGGCGGCCTGGTCGAGCTCGCCCGACAGCGCGCCGACGCGAAAGCCGGCGCGGTCGAGCTCGTCGGCGATGTCGGCGACGTCCGCGCGGGTGCGCGCGAAGACCAGCGTCTGCGCCTCCGGCTTCGACAGCAGCAGATTCACCAGCGCGGCGAGCTTTTCGCGCGGATGAATCAGATGAATCACGTGATCGATGTCGGTGTTGGCGGAGCCGAGCCTCGTACCCTCGACGTGGGCGGCGCGATGCTGGACGCGATCGGCGAGCGCGCGCACGTCCGCGGGGAACGTGGCCGAGACGAGGTGCGTGCGATGCTCCTCGGGCAGGGTCGCGAGGATCGCCTCGAGCTCCTCGCGGAACCCGAGATCCAGCATGCGGTCTGCCTCGTCGAGCACGATGGTGGCGACGCCGCTCGTGTCGATGCTCTTCTTGTTCAGGTGGTCGAGTAGCCGCCCCGGGGTGCCCACGACCACCGCCGGCCCCGCACCGAGCGCGCGGTGTTCCTCGCGATAGCTCGCGCCGCCCGTGGTGGAGGCGACGCGCGCGCCGAGGTCCTCGTAGAGCCAGGTGAGCTCTTCCTCGACCTGTCGCGCGAGCTCACGCGTCGGCGCGACCACGAGCGCTCGCGGTCGCGCTACGCCCTTCTTCGCGGGCAGTGGCTCGGCGACGTCGGCCCGGATGGCAAGCCCGATGGCGATGGTCTTGCCCGAGCCCGTCTGCGACGTGATGCGGAGGTCGCGTCCCGCGAGCGCCGGGTCGAGAACCTTGGCCTGCACGGGCGTCAGCTCTTCGTAACCCTTTCGTGCAAACGCGGTCGCGAGGGCGGGTTCGAGCTCGCTCGCGAGAGTGGACTCGGTCATTTTGGCCGGTGATTTCGGCGCGCGGTCGGCAAGGGACGAGCCGTATAGCAGCTTGGC
>CAYUAW010000144.1:8078-12684 GCA_964442485.1 uncultured Polyangiaceae bacterium
GCTTCGAACGTGCCGCTGAACGTGGGCTTGAAGCGGGGAGGCAGCGCCGGGTGCGGTCGCCACGTCGGGCGATCCTCCGATTCGTCATCGAGCTCGTCGTGAGCGGCAGCGCCGTCGGCCGGCGCCGCGATCGCAGGAGCTGCCTGCGCTTCGGCGATCGGCCGAGGGGGCAGCGTCTCCATCTCATCTACGGCCGTGGGAACGACGCGTGACACTCGACGGGGTTTACGGCGTGGTTGCTTATCAAGTTAAGGCGGCCCGCCGCTCGAGCCATGAAACATCCAGTGTGACACCCACAAATGCCTCCAAAAAGGCACCTGAGCACTCGCGAGGTCGTTGACCTTCCTTGCAAAGGCAAAGAGAATCCAAGGCTTGGCCTTCTATACTTGCCGCCTTGCGCGCTGTGCCTCCTGCGTTGTCACCCTCGCTGCACTAGCAGTCGGCGTACTCAGACCCAGTACGGCCGCTGCGCAGACCTCGCAGAAAGGGTTCGCGCTCGATCGGTTCAACCCGTCCGAACGCGGCAGCGACTGGTTCGTCCTCGAATCGCTGGATTTTCGCGGTCAGGTGCGGCCGGCGATCGGGATCGTCGGCGACTACTCGTACAAGCCGCTCGTCGCGTACGACGCGAACGGCAACGAGCTCGCGTCGGTCATCCGGCACCAGCTGTTCGGGCATGTCGGTGCGAGCCTGGTCCTGTGGGAGCGTCTGCGACTCGGCTTCGATCTGCCGGTGCTGCTCTACCAGAAGGGCACGAGCGGCAACTTCGGCGGCGATCTCACGTTCCAGAGCTCCGCGGCGCAAGCGGTGGGTGATCTCCGGGTTTCCGCCGACCTCCGTCTCTTCGGCACGTATCAATCGCCGGCGTCGCTCGCGCTCGGCGTGCAGGTGTTCGCGCCCACCGGCCGTCAGCGTGATTTCACGAGCGACGGCAAGGTGCGCGTCGAGCCACGGCTGATGTTCGCGGGCGACGCGTCGATCCTCGCCTACGCCGCCAAGGCGGGCGTGACGTACCGCGCGCAGAGCGAGCAGTTCGTGGGGACGGCATTCGGTTCGGAGTTCGCGTGGTCGGCCGCCGTCGGGCTCAGGGTGGCCGACAAGCGGCTGCTCATCGGTCCCGAGGTGTTCGGCGCCTCGACGCTCTCGGACCCTTTCAAGAAGCGGACGGCGCCGACCGAGCTCGTCGCCGGGGTTCACTACACCATCGGCGACTCGTGGCGCATCGGTGGCGGCGTTGGTCCGGGCCTCTCGCGCGGCTTCGGCACGCCGGAGATCCGCGCGCTCGCGTCGTTCGAATGGTTCGCTCCTTACGAGGAGCCGAAGGCGCCCCCGCCGAAGCCGAGCGACCGCGACGGCGACGGCATCCTCGATCGCGACGACGCTTGCCCCGACGAGAAGGGCGTGCCGAGCGACGATCCGAAGAAGAACGGCTGCCCGCGACCGAAGGACACCGACGGCGACGGCATCATCGACCCCGAGGACGCGTGCCCGGACGTGAAGGGCGTGGCGAACGACGACCCCGACAAGAACGGCTGCCCGCCGGACAAGGACGGCGACGGCATCCTGGACGCCGACGACGCCTGCCCGGACGAGAAGGGCGTGAAGAACGACGACCCGAAGAAGAACGGCTGCCCGCCGCCCAAGGACACCGACGGCGACGGCATCATCGACCCCGAGGATGCCTGCCCCGACACGCCCGGGCCGCGGAACGATGATCCGAAGAAGAACGGCTGCCCTGCTGCGCGCATCGAGAAGGGACAGATCCGGATCATCGAGCAGGTGAAGTTCGCGACGAACAGCGATCGCATCCTGCCGGAGAGCGATCAGATCCTCTCCGAGGTCTCGAAGGTCCTGGAAGACCATCCCGAGATCACGAAGATTGGCATCGAGGGACACACCGACAACCGTGGCTCCGCGCCGTACAACAAGAAGCTCAGCCAGCGTCGCGCCGCGAGCGTCGCAAAGTGGCTGGTGAAGCGCGGCATCTCGACGCTCCGCCTCACGTCGCAGGGCTACGGCATGGAGCGGCCCATCGATTCGAACGACACCGACGAAGGCAGGCAAGCCAACCGCCGCGTGGAGTTCCACATCATGGAGATTGACGGCAAACCGGCAGACTCGGCGGGGAAGGAATGATCCGCGTGAAAAAGTCGCTCGTTCGTTTGGGAGTCCTCGGAGCCTGGCTCGGCGCGTTCGCCGTACAGGATGCACACGCCGCCCAGACCCTGCGCGTGCAGGTGGATCAGCATGGCGACTTCAAGATGATCGGCAACACCCTCGGCCAGGATTGCGGGCCGGGGGTGCCGGCGCCGGTCGTCGGCACGGTGGGCCTGTGCGGCCTGTTCACCGGCGACAACGCGCCCGACGTCTTCTGGCGTTCGGAAGCGCCCGCGGCGGGTGCGGCGACGGCGGACATCACGATCACTACGGCCAACTCGCGGAGCACGGCCGTCCTGACCATCCCGACGGGCGCGACGATCACCCACGCTTACCTTTACTGGGCGGCGAGGCGCAACGGGAACACCGGCGACAACGCCGCGACCCTCGATCGCCCCGGCGGCTTCACCAGCAACATCACCGCCGATCAGGTCTACACGCTGGCGAGCGGCACCGACACGATCTACCAGTCCGTCGCCAACGTCACCACGCTGGTGAAGGCACAAGGGGAGGGCGCGTACCGGGTCAGCGGCGTCGACGCGACGAACTTCGTCAACCTGAACGAGAACGTCACCTTCGCGGCCTGGAACCTCGTCGTGTTCTACACGCTCGCGACCGATCCGACGCGCAACCTCGCGCTCTTCGACGGGCTCGACAGCATCGCCAACGGCACGCCGTCGAATGTGTCCCTCACCGGTTTCCTCGTTCCGAACGCCGGCTTCGACGCGAAGCTCGGAGTCATCACCTACGAGGGTGACGATCAGAACACCGGGGACTCACTCCTTTTCGGCAAGGCGCCTCTCGGCAACGCCGACCGGCTCACCGATGCGCTGAACCCCGTCGACAACTTCTTCAACAGCACTCGCTCGTTCCTGGGTACGGCCGTCTCGGTCGCGGGCGACCTGCCGCGGCTCACTGGCGGCGTCCGCAGCATGTCCAGCGTCGACATGGACGTCGTGAACGTCACCTCGCGCCTCACGGCGGGCCAGACGTCCGTCGACATCCAGGCGACGACGAACCAGGACACGTACTACCTGGGCGCGTTCATCACGTCGATCTCGACCTTCAGACCGGACTTCAACTCGTCGACGAAGACGGTCGCCGACCTCAACGGTGGAACCGTAGTGCCGGGTGACGTGCTCGAGTACACGGTGAACGCCATCAACAGCGGCAACGACACGGCGACCAACGTGGTCATGACGGACGTCGTTCCTGCCGGTGTCACGTACCTCGCGGGCTCCACCACCGTCGACGGCGTCGCGAAGACGGATGCGGCGGGCGACGACCAGGCCAACTTCACCGCGGCCACCAAGACGCTGACGGTGCGCCTCGGGACCGGGGCCAACGCGACGACGGGCGGGAACTTGGCCGTGAACGCGACCAGCGTCATCAAGTTCAGGGTCACGGTCGACGGCACGGTGTCGGGGACCATCTCGAACCAGGCGAACATCACGGCGTCGGGCCTGCTCGGCGCGCCGCCGTCCACGACCCCGACCGACGGCAACGGCGGCGCGGCGGGTCAGCCACCGACGGACATCATCGTCGATCAATGCGTCACCAACTCGCAGTGCCCTGCCGCGAAGCCGGTGTGCGACACGGCGGTGTCGCCGAAGATCTGCGTGGTGTGCCTGACGAATTTGAACTGCGGGACCAACGCTCCCGTGTGCAACACGACGACGCACGTCTGCGGCCCCTGCGTGAACGACGCGAGCTGTCCCGCGGCGCTGCCGGCCTGCGAGGCCTCCGGCGCGTGCGGGCTCTGCTCGTCGACGAACGCCACCAAGTGCACGGGCGCCACGCCGGCCTGCAACACCACGACGAGCACCTGCGTGGCCTGCACCACGAACGCGAACTGCAGCGGCGCGACGCCGGTGTGCAACACGGCGACGAACACCTGCGTCGGCTGCCTGACCGGCGCGAACTGCAGCGGCGCGACGCCGGTGTGCAACACGACGACCCACGTCTGCGTCGGCTGCACGACGGACGCGAACTGCAGCGGCGCGACGCCGGCCTGCGAGGCGTCGGGCTCGTGCGGGCAGTGCTCCGCCACCAACGCGACGGCCTGCACGGGCGCAAAGCCCGTCTGCGACACCGCCACCGGGACGTGCGCGGCCTGCGTGACCAACGCGAACTGCGGCGGTGTGACCCCAGTCTGCAGCCCGGCGACGAAGACGTGCGTCGGCTGCGCGGCTGACACCGACTGCAGTGGAGCAACGCCTGCCTGCCAGGTGAGCGGCGCCTGCGGTCAGTGCTCGATGAGCAATCAGACCGCGTGCGCGGCCGCGAACAAGGCTTGCAACACGGCCACCGGCACCTGCACCGGCTGCCTCGTGAACTCCGATTGCCCGGTGACGGCGCCTCAATGCACCGTCGCGACGGGGGTCTGCTCGTGCCCTGGGCCGGCCGATGCCTGCGTCGACACCGACGGTGACGGGCTCACCGACGCCGA
>CAYUAW010000144.1:12784-16400 GCA_964442485.1 uncultured Polyangiaceae bacterium
TGCACGGGCGGCGGCACCGACGCGACGAAGAAGCACTGCATCGCCGACGGCGACGCGGGCGCCACCAAGACGTCGATGATCCTCGCCGACACCGATCGCGGCGGCGTTCGTGACGGCGCAGAGGACTTCAATCACAACGGCGTCAAGGACGCGGGCGAGACGGATCCGACCGCGGGTCACGGCGCCGACGACACCAGCGTCGTCGACTCGGACGGCGACGGCCTCTCGGACGGCGAAGAGACGGCGCTCGGTTCGGATCCGCACGACGCCGACAGCGATGACGACGGCGTCCCCGACGGCGCAGAGGCCAATCCTGCCGACGACACCGACGGCGACGGCAAGATCAACGTGCTCGACGAGGACAGCGACGCCGACGGCCTGTTCGACGGGACGGAGGGTGGCTTCGGATGCGCGAACGCCGCGACCAATGCGAGCGCCAACCATTGCCACGCGGACGGCGACAGCGGCGCGACCAAGACGTCGATGGTGAACCCCGACACCGACTTCGGCGGCGTCCCGGACGGCGTCGAGGACACGAATCACAACGGCGTCGTCGACACCGGTGAGCGCAATCCGAACAACCCTGCCGACGATCGGCTCGGCGACGGCGGCGCGCCGGACGGCGGCTTCGTCGACGCCGGGCTCGGCGGGAGAGCGGGCGGAGACTCGGGCGTGAAGGACGGCGGCAACGCCGGCAACGCGGGCGCGAGCGGCGCGGCGGGCGCCGGCGGTGCAGCGAACGCCGGCGGAAGCGGCGGAACGGCGGGCGCGGGCGCGGGCGCGACCGGCGGCAGTGTCTCCATCGGGGACGGCGGCGAGAACGCTGGTGGCACCGCGGGCTCCGGCGCGAGCGCTGGCAACGGCGCGACGTCCACTGGTGGGTCGCCGCGGGCGAACATCGAGGGCGGCGGGTGCTCCTGCGAGCTTGCGCGGCGCGACCGAGGGTCGTCGAGCGGTATCGTGGCGCTCCTCGGGATTGCGCTGGCACTAGGCGCCCGGCGGCGACGGGCGCGCGGCTA
Organism: uncultured Polyangiaceae bacterium; assembly: GCA_964442485.1. GTDB lineage: Bacteria > Myxococcota_A > Polyangia > Polyangiales > Polyangiaceae > DASZVB01. The sequence continues at coordinate 13,804 of CAYUAW010000144.1, forward strand.
AGGCGTCACGGCTCGCGCCGGGCTTCCGTCCGCGAGCCTGCCGAGGTCGGCCTGGAGGGAGCGCTCGAGCGAGCGCTCCTTCCGGAGGATGTAAACCGTCAGGGCGTTCATCGGCACCAGGTACACGAAGCACACGACGATGCACGCCCAGTGGAAGTAGGGCGTGACCAGGCACGCGACCACCCACATGACGAGGTGCAGACCGAGGCCGTTCCAGGTCCAGAGCTTCATCGTCGTGCCGAAGCGCGCGGCGTAGAGCGCGCGTTCGCGGTCGTCGCGGGCCCCCTGCACGCCGAGCCCGATGCGCCCCAGCTGCCAGCCTTGCCGCTGCGAGTTCGTGAAGCGAACGAAGCCGCCGACGACCATGGCGCCGAGCTTGTCCCCCTCCGCCAGGAGCCGCGCTTGCTCTGTTCGGATCTCTTCTATCGTCGGGAACGCCCGCGCGCGTTCACTCTCCGGACGGGTATTCGCGAGATAGAGGTTCTTCGCGTGGTCATACCCGTGCACGTGCCACTTCATCGCGTAGCCTGCGGCCCAGCCGAAGATGTTAATGGGCCAGAAGCCGATGCCCGAGCGGTACATCAGGATCGCGAAGCCCAGGAACGCCGCGCCGCACGAGGCGACGTCGACGCAGCCGTCCAGGAAGCGACCAACCAGGGACGACGTGCCGCGAAGGCGTGCCAGCTGGCCGTCCGCGCAATCGAGCAGTACGGAGAGGTAGAGGACGGCGCCGCCGACCGGAACCTGCCAGAGGCTGTCGAGCGGCGCCGTGGCGATCACCGCGCCCGCCGCGATGCCGACCAGGCCGGAGAGCACCGTCACCTGATTGGGCGTGATGGGCAGCGGCGCGAGCCCCTTGACGAGAATGCCCGCGAGCGGGCGGTTCACCCAGTAGTCGATGGGCTCCTCGACGTCGCGAGGCTTGAAGGTAGCGCGGGTGTCGTTCACGTCGGGCCAGCGGAACTCTGCCCCGTGCCCCGGCGTTTGTAAAATTCAGGCTGATCTAGTGTCGGCGATACGGCACTTTCACGACCGACATGGACGTGTCGGGGAAGTGATGCAACCCGGGTACCGGCGAAGGTCGTAGCGGCGTACGGAAGGCAGGCCCGCAGGCCCCGCCAAAGCACGCTCCTGTGCGGCCATAGCCGTAGCCGTACGCCGGATAGGTGCCGTAGTAAGGCGCGTAACCCGAGTAGTACGGCGACGGCGGCAAGCGCGACGCCTGCGCATCGAGCTCGGCTTGCTGCGCGTCGAGCTGCTGCCGCCGCGCGTTCAGGTCCGCTTCCTCGGCCTCGCGTCGCTCGGCGGCGGCCTCGCGTGCGATGCGCGCTCGCTCGAGCGCCGCGGCGTCTGCGGGCGTCATCCACTGGCCCTCGTGCTCGATCATGCCCTTCGCCCGCATGGCGTCGGCCTGCGTGAGCCACACGCCGTCGGACTTCACGTAGCCGAGACGCGTGCGTGCAGCGACGTTGTCCGCGTCGATCTCGATGACCTCGAGGAGCAGCCGTCGCTCTTCAGTGCGCATCCCGTGGTCGCGGCAGTAATCGGCGAGCTCGAGCCGCGCCTTGGCGTTGCCCTTCGGCAGCTTCGCGTACGTGGCCTCGAAGCGGCTCACGATGGATTCGCTCTTCTCGATGCGCTCGACGCTGTCCGCGGGGACGGAGATCTCTCCCGATTCGAGGCGGATGACGACCTTGTCGCCCTTGCGCACGGCGGTGCCCTCGAGCACCGTGCCGCCGACGAGGAAGGTCCGGTCGGCGAGCGCCTGGCGCGCGAACGCCGCACTCGCAGCGCAGGTGCCGATCGCGAGCAACGCGCTCAGCCGGGACCGCTTCGTCGAACCTGCCACTTGCTTGAGTATTGAGAGGAAAAGCCGGCGACGCCAGCGAGGCGGGTTCAGCGGCCCGAAGCGGGCGTTCCGGCTTCCGGCGGGGGCGCCTGTTCCGCGGGTTTTGCTGGTGTGCAGGGGAAGTCGTGGGCGGTCTCCTCCGGGGCCTTCCGACATGCGGCGTCATCGAAGAACCAGCGTCCGCTATCGAGCTGGACGAAATGATCGTCGATGCCGGTCAGGTGGTGGGTCTGCTCGCAGGCCCAGTCGCGCTGATCGGTGGGCTTGCTCGGGGAACCAGCGTCGACCGGGCCGAAGACGCGGATCTCCTCCGCCGCCTGCCAGTAGTGAAACGCGAGCCCGGGACGGGACGCGCTCGCGGCGCGTCGCCAGGTCCCCATCGGCGACCCCGGTGCGAGCGGTTCGAACTTCCAGGGCTCGCAGGCGGCGGACCCGGGTGCGCGCAGGTAGACGGTCGCGCGCTCCTTCGCCTTCTCGGCGAGGGTCTCGCCGGGCAGCGCGCTGCAGAAGTAGACCCGCAGCCGGTCGTCGGTGATGACGTCGCCGAACGCGAGCGCGTCCTTCTGCCAGCTCCCGGCGAACTCCGCGTCGAAACGCTCGACCTGCATGATGAGCTTCTTCATCGAGCGAAGGGGCATGCTCGCGCCGCAGCGCTCGTCACGAAGAAAAGAGATGGGCAAGAAGCCGATCGCACCCGCGCCGCCCTGCTGCTCGGCCGCCACCAGCGACTGGAGGCGCGCCGTGTCGA
>CAYUAW010000145.1:0-12589 GCA_964442485.1 uncultured Polyangiaceae bacterium
GTCTGCACGCTGGGCACGTCGGTGGACACGGCCCTCGCTGCAGCGACGACGGCCAAGGTGGTGCTCGCCGAGATCAACGCACGGATGCCCCGCACACACGGCAATACGGCGGTGCCCATGTCCAGCCTCACGGCGTACGTTCACACCGATCGCCCGCTCCACGGCTCGACGCACGCGGCGCCGACGGACGTCGAGGCGCGGATCGGCGAGCTCATCGCTGCCCTCGTCGACGATGGCGCCACCCTCCAGATGGGCATCGGCGCCATCCCGGACGCCGTCCTCGCGCGGCTCGGCAACAAGCACGACCTCGGCGTGCATACCGAGATGTTCTCCGACGGGCTCATCCCGCTGATCGAGGGCGGCGTCGTGACGAACCGGTACAAGAAGGTTCATCCGCGGCGCACCGTCACGAGCTTCGTGAACGGCTCGACGGCGCTCTTCGACTTCGTCCACGACAATCAGCTCATCGAGTTCCACCCCTGCGACCGGACGAACGACACGGCGCTCATCCGGAAGAACCCCAAGGTGTGTGCCATCAACGCCGCCATCGAGATAGATCTGACGGGCCAGGTTTGCGCCGATTCGATGGGCCACAAGATCTACTCGGGCATCGGCGGCCAGATGGACTTCATCCGCGGCGCCGCCCTCTCCGAGGGGGGAAAGCCCATCATCGCGCTACCGTCCACCGCGGCCGGCGGAAAGATCTCGCGGATCGTGACGACGCTGAAGCCCGGCGCAGGCGTGGTGACGACGCGCGGCCACGTCCACTATATCGTCAGCGAGTACGGAGCGGTGAACCTGCACGGCCTGAACCTCCGGCGGCGCGCCGAGGCGCTCATCTCGATCGCGCACCCGGATTTCCGCGCGGAGCTCCTGCGCGACGTCAGCGCGCTGCGACACTTCACGCCTCGCGCCTGAAGCGTCACTTCGACGAGGGCAGCGTTCCCTCGACGCCCTTCACGTAGAAGTTTATCGCGTGCAGGAACTTGTCGTCGGCGGACTCCGACGCCTTCAGGACCTCCTTGCCGGATTGCTCGGCGATGGGACCCTTCCAGATGGTGAACGACCCGTCCTTCAGCCCCGCGCGGACCTCGGAGAGCTTCTTCCGCACATCTTCGGGGACCTTGCCGGAGATGGAGACGACGTCGATGGCGCCCTCCTTCACGCCCCACCAGGTGGCGCCGGTCGACCACTTGCCGCTCATCGCGTCGGACACGGCCTTCTCGTAGTACGGCGACCAGTCGATGACGGCGGACGCGAGGTGCGCGTTCGGACCGAATTTACTCATGTCCGAGTCCCAGCCGAAGCCATACTTGCCATTCTTCTCCGCCGTCTGCAGCACGGCGGACGAGTCGGTGTTCTGCATGAGCACGTCGGCCCCGGCGTTCAGCAGCGCCTGCGCTGCTTCGCCTTCCTTCGGCGGATCGAACCACTTGTTCACCCACACGACCTTCGTCTTCACCCGCGGGTTCACGCTCTGGGCTCCGAGGGTGAACGAGTCGATGTTCCGGATCACCTCCGGGATCGGGATGGAAGCGACGACACCGAGGGTGCTCGACTTCGTGACGCCGCCGGCCAGGACGCCGACCATGTACGCGCCCTCGTAGGTGCGCGAGTCGTAGGTGCGCAGGTTCTCCGCCGTCTTGTAGCCCGTCGCGTGCTCGAACCTCACGTCCTTGAAATCCTCGGCGACCTTGAGCATCGGCTCCATGTAGCCGAACGTCGTTCCGAAGATGAGGCGATTGCCCTGTGAGGCCATGTCGCGGATCACGCGCTCCGCGTCCGCCGCCTCGGGGACGTTCTCGACGAAGCTCGTGACGACGGCTGGGCCGAGGGCTTGCTGCATCGCCCTGCGAGCCTTGTCGTGGGCGAACGTCCAGCCCGCGTCGCCGACCGGGCCCACGTAGGCGAACGCGACCTTGAACGGGCCTGCTGCCGTCCCGGACGCGGCGGTGGCGGGGCTCGACACCGCGCCCACGGGCCCCGCCTTCGATTCGTCGTGCCTCTGGCAGGCGGACAGCGTCATGGCGACGAGGCCCGCGACGAACGTGGGGAACGCGGTGGACGGGTGGCGGAGGCGACGGAGACGGCTCGAGGACGACATCGTGAGCTTCCGCGTGCCATGCCGGACGTTTCCGGCGTGTGAACACGGCTCACTCCGGGCGAAACGGCTTCCCGAGCGAAGCAGGCATGTTCACGCGGACGAAGGCGGCGTTGCGCGAGGTCATGACCAGGACGCCGATGGTCGCGAGATACGGCAGCATCGACAGGAGCTGGGTCGATACCTGGATGCCGCGACCCTGGAGGTAGAAGTCGAGCATCGTGATGGCGCCGAAGAGGTACGCGCCGAGGAGGATACGATACGGCCGCCAGACCCCGAAGGTCGTCAGCGCGAGCGCGATCCAGCCCTTTCCGGCGGTCATGCCCTCGACCCACAGCGGCGTGTGAACGAGGGAGACGTAGGCGCCCCCGAGCCCCGCGAACGCGCCGCCGACGAGAACCGACGCGAAGCGAAGCCGCCGCACGGGATGGCCGAGCGCGTACGCGGACTCGGGAGATTCGCCGATCGCGCGGAGGAGCAAGCCGGCGCGCGAGCGAAAGAGGAACCACGCTTCGGCCACGGCGAGCGCGAGCGCGACGTAGACGAGGGGATGGTGCTCGAAGAGCGCCGCGCCGAGGTACGGGACCCGAGAGAGCAGCGGCACGGCGAAGTGATGTCGAGCACCGAGCTGGGCCTGCGTGTAAGGCATGCCGACGAAGGCCGAGAGTCCCGCGCCGAAGAGGCTCAGCGCGAGGCCCGTGGCATATTGATTCGCGCCGAGCCCGATGGCGAGCACCCCGAACACCGCGGCGAGCACCGCTCCCGCTGCGGCTCCGGCGGCGAAGCCGAGCCCGTCGCTGCCGGTATGCACGTCGATCGCGAAGGCTGCCAGCGCCCCCACGAGCATCATGCCCTCCGCACCAAGGTTCACGACGCCCGCGCGCTCGTTGATGAGCAGGCCGAGGGCCACGAGGGCGAGCACCGTCCCGGAGTCGAGCGCGGCCGCGACGAACAGCGAGAGCGCTTCCATCGTCGGTCAGCCGGCAGGCGGCCGGCGAGCGGCCCACCCCGCGTTCGCCGGGGGAACCGGTGCGGGTCTCCGGCGAACGCGGTAGTGAACGAGGCTGTCGCACGCGAGCAGCGCGAAGAGCAGTAACCCCTGGAACACGAGGGTGAGCGACTTCGGGAAGCCGAGCCGCGACTGGGCGAGCTCGCCGCCGATGTAGAAAAGGCTCATCGCGACGGAAGAGAGGACGACGCCGAGCGGATGCAGACGCCCGACGAACGCGACGATGATGCCGGCGAATCCGTAGCCCGCGGGGACGTGAGGCGTGAGCTGTCCGAGCGGCCCTGCCGCCTCCAGCGCGCCGGCGAGGCCGGCGAGAGCACCCGCGCCGAGCAGCGCGGTGAAGAACGTACGGCGCTCCGGGAAGCCGGCGTAGCGAGCAGCGCGCGGCGCGGCGCCGAAGACGTCGAGCTCGAACCCGCGCGCCGTCCGGAAGAGGAAGACCCAGACGACGAGCGCGGCCACGAGAGCGATGGGGAGCCCGATGTTCGTCCGGAGGCCGTCGACGAGACGCGGCACCCGCGTGGCAGCCGGGAAGAGGATTGTCTGGGGGAAGTTGAACCCCTCGGGATCCTTCCACGGTCCGTAGACGAGGTAATCGAGGAGGAGCTCCGCGACGTACACCAGCATCAAGCTGACGAGGATCTCGCTCGCCTGGAACCGATGGCGCAGATACGCCGGGATCGACGCCCAGAGCGCGCCCCCGGCGGCCCCCGCCGCGAGCACCGCGAGGACGATCACGCGTGGCGGGTGCGCGCCCACGTGGATCGCGACGCCTCCCCCAGCGATGGCGCCGACGATGAACTGCCCTTCGGCTCCGATGTTCCAGACGCTCGCGCGAAAGCAGAGGCTGAGGCCGAGCGCGACGAGGATGAGCGGCGTCGACTTGATCGCGAGCTCCGCGAGAGCGCCCGCGCTTCCGAGCGGCTCCACGAAGAAGAGCGCGAGCCCGCGCAGGGGATCGGCTCCGAGCAGCGCGAACAGGACGGCGCCGACGGCCGCGGTGACGAGCAGCGCGAGCAGCGGAGCCGCGGCCACGAGCGCACGCGGCGGCTGCTCTCGTCGCTCGAGCCTAAGCATGAGCGGCTCCAGCCGCGGCCTCCGCGGGCACATCCACGGGCCACGTACCGCTCATCCATTCCCCGACTCGCAACGCCGTCGCCTCGGCGATGGGAAGGGACGGCGACAGCCTGCCACCCGCCATGACCACCAGCCGATCGGCAAGGGCGAAGAGCTCGTCGAGATCCTCGCTCACGACCACCACGGCCACGCCGCGCTCACGCAGCGCGACGAGCTCGGCGTGGATCCGCTGCGCTGCACCGACGTCGACGCCCCAGGTCGGCTGCGCCACGAGCAGCACCCGCGGCGCCGCACCGAGCTCGCGGCCCACGATGAACTTCTGCAGGTTCCCCCCCGAGAGGCTCCGCGCCGGCGCGCCCGCGCCCGTCGCGCGCACGTCGAAGGTCCGGATGATCCCGTCAGCGAGGCGGCGCGCGCTCGAGGGTCGCACGAACCCGTGACGGGTCAGCTCACGAGTCCGCGTGAGGCGCGTGTTGTCGGCGAGAGAGAATGCGCCGACGGCGCCTCTGCCGAGTCGCTCCTCCGGAATGAAGCGCAGCCCGACGGCGCGACGTCCTTCCGGCGAGAGCGCCCCCACGTCCTTGCCGTCGAGCAGCAGCGCGCCCGCGGACGCGGGAAGCTCTCCGGCGAGCACGGAGAGCAGCTCGTTCTGCCCGTTCCCCGAGATCCCCGCGATGCCCAGGATCTCGCCCGCGTGCACCGTGAAGGCGACGCCGTGGAGGCCCACGCCGTGGAGGTCCGGGGCAGGGCAGGCGAGCCCGCGTGCTTCGAGCAGCACGGGGCCGACGTGCGCTTCGCGTCGGCCGAGCTCAGGGAGCTCCGCGTCGATCATCAGACGCGCGAGCGTCGCCTTCGTCTCGGCCGTCGGATCGACGTCGGCGACGACCTTTCCCGCGCGGAGGATGGTGGCGTGGTGGCAGAGCTCCCGGACTTCGTCGAGCTTGTGGCTGATGTAGAGGACCGAACAGCCGCTCGCGGCCAGCTTTCGCACCGTCTCGAAGAGCCCTGCCACCGCCTGCGGCGCGAGCACCGACGTTGGTTCGTCGAGGATCAGGAGCTCGGGAGCTCCGAGAAGGGCGCGGGCGATCTCGACCCGCTGCCGCTCGCCGACGCCGAGGGTGTGGACGAGGCGCGCGGGGTCCACCTCGAGCCCGTACTCGCCCATGAGCTCGCGAAGGCGCTGCGTCGTTCGGCCGAGCGGCTCCGAGCGCTCCATCCCGAGCCACACGTTCTCCGCGACGGTCAGCGCGTCGAACAGCGAGAAATGCTGGAAGACCATGGCGACGCCGAGCGACCGGGCATCCTCCGGACCGCGCAGCGTGACGGCGGCTCCGTTCCAGCGGATCTCCCCCTCGTCGGGCCGCACGGCGCCGTAGATGATCTTCATGAGCGTCGACTTGCCCGCGCCGTTCTCGCCGACAATCGCGTGGATCTCCGACGGGGCCACCGTGAGATCGATGGCGTCGTTGGCCTGCACTTCCCCGTAGCGCTTCGAGATCCCCGTGAGCTCGAGCCGGGGCGGAGGCGACGCCGTGCTCAAGGGCGCTCGAGCCGCATCCTTCGCGCGGCGAGGATCTTCGCGAAGGACCGGAGCTCGAACTCCGACGGGCTGAGGCCCGTCCGCGCGACGTCGCCGTCGTCGATCGCGCCGGAGTTCAGCGCGCGCAGGAAGAAATTGAGCAGGCCCTGGCCGGTGGCGGCGTCGTCGAAGACGTCTCCGACGAGCGTCGCCTGCGCGGCCTTCTCCACGAAGTTCGAGAGCCGCTCGGCGGCTGCGGCGAACCCGGACAGGAAGAAGGCGTAGCAGGTCGCGTAGCGCACCGGGAGCTGCGCGGGGTGCAGGTCCCAGCCCTGATAGAAGCCGCCCTCGAGCGAATGAAGGATGTGCCGATGCGAGAGCTGCCAGGCGTGGTGAACCGCCGCGCGGTTCTCCAGGGCGTGCGCCTGGGAGAGGGCGCTACCGCGGTGCGGCCCCACCGGGAGGACGTTGGTCGAGCCGTCGGAGAGGAAGATCCCGGTCCCCGCGTAGGCGAGGATCATCATGCCCTTGGCGAGATCGCAGAGCGGATGATCCATGACCTGGCACGCGGCCGTCACGTTGCACGACGCGGTGTAGTCGTAGGTGCCGAAGTGCGCCGCCGCGCAGCGGCCCTCGCACGCCGAAAGAAAGGCGGGCAGCGGCGAGCGCCCGTCCGCGCCGAGGAGAGCCTGGGTGATCTCGATCATGAGCTCGAGCCGGAGCGAGCCCACGGGGAGCCCGTGACGCTGCTCGAGGAGCTCGAAGAGCCGGACGAGCGTGCGCGGCTGCTCGGGGATGGTGACCTTCGGCAGCGTGACCACGAAGTGACCAGGGAGCTTGCCGTTCGTCTCGGCGAGCAGCGTCCCGAGGAAGAGCTCGAGGGTGCGCGTGCTCCGCGCCTTCCATTCCTCGCTGAAGGACTTGATCCGGACGCCGATGAAGGGCGGTAGCGAGCCCTCCCGCATGCCGCGCGCGACCTCCCGCGCGGCGGACACGGCTGCCTCGTCCTCTTCCGCGTCGGGGCGAGCGCCGAAGCCGTCCTCGAAATCGATGCGAAAGTCCTCGACGGGCTCACGCTCGAGCTTCCTGCGGACGCGCTCGTGAACGGTCTCTGCGAGCTCGGCGCCGCCCTCGAGCCCCACGCCGCGGGCGAACTCGAGCGCGTCCTCGCCGTAGGAATCCATGCTGGCCAGCGCGAGCTCGCCGAGCCTTCGAGTCGTCTCTGCTCGGTAGAGATGCGCGCCGCCGTACACGGTGTGCACGGGCTGTCGCACAGGGCGATCTCCCGGGTAGATCTTCGCGAAGGCGCGGTTCGCAGCTCCGAGTGCCTCGAGGTGAGCCCTGGCGTCGTCGAGCAGCGTCATGATCCTCTGTACGTCGAGTAACCGAAGGGGCTGAGCAGGAGCGGGATGTGGTGATGGGTGGCGGGCGCCGAGACGGTGAACACCACGTCCACGTGTGGATAGAACACCGGGCGCCCCGAGGCCTCGAAGTAGGCGCGCGTGTCGAAGGTGAGGCGATAGGTGCGAGGCGCAAGGGCGCCGCCGGCGAGCAGATCGGCGACCCTGCCGTCATCGTTCGTCGAACGTTCGGCGAGCGTCTGCCATTGCCCGCCGGCGTCGAGGACGTCGAGGCGGACGCCGAGCCCCTTCGCCGGCTGGCCGAGGGCCGTGTCGAGGACGTGTGACGACAGCCGGCTCATGGCTGAAGCTTCTCGAGGCGAAGCTCGGTGATCTGCGCCTGCTCCGCGGCCGCGACCCGGAGCTCGACGTCGGGAGCGTTCTCGAGACGCGCCCTGAGCAGCGACAGCATCTCGGCGGCGCTCTTGCCGCTCGCGCGAACGATGAAGGCGTGACCGAACCGGGCGCGGTAGCGCGCATTCTCGCTGGCGAATGCCTGGAGCGTCGCCTCGTTCGCGCCCGACACGGCGGACTGCTCCGTCTTCGACCAGGACGCAGTCTCCGGGAAGCGCGCGCGAAGCTCGGCCGGGTTCGTGCCGATGTCTGGGTGATGCGAGAACGCCTCGAGATAATCCGCGCGCTCGAGCGCGTTCCACGTCTCGAGGGCGAGCCGCACGAGCTCGGCCGCGGACGCGAACGGCCGGCGCTCGAGCATCGCCTCGACCCATCGACTGGACCCGCAGCAGCGCGCCAGCGCTGCGCGCGCCTCTGCTGCGGGCCACTCGTTCAGCAGGGCGTACGGCTCCGGGGCGCGTGTGCCCCAGATGCGGAGGCGGCTCACTCCACCGTCCGGAAAAATGTTGAGGCGCAGGTGCGACGCGGGCGCGTGCGGAGCTAGCTCCTGCACGAAGAAGCGCCGGGTGTCGGCGGAGAGCGGCTGCGGAGGCAGCACGAAGGACCATGCGTTGCTCTGGATGAGCTCCGTGATGCGCCCGCTCGCGAAGTCGATGCCCTCGATGGAGCACCGATCCGGGAAATTCCCCTTGAAGTGATTGGTGTCGACCTCGACAGCCTTCACTGTCCCCCGCGCGCCGAGCCGGATGAGGAGCCAGTCGTGCCCGAGCGCGCGCTTGCGGCGGGTCTCCCACCCGCCGCCCATGTTGCTCGCGCGGCCTGGCAGGAGCAGGTTGTTCATCGGTCCGAAGAAAGCGTCCGAGCAAGCGAGCGCGGTGCCGCCGTTCTTCAGCGCGGCGAGATCGACGCATCCCGCAGGGACGTGCGCGCTCGACGGCGCGTCGAGCTCCGCCGGCAGCCACTCCGGAGCGACGTGACCGTACGCGCGGAAGCGTGCGACGCCGCCGTCGGGATAGATGTTCAACCGAAGATGACTGACGGGCTCGCTGGCCACCGCCGCGAAGAGGTTCTGGGAATCGGGCAGGAGCGGCATCTGCGGCAAGAGCTCCGTCCACCGGGCGCTCGCGAGCTCTCCGAGCGGCGTTCCGCGTGGTGCTGACAGGCCATCCACGGAAGCGAACGGCGGGTGATTGCCGACGAAGTGATGCGTGTCGATGTCGAACCCGACGACCCGGCCGGGCACGCCGAGCTCGACGACGGCCCAGTCGTGACCGGGCCCGCGCTTGCGCCGGCTCTCCCAGCCGTCCATCCACTTGCCGCGCTCGGTGAACTTGCCCTCCACGAAGGCGCCGCGGCCGACCTCGAGCAGGTTGGTCGCTGCGGCAAAGAACTCGTCGCTCGCACCAAGCGCCCGACCCCCGAGGCTCGCGGCGGCGAGGTCGACGAGCCCGGTGAAGGTCGCTGAGCGGAGTTCGTTCACGATGCCTCGTCTCGGTGAAGAAGCGCGCGGCCGACGGGCCCCGCGGGGTGACGCTGCCCATCGTAGATCTCCCGTCCGCGCAGGAAAGTCCGATGTACGACTCCACGGAGCCGTTCGCCCAGGTACGGGGAGATCTTGTGGCGGAAGTGGAGCCCCTCGGGCCGCACGGCGTACGTCGTGTCTGGATCCCACACGACAATGTCCGCGTCGAAGCCCGGCGCGAGGCGCCCCTTCGTGCGGCCCTGGCCGGCGAAGCGCGCCGGGCCGGCGCTCATCCACGTGGTGAGTCGGTCGAGCGTCGCGCCCCTTCGTGCGGCCTCCGTCCAGACCGCGGGGAGCCCGAGCTGGAGCGACGCGATGCCGCCCCAGGCGTCGTGGAAGTCCCCGCGCTCGGGCAGCTTCAGGTGCGGCGTGCAGGGGCTGTGATCGGTGACGACGAAGTCGATGACGCCGTCGAAGAGCCCTTGCCAGAGACGCTCGCGGTTCTCGTGCCCGCGGATGGGCGGCGCGCACTTGAAGTGCGTCGCGCCGTCGGGGACGCGCTCCGCCTCGAGACAGAGGTAGTGCGGGCACGTCTCGGCCGTCACCGGGAGCCCTTCCGACTTCGCGCGACGGAGCGTCTCGAGCGACCCCGCCGAGGACAGGTGCACGATGTGGACGGCGCAACCCGTCTCGCGAGAGAGGCGGACCAGGAGCCGGATCGCTTCGTCTTCCCACTCCGGAGGTCGCGAGGCGAGGTAGCCCGCGTAGGCGCGCGGGTCCTGGTTCAACGCTGGCGCGCCCAGGTCGAGCTCCGCGTGCGCGAGGAGCGGCAGCCCGTGCTCCTTCAGGATGGGCATGGCGGCGCGGAGATCGCGCTCCGTCGCGTTCGGGAATTCGTCGATGCCCGAGTGCACCAGGAACGCCTTGCACCCGAGCACGCCCGCACGGGCGAGCCCGGCGAGCTCCGCGGCGTTGTCGGGGACCACGCCGCCCCAGAAGCCGACGTCCACGAAGCGCTCGTTCTCGCACGCCGCGAGCTTCGCGGCGAGGGCGTCCCGGCTGGTCGTCACGGGGATGCTGTTGAGTGGCATGTCCACCAGGGTGGTCACGCCGCCCGCCGCAGCCGCGCGCGTTGCCGTCTCGAAGCCCTCCCACTCCGTGCGACCCGGTTCGTTGACGTGTACGTGACAGTCGACGAGCCCCGGCGCGATCACGAGCTCTCCAGCGTCGACGACGCCGGAAATCTCCGCCGTGCCGGGCACCACGGCCTCGATCCGTCCGTCCCGGAACAGGACGGACGCCGGCCCGACGCTGCCGGGCTGCACCACGCGCGTGCTCCGGAGCCCACGGATGGGCGGAGCCTCGCCGGCGGGCGCCATGCTCAGAATTCCCTCTGCGAGTAGCCGACGAGGCTCTCGAAGTGCTCGTCACGGTCCTCCGCGAAGAGCGAGCCGGTGATGCCGGAGACGAGCCGCGGAATCGAGTACTTCATCCCGGAGATGCTGGCGCCGCCGAACCCGAGGCTCGCGAGGCACCCGAACGTGTAATTGTAGAGGTAGCGGAGGTACGGCGCGGTGCCCGGTTCGCGCTCGACGAACTCGAAATGGGACCCGAGATACGGGTGCCGCAGCAGATCTTCGTGCCGCTCGCTCTCTTCTGGCTCGTACCGATCCTGCCAGCGGGCGATGAAGCGCTCGACGTGGGCGAGCTCCGGGCGCAGCGCGAGATCCGTCTTGAAGCCCGTCGCGGCGATGACGAAATCGGATTGGAAGGTGCCGCTCTCCGTCGTGAGGACGATGTCCGCGCCGCGCACCTCGAGCTTCCGGAGCGCCGAGCCCGGATGCAGGTGAAACCCCGGGTGCTCGCGTGCTCGCAGGTACGTGTCGGTCGGCGGGAGCTGTCCCATGCGCGTGATCTGCAGGATGAAGCGCCATCGCTCGGCGTCCGGCAGGTCGCCCAGGTGATGCAGGAAGCCGACGAACTCCGCCCAGCGATACGGGTTCACGTCCACCAGCTGCTTGCGCCGGAAGAAGAGGCGCACCTCGCGAGCTCCGTGCTCGAGCGCCGTTGCGGCATTGTCGAAAGCCGAGGCGCCCGCGCCGAGCACCGCGACGCGCTTCCCGGCGAGCGCGGCGAAGTCGATGTCCGCGCGCGTGTGCGCAAAGAGCCGCTCGGGGAGCGACTCGCGCACGAACCGTGGCACGTGCCACGCTCCCGAGCCCTCTATGCCCGTCGCGAGCACCACGCGCCGGGCATGGAGGCACTCCTCCCTGCCGTCGGTCGTGCAGGGCACCTCCCAGGCGCTCTGGCGTGCGTCCCAGTGGAGCGCGCCGACGCGCGTCCGCGGCCGCACGGGCAGCTTCAGGGTCCTTCTGTACCAGCCCAGGTACGCGGCCCAGGCTTCCTTCGGCAAGAGACCCACGGCCTGCCAGCTGCCCTCACCGTGCCGCGCTTCGTACCATGCCCGCGGAGTGAGGCTCGGGATGCCGAGGTCCGGGCCGGTCAGGTACTTCGGGGTGCGCAGCGTCCGCATGCGCGCGAAATTGAGCCAGGGCCCGGCGCGATCCTCCTCGTTCTCGTCGACGACCAGGATGTTCGTGACGCGCTCGCGGAGCAGGCCGAACGCGGTGACGAGGCCGCCCTGTCCGCCGCCGACGACGAGCGCGTCGTACACGGTCTGGCCGTCAGCCGTGGAGCGAGGTCGCACCCACGGGCGTTCCGGATATCTGAGGAGCTCGAGGTCGCGAAGGACTCGCGCTTCGAGCTCGGCGAGCGTCATCGGCCTTCCCCCGACGACCGTCGCGGCGGGAGCCTGAGCGGGATCGGTCGCTGCTCGGCGTCTCCACCGTTCGCCTTCGCGAGCAGCTCCTGGAACTTCGGATCGTCTGCTACTCGGAGGTGCGGGACACGCGCTCCCCGTCTGAGCGCGACGAGCTCCGCCACGATGCTCACCGCGATCTCCTCCGGGCTCACGGCGCCAACGTCGATCCCCACGGGAGCGTACACGCGCGTCAGATCGAGCGCGGGATTCTGCTTCGTGAGGCGCTGCACGAACCGGAGGACCTTCCGCCGGCTCCCGACGAGCCCGACGTAGCCCGGCCTACCCCCGAGCGCCACGCCGAGGAGCTGCTCGTCCAGCCGGTGCTCGTGTGTGACGATCAGGACGTGGTCTCCCTCCGTCAACTCGATTTGCCGGAGCGCCGCCGCGGGATCGCCGAGCTTACACCGGCAGCCGGGAAAGCGTTCGGCGGTGTTCAGCTCCGGCCGCGCGTCGAAGACGGCGACGTCGAAGCCGACGGTGCGCGCGAGCGCGGCCGTCGGCTTGCCCACGTGGCCCGCGCCGAAGAGCAGGAGCCGCGGCGCGGCTTCGATCGCCTCCAGGAAGACCTCCATGCGGCCGCCGCAGCACATTCCGAGCTCCGGCCCGAGCTCCAGCGTGAGCTTCTGCGACTGCCCGGTCCGGAGTACGCCCTGGAGCGCGCTCGTCACGCGCTGCTCGACGGCGCCGCCGCCGACCGTGCCTACCAGAGCGCCGTCGGGGCCGAGCAGCATCCGGGCACCGGGCCGCTGCGGCGCCGAGCCGCTCGTCGCGACCACCGTCGCAAGTGCGCCTCGACGGCCGCTCGAAAGGACGTCGAGCAACGCTTCGGCAAACTCCCGCACGCCC
>CAYUAW010000145.1:12689-16395 GCA_964442485.1 uncultured Polyangiaceae bacterium
ACTGTCGGCGGCCCTTCGGCCCGCCTCCGGCGAATTGAAATGCCACCTGATCGCTCTTCAAGAAAGCTCAGCTTCGTCCTGAACGGACACCCGGTGGAAACCGGAGCGTCGAGCGCGGATGCATCGCTGCTCGCGTGGCTGCGCGCGCGGGGTCTCACCGGTACGAAGGAAGGCTGCGCGGAGGGCGAGTGTGGCGCGTGCGCCGTGGCGATGCTCGCCAGGGACGCGCAGGGACGGCCCCGGTTCGAGGCCGTCAACAGCTGCCTGGTGCCGCTCGCGGCGGTCGAGGGTCGCTCGGTGGTCACCGTCGAAGGCGTTGCGGGGGCAGGGGGCGCGCTGCACCCCGTGCAAGCGGCGCTCGCTCGGGGAGGCGGGTCGCAATGTGGCTACTGCACGCCGGGGTTCGTCATCAGTCTCTTCTGTGAATATTATCGGGAAGGTCGCTCCGCTCCCGATCCGGAAGCCATCAGCGGGAACCTGTGCCGGTGCACGGGCTACCGGCCGATCCTGGACGTGCTGCGGGCCCTGCCGGCGGTCGACCCCCTGGACCCGGTGCTGTCCGTGCTCGCGGAGGCGCCGCTCGAGGCGCCGGTCGCGCCTCTGGACCCGGGCGCGGCGTTCGTACGGCCAACCCGGCTCGACGAGGTGTTCCAGTGTCTCGCGCGCGCTCCCGGAGCGGCCGTCATCGCGGGAGGCACGGATCTCATGGTCACGGCGAACGCCGTCGGGCCGGCACCCACGGGAAGCACACGCTGGGTCTCGCTCGGCGCCGTCCCGGAGCTCCGGCGCTTCGAGGTGTCGCCCGATGCCATCGTGATCGGCGCGAGCCTTCCGCTGTCCGTTCTCGAAGAGCGGCTCCGCGAAGAAGCCCCCGGCGTCGTGCCGCTCCTCGAGCAGCTCTTGCCACTCTTCTCGTCGCGGTTGATCAAAAACCGTGCGACTCTGGGCGGCAATCTCGGAACGGCGTCGCCGATCGGGGACGCGCACCCGGTGCTGCTCGCACTCGACGCGCGCGTGGTCGTCGCGAGCGCCCGGGGCCGCCGCGAGCTCCCCGTCTCGGAGTTCTTTCTCGGATACCGGAAGACGGCGCTCGCTCCGGACGAGCTCGTGACGGAGGTCGTGCTCCCGCGGCCGCTCCCGGCGCTGCAGCGCTTCTACAAGGTGAGCAAGCGCGTACTCGACGACATCTCGACGGTGTCCGCGGCGTTCTCGCTCGACCTGACCGACGCGCGGCGCGTGGGTCGACTGCGGGTCGCATATGGCGGCGTCGCCGCGACGCCGGTCCGTGCCGTCGCGGCGGAGGACCGGGCGGTGGGGCAGCCGTGGACTCGTGCCACTGTCGAGGCGCTGCTCCCGCTCGTCGAGCGAACCGGTAGCCCGCTGTCCGATCTGCGCGGGAGCGCCGCCTATCGCCGCGCGATGATGGGCCGTCTCCTCGAGAAGTTCTTCCACGAGACCGCGGCGGCGGCGCAGGCGCCAGAATGAGCGGGCACGTCGGCCGCGACACGCCTCACGAGTCGGCCGAGGGCCACGTCACCGGCGCCGCGCGTTACGTCGACGACCTCTGGCCGGAGCTCGGGCGCGTCGCGCACGCCTGGCCGGTCGTCTCACCGCACGCGCACGCGCGCGTCCTCGACATCGACGGCAGCGCTGCGCTGGCAGAGCCGTCCGTGCTCGCGGTGCTGACCGCTCGCGACGTGCCTGGTGAGAACGACATCGGGGCCGCGCGCCACGACGAGCCGCTCTTTCCCGGGGAGGTGTGTCACGTCGGCCAGGCCGTGGCCTGGGTGATTGCCGAGACGGAGGACGCCGCGCGGCTCGGAGCGGCGAGGGTCCGGGTGAGCTACGAGCCGCTCGACGCGATCCTGTCCATCGAGCAAGCCATCGATGCGGGGAGCTTCCTGACCGAGCCCGAGCGCCTGCACCGGGGCAATCCGGCGGAGGCGTTCCGGACGGCGCCGCACCGGCTCGAAGGTGAGCTGTTCATCGGCGGTCAGGAGCACTTCTATCTCGAGACCCAGGCCGCGATCGCATTCCGCGACGACGATGACGGCTATTTCGTTCACTCCTCGACGCAACACCCGGCGGAGACCCAGGAGATCTGTGCGCGCGTGCTCGGCATACCGAAGCACGCCGTGACCGTGCAATGCCTTCGCATGGGCGGCGCCTTCGGCGGCAAGGAAGTGCAGGCGAACGGATGGGCCGCGATCGCCGTGCTCGCAGCAGCGAAGCTCGGCCGCCCCGTCCGCGTGCGACTCACGCGACGCCAGGACATGACGATGACCGGCAAGCGTCATCCGTTCCTCGCTCGGTTCCGCGTTGGCTTCGACGGCGGCGGCAAACTCCTCTCGCTCGAAGCGTCGCTCTTCAGCGATGGAGGGTGGTGCCTGGATCTCTCGGCGCCGGTGCTCGGCCGCGCGCTGTTTCACATCGACAACTGCTACTTCGTGCCGCACGTGCAGGTGGTCGGCCGCGTGTGCCGCACGCACCACCAGTCGCACACCGCGTTTCGCGGATTCGGCGGCCCGCAGGGCATGCTGGTCATCGAGGAGGCGCTCGACCGCGTCGCCCGGTCGCTCGCTCTTCCACCTCATGTAGTCCGCCGTGAGAACTTCTATCGGCCGGGCGAGGAGACGCACTACGGCCAGGTCGTGAAGGACGCGGACCGCATCTCACGCATCTGGGACGAGCTTGCGAGGAGCGCCGATCTCGACGCTCGTCTCCTGGCGAGCCGCGTGTTCAACGCAGGCAGCCCACACCGCAAACGCGGCATCGCGGTGACGCCAGTCAAGTTCGGGATCTCGTTCACCACGGCTTTCTTCAACCAGGCCGGCGCGCTCGTCCTCATTTACAAGGACGGCAGCGTGCAGGTGAACCACGGCGGCACCGAGATGGGGCAGGGGCTCCACACGAAGATCATCCAGATCGCCGCCGACGCGCTCGGCGTCCCGTCGGGCGCAATCCGCCTCATGCCGACCCGGACCGACAAGGTGCCGAACACCTCGGCTACCGCTGCCTCGAGCGGCTCGGATCTGAACGGCGCGGCAGTCCAGGCCGCCTGCGAGACGTTGCGCGCGCGTCTCTCGGAGGTCGCTGCGACGCGCTTCCGGACCTCATCCGGCGCCGTCGTCTTCGCGAACGGCAAGGTCTACCCGGGCCACGACGAAGTGGCGGCAGTCTCCTTCGAGTCGATCGTCGCGCAGGCCTATCTCGAGCGCGTCGCGCTGTTCACGACGGGCTACTACCGTACGCCGGAGCTCCACTTCGACCGCGCGACGGGGAAGGGGAAGCCCTTTCACTACTTCGCCTACGGCGCAGCCGTCAGCGAGGTGGAGGTGGACGGCTTCACCGGCCAGTACCGCCTCTTGCGCACGGACATCCTGCACGACGTCGGAGCTTCTCTGTCACCGCTCGTCGATCGCGGCCAGGTCGAGGGTGGCTTCGTGCAGGGCGTCGGATGGCTCACCACGGAAGAGCTCGTGTGGAACGAGTCCGGCGCATTCGTCACGAGCGGCGCTTCCTCCTACAAGCTGCCGACCACCCACGAGTGCCCTGCAGAGCTCAACGTCGCGTTCCTCGACCGAGCGACCGAGTCCGGCGTCGTCCACGGCAGCAAGGCCGTCGGGGAGCCGCCCCTCATGCTGGCGATCAGCGTCAGGGAGGCGCTCCGGGACGCCGTGGCGTCGTTCGGCGAAGGGGGCGTCAC
>CAYUAW010000146.1:0-1604 GCA_964442485.1 uncultured Polyangiaceae bacterium
GCGCCATCCATGACGCCACGTGAACGGACCGCAAGGGCAGTGGCCGCCGAGCGCTAACCATTGGCCCTCGGCAAACCTACCCTGACAGAGATGGAGGCCATATCGTTCTGCTTCCTCACGTGAGTCCGTGAGTGTGTCGAAACGATTCGATGTGTGCGCGAGCAGAGCAATTTCCGTGTCACAGCGTTCGTCCCGGGATACGGAACACTGGCCTCTGCTCTTCTTCGTGGTGGCGGTCTGCGTTCCGTCGGAGTGCCGAAGTTTGACCGAGGAATGCGGCCCGTCCGCCACGCCCGCTAGGCGCAGGCGGTGGCTGTGAGCGGTCACGCGAATCGTTCGACCAGACAGCGCGTCGCGCCGCTGGTCAAGAGTGGAAGATCTTGAAGAGCGAGGGTCCTCATGCGTTCCTGTGAAAGACATTCTCTAGCAATCTGTCTTGCCGTCATCACGTCTCTCCTTGTCCTCTCGGCGAAGCCGGCGTCCGCAGACGAGAAGACCGTCTTCGGTTACTGGAAGCACATCGACGACGACTCGGGCCAGACGCAGAGCATCTTCAAGCTCTTCGAGTACAAGGGCAAGCTCGTGGGTCGGATCGAGAAGACCTTCTCGACGCCGAAGAAGAAGGCGCAGACCATCTGCACAGAGTGCACCGGCTCGCAGAAGAACAAGCCGATCGTCGGTCTAGTCTTCTTCTGGGACTTCGTTCGTGACAAGGACGATCCCAACAAGTGGGTCGACGGCAAGATCCTGAACCCCGAGGACGGAAAGACGTACAGCGCCGAGGCTGAGCTCTCCAAGGACGGCACGTCCCTCAAGGTGTTCGGCTACATCCGCGTCCTCATCAAGATCGGCGGCTCGAGCGTGTGGAAACGACCGACGCCCGCCGAGCTCGCGGGTCTATGATCGTGCCCGCTGCAGCCCATCGAAAAGCGCAATCCCGCGGCGACGAAAGTACGAGTTTCAACCCATGACACTGATTCGACCTTTTGCAATCGGTAGCGCCACCATCCTGGGCGCCATTGCCTGTGGGGATGCGGGAACCAAGGAGAGCACTCCCATTCCGGTTTGCGGTGGAGGTTCCGTCTCGATGTCGGGGACCGGCGCCGGGACGTCCATGACCCCGCCGGCGGCGGGTGGTGCGGGGCCGGGATCCGCCGGAAGCACCGGCGCAACGGGAATGGGCGGCGCAATTGGAATGGGCGCAACACCTGGAACGGGCGCAACACCTGGGACAGGCGGAACGGGCCCAGGGGCGGGTGGCACGCCCGGCGGAGGAACGGGCCCTGGCGCTGGCGGCACGCCCGACACTGGCGGAGCGAGCCCAGGGACCGGCGGTGCACCCGGAGCGGGCGGCGCGCCCGCCATGCCTGGGCCTTGCCCCGCGGGATTCACGTGCACCGATCTCGCCAGTCTGGGGGCCATGGCAGTGGATAGCCAGGGAATGCCGGTCGCCGCCTCCTGCGGAAATAACGCCCTTTCGGCCAGCTGCAACGATTCAAATCCCGCATCCACCTGCCCCGGTTACACGACTCCCATATGCGCACACATCAGCATCGCCAACATGGACCTCGTCTCCTGCGGGCAGCGCTGTACCCCTTGATGGC
>CAYUAW010000146.1:1704-7665 GCA_964442485.1 uncultured Polyangiaceae bacterium
GGCGGAACAACCTGAAATGAGAACCTGCAAGTTCACCGTTGCCTTGCTGGCACTGCTCTGGGGAGCAAGGGCTCAGGCGAGCACGGAGATCAATGGCCTCTTCGATGCGCGTTCCGCCGGAATGGCCGGAACGGGGGTGGCGTTCCTCGACTCCGCCGCGGCCGTCCCCACCAATCCGGCGCTGCTGGAGCAGATCCACACGTTCACGACGACGCTGGACCTGTTCTACATCGTGAGTCAGCCCGAAGCGCCATACTCGGTCTACCATCGCAATGCGTCCGGTCAGGTGTACGCGTCGTACGATACGATTCAATCATCCCTGACCGGCGCTGTGCTTCCGTTCCTGGGTGCGGCGTATCGATTGCCGTTCCTCGACAAGCGGCTCGTGCTGGGCCTTGCGGCGTATCCGATCATCGGACAGGGCACGTCCGCCGTCTATCACCCCGCTCCTGATGCGCTACCGAACCTAGAGATCGTCAACAAGGCTTCACTCGGATTCATCGAGATCGGTGAGGCGCTGTCGGCACGGATCCTGGACAATCTATCTGTCGGCGCGACGTGGCGGATCACGTACATGACCCAGTCGGTGACCACAGCGCTTCCAAACGGCAACCCCCCCGCCGGCAATCCCCCTGCGGGCATATTCATCAACCCCACCACTCACGATCCTGTCTACGCAAACATCGACGTCCATGGATTGAATTTCGGCGGGTACGAACTGGGGGTGCTCTACAAGCCGTTCTCGCAACTGCGACTTGGCTTCAACTATCGCAGCAAAGTCGTCGTCAACGGAACGGGCAAGACCAACACCCAAAACCCAGTCAGCGGCGCGCCGCTCTCGTTGGATACCAAGACGAGCTTCACCTACCCCCACGCCTTCCGCGGTGGTCTTGCCGTGACGCTGTTCGATGACAGGCTGTTACTCGCGGCAGAGTTCAAGTACCTCATGTATGCGGAGGCCTTCAAGACACTCGCGACGACAACCGTACAAGCCGGCGTGGCGAGAACCGATGACCGGCCCCTCTACTGGAAAGACTCCGTGAATGTCCTTCTCGGTGCGGAGTATCGGATAGGGACGATATACCGCGTGAGAGCTGGCTACACTCTCGTGACCTCCGCAACCCCCGACGCGTACGCCGTGCAGTTCATGGCTCCTCCGGGGGTGTCGCACCTCGGCACCGTTGGCTTCGGGGTTCAGCTATTCGATCACCTTAACCTCGACGCATCCGCCGGGTATGTGGTGCTCGCGAAACATATCGACACTCCAACGGTGAACAACAGCGGAATCGGCGAGTATGCATCCCACGGCGGTGAGTTTTCGCTTGGCGCGACATACCACATGTAGGTCTCGTATGCGCTTTGGACAGTTTTGCCTGGAACCCCAGATGCTCGCGAGGTCCGTACCGTGACTGAATTCGCTGTCCAGGAGACGAACACCGATGCCTATTACGACCCATATGACTTCGAGCTTCACCGGGCGCCGTATCCGATCTGGAAGCGGCTGAGGAACGAGTTCCCGCTCTACTACAACTCGAAATACGACTTCTTTGCTCTCAGCCGGTACGACGATGTCGAGCGGTGCTCGAAGGACTGGCGGCGATATAGCTCGGCGAAGGGCACGCTGCTCGAGCTCATCAAGGCCGAGATGACCATTCCGCCGGGTTCGATCATCTTCGACGATCCGCCGCGGCACGATCTCTACCGCGGGCTCCTGACCGACATCTTCTCGCCGAGGTCCATGGCGGCGCTCGAGACCAAGGTGAGAGAGTACTGCGCGCGCAGTCTGGATCCTCTGATCGGAAGCGGCGGCTTCGACTTCATCACCGACCTGGGGGCACAGGTGCCCATGCGAACGATCGGGATGCTGCTCGGCATTCCTGAGCAAGACCAGGAAGCGATCCGCGATCAGATCGACGACGGGCTCAGACTGAAGGAGGGCGCACCGCCACCTCTCGACATGCACGAGCGGCTCGTCAAGAACCAGAGCGGCGTCTTCGCCGAGTACATCGAATGGCGCGCCAAAAAACCATCCGATGACGTGATCAGCAAGCTTTTGACCGCCGAGTTCGACGATACCAACGGCGAACGGCGTCGCCTCACCAACGACGAGGTGCTCGGCTACGTGAACCTGCTCGCTGCGGCGGGAAACGAGACGACGACGCGTCTCATCGGCTGGGCCGGTAAGGTGCTGGCGGAACACCCGGATCAGCGCCGAGACCTGGTCAAGAATCCGAGCCTGGTCCCCGCCGCCATCGAGGAGCTCCTCCGGTACGAATCACCGTCGCCCGTTCAGGCGCGGCACGTCACGGAGGACGTCGAGCACTACGGCAAGACCGTCCGGGCGGGTAGCGTCGTGCTGCTGCTGACGGGAGCGGCGAACCGCGACGAGCGCCGCTACGAGAACGCCGACGAGTTCGACATACACCGCAAGGCGCAGGGGCACGTGGCCTTCGGTTACGGCGTCCACTTCTGCCTCGGCGCCTCGCTCGCCCGCCTCGAGGGCCGCGTCGCGCTCGAGGAAGTGCTCAAGCGTTTCCCCGAGTGGGAGGTCGACCGGGAGAACATGGTGCAAGCCCACACCTCCACCGTGCGTGGCTGGGAGCGCCTTCCGGTGAAGCTACCGTGATTCGGAGATTGTCCGAAGGCTCCTCAGTCGAGCCTTGCTGCAGGATGGAGATGTGATGTCACAGTCCGATGCTTTCGATTACCGAGGCAAGCGCGCGCTGGTCGTCGGTGGCGCAACGGGGATGGGCGCAGCCGTCGCCGAGCTGGTTCTCGGGCTGGGCGCCGAAGTCGTGGTGATGGACAGGAGCAAGATCACCCTCGGAGGGGTGAAGGCCATCTCGCTCGACCTGGCCGAGAAGGCATCCATCGACACTGCCATAGCCGCGTGCG
Source organism: uncultured Polyangiaceae bacterium (assembly GCA_964442485.1). GTDB lineage: Bacteria > Myxococcota_A > Polyangia > Polyangiales > Polyangiaceae > DASZVB01. The sequence goes on from CAYUAW010000146.1 coordinate 4,600, forward strand.
GCGGCCGCGTCGACGCTCTCTTCAGCTGCGCCGGCGTCGCCGACGGCACGCCGGGGATCGAGCGCATCAATTTCATCGGCCATCGCTACATGATCGACCGCATGTTCGCGGCCGGCATGTTCCCGAAGGGCGCGGCCATCGGGTTCATCTCATCGGCGGCGGGAATGGGCTGGGAGCCGAACCTGCCGCTCCTCTCGGAGTTCCTGAAGATCGACGACTTCGACGCGGCGACCGCGTGGGTCAAGGAACACAAGAAGGCCGACTACATGTGGAGCAAGCAGGCCATCTGCGCCTATGTCGCGCAGCAGGCTCTGCCCTTCCTGAAGCGCCAGGTGCGCATCAATGCGATCCTCCCCGGCCCGACCGACACCCCGCTGGCCCGGGAAAATGCCGATCGCTGGCTCAGGTTCGGCGCCGACTACCGGAAGGAAGCGACCGTCGAGGTTTCCACGCCGATGGAGCAGGCGCGTCCCCTCGTCTTCCTGTGCAGCGATGCGGCATCCGCCATCACCGGGATCACGCTGATCACCGACGCCGGCCTCACCAGCTCCGCGATCTCCGAGTCGTTTCCGTCGGCGAAGATGACGATCAATTTCCTCCGCGGAGTGGGCGGAGCGGTCGGAGGGACAAGTGCTCCGAAACCTCAGGAAGCCAAGCCTGCGGCGCTGTCCGTGAAGCCCGAGTCGCGGATGCTCATCGACGGGAAGCTCGTGCACGCTGAGAACGGCGCGACGATGCCGAACTTCAATCCTGCGACCGAGGAGAAGCTCGGCGAGGTCGCGGACGCCACTCGCGGCGACATGCGCCGGGCCATCGCCGCCGCCAGGCGTGCCTTCGACGAGACGGAATGGTCCACCAACCGCGAGCTTCGCAAGCACTGCCTGTCGCAGCTGCAGCAAGCTCTGGAAGCCGAGCGCGAGGAGCTGCGCGAGCAACTGATCCTCGAGGCAGGCTGTCCCCGGATGACCACGAGCCGTCAGCAACTCGACATGCCGCTGGCGACCGCGCTGCGCTATCCGCTCGAGCTGATGGACAGGTTCGCGTGGGAGACCGAGATGCCCGACGGCCCGGGCAGCTCGGGTGAGCCCAATCAGCGCCGGATCTGGAAGGAGCCCGTGGGCGTCGTCGGCGCCATCGTGCCCTGGAACTTCCCGTTCGAGGTGACGATCAACAAGCTCGGTCAGGCGCTCGCCACTGGCAACACGGTGGTGCTGAAGCCGGCGCCCGATACACCCTGGAACGCAACGCTGCTCGGTCGGCTCATCGCAGAGAAGACGGATTTCCCGCCGGGCGTCTGCAACATCGTCACGTCTTCGGATCACCTTCTGGGCGAGGCCCTGACGCTTTCGCCCGAGGTCGACATGATCTCCTTCACCGGATCGACTGCCGTCGGGCAGCGCATCCTGGAGAAGGGCGCCGCGACGCTCAAGAGGACCTTCCTGGAGCTGGGCGGGAAATCGGCCAATATCATCCTCGACGACGCCAACCTCGACACGGCGCTGCTCTCCGGGCTCGCCGTCTGCTTCCACGCTGGACAAGGCTGCGGCATCCCGACACGCATGCTCGTTCCGCGTTCTCTCTACGGGGAGATCGCGGAACGGCTCGTCGGAGTTCTCAGGATGGCCCCGTACGGCGATCCCCAGCGACCCGACGTGATGATGGGGCCGCTCATCTCCGCCAAGCAGCGCGATCGCGTGCTGGGCTACATCGACAAGGGCGTCTCCGAAGGTGCAAAGCTCGTCCTCGGCGGTGGTCGGCCCGCGCAGTTCCCCAGGGGCTACTACGTCGAGCCGACGCTCTTCATCAACGTCGACAACAGGATGACGATCGCCCAGGAGGAGATCTTCGGCCCCGTCCTGGTGCTCATTCCCTTCGAAGACGACGACGACGCGGTCCGGATCGCCAACGAGAGCCGCTACGGGCTCGCGGGTGCCGTGACCTCCGGCTCGCTCGAGCGAGCACAGAAGGTCGCTCGCCGGATGCGGACCGGCATGGTGGCCGTCAACGGCGGGGCGCCACACGGCGTCGACATGCCGTTCGGTGGCTACAAGTTGAGTGGCGTCGGCCGCCAGAACGGCCTGGCAGGTTTCGAGCAATACCTCGAGACCAAGTCCGTCGCCTGGCCCACCCCTGCGACACGCCGCAAGGCCTGAGTCGTACCAGCAATCCAGAGACGAGCGTCCTGCCGACCAGGAGAAAATTCGAATGCCACACCCAACAACGAGCCGTACCAGCCTGGCGCACGAACAGATCAAGCCGCACATCGGCAGTCGTGTGCTCAACGACAAGAGCGACCTGCTGAGTGGCAAGTTCGCCAGCGAGATTCGCGAGCTGCTCGAGCAGCGCGGCGTTCTCGTCTTTCCGGAGATCCACTTCACCGACGACGAACAGATCGCCTTCACCAACACCCTGGGCAAGTTCCAGCCCGAGCGCGACGGCGGCACCGTCTTCAAGGTCACTCTCGACACCAAGGAAAACCCCTTCAGCGCCGAATACCTCAAGGGATCGCTCTACTGGCATCTGGACGGCACGATGAACGACGTGCCAATCCTGGCCTCGCTGCTCTCGAGCAAGAAGCTCGCGAGCAGCGGCGGCAACACGGGGTTCTGCAGCACCTACGCCGCTTACGAAGAGCTCCCGCTCGAAAGGAAGGCGGAGCTGGAGGGTTTGCGTGTCATCCACTCCGTCTGGGCCACGGTCTTTTACTACGACCCCGAACCGAGTCTCGCGAAGCTGAAGGGCATGCAGGCGATCGGTGAGCGCGAGCTGCCTCTCGTATGGAAGCACCGTAACGGCAAGAAATCACTGATCGTCGGCTGCACCGCGCATCGCGTAGTCGACGTGAGCCCCGCGAAGAGCGCCGAGCTACTCGTCGGCCTCCGCGAATGGGCAACGAGTGAACGGTTCTCTTACAGCCACAAGTGGTCGGTCGGCGATCTGGTGATGTGGGACAACACCGGCACGTTGCATCGTGCGGAGCCGTACGATCTCCAGAGCGGACGTCTGCTCCATCGGACCAAGCTGGCTGGCGAGGAGCCGTTCGCCTGACGGCGACCGGCGCTCCTG
>CAYUAW010000146.1:7765-16381 GCA_964442485.1 uncultured Polyangiaceae bacterium
TCGGACCAAGCTGGCTGGCGAGGAGCCGTTCGCCTGACGGCGACCGGCGCTCCTGTATTGGAGCCAAAGCGCCACGTGGATGCGGCGCACGACTCGAGCTGGTGGCTCGGCCAGTGCTCTGAACGCCCGTTGGCGGGACGAAGTCGCCAGTGCGCAATCTGTGCTGGACAACGATGAACGCATTCGACATCGAACACTCGGCTGGAACGGAGCTCTTCCACGACGCGTTCAGGCTGGAGTTGCCAGCGATGAAGGCGCTGACCGACGAGGACATGATCCGAGTGAATCTCCCGATTCCAGCAGCCGTCTCCAGGCTGCCTGGCCTGCAGCAGGTGCTGCTCGACACGAAACCTCGCATCGCGGCCGCGCTCCCTGGCGAGCGCGACTTCCCGGAGAAGCTCGGCCAGTACGTGTTGGCCCTGAGCCACGCGCACACCCTGTACCACATGGCAACGCGAGCGAGCGACCCTGTCCCCGCCCTCTCGGAGGAAGAGACAGCGTTACCTCCGCCGGCCCGGAAGGCGGAAGCGCCACGCGCGGCAGCCGAACTACTCGAGTCGCCGTATCCCGCCCATGCCGACGTAGTTCACCAGGTTGCGATGGAAATTGGTGACCTTCCGCTCCTGGTGCGGGTTGGGCAGGGTGCCACGGAAACCACGCGAACGAATACCTCTCTGCACCGCGGCCATGTTCGAGAAGTCCTGCGACAGCACCAGCCCCCACTTCTCCTTGGTCGGCTCCGCGTATACCCATTCGGTCTTCGGTTCTTCGCCTTCCGGATAGCGCTCAATCGCGTACGACTCGAAGATGCACTTGTGGGGGCTCTCACCGTGCGGGCGCGCGCGGTAGCACAGCGCAAAGGTTATCCCCTGCAGGATTGCCATGTTGGGGAAGATGCTCCACGCCAGACCGGCCTTGGACATCTGCTCCGGGGTGATGGTCGGCCAGATCACACCGCGCGCAGCATCGTCGGCGCGCGCCCTCGTCAGCCAGTGCTTGATCACTTCGCTCGCGGAAACCCCCTCGGGCAGCTCGTCCACCAGCCGCTTCGCCGCATTGACGAGCGTCTCTGTGGTGCTGGCATTGTTCACCGTCGTGTAGATCTCCCTCTGGAGCTCATACGTCGAAACACGGGGATCTTTTCCCTTGCCCGCGCGCGTGATGGTGGAGCTCTGCTCCATCTTCATGTTGGGGTCGCGCTCGTCGAAGCCACTGACGCCGTGTAGCCCGTGCGCCGCGCTGTAGGCGTAGTACTGGCCATAGTCGAGCAGCTGCATGTGCGTACCAGCGACGTGGTACGGCTCCATGAACGCCTCGATGGCGGTCTTCCAGTTGCAGTCGAAGACCACCCACTGACGCCACTTGTAACGCATCTTCCCGAGCTCGAAGGGGTCGAGGAACGAGGCGGCTGGTTCGAGATACTCCCGCAGCGAGACGCAATCTGGATCCATGTTGACGAAGATCCAGCCGCCCCATGTATCTACCTGTACTCGATTGAGGTGCGTACACTCGTCCCTGAGTGAACCCTTCCAGTCCTGCTCGTCGAGCTTGAAGGTGCAATTGCCATCCAGATCGTATCGCCACCCGTGGAATCCGCAGACGAACAGCTTTCTGCTGCCGTGCGCACTGTGGCCCCCGGGGGGCGCGTCCACGAGACGCCGTCCGCGATGGGAGCACACGTTGTGATAGGCCTTGATCGTGGCAGGCGCGGTACGCACGACCACGATCGAGTCATCCCCGATGTCGTACGTGAGGAAGTCGCCGACCTTCGGAATTTCCTCGGCCCGCCCCACATGCTGCCACACCTTCGGCCACAGCTTGTCGGCTTCCGCCCGGGCGTACTCTTCGGAAATGTAGGGCTCTACCGTGAACGTGAGCGGCTCCGATAGCTCTCCAACGTCCAGGTTGAGCGGTTTCCCCATGCCAGGCGGCTTGCTCATGACAGTCTCCCGTGCCAAGAGTGGATCACTCGCGGGTCAATTCAGGATAGGCCAACGCTCAGCGCGCCGGCGGCTCACGTCTCGACGATGAGCCCCTCCATGTCGCCTTTGCCTCGCCACTCCTCGATCAGTTTGTCGAAGGCGTAGAAGCCCGGCCCGTAAGGCTCACCCAGGAACCACCGGCGCTTCGGCTCGCCCTCGTTGTTGTAGTAGCCGGGCGTGCACGCGCGCTCCCACGCGGTGTTGTCGTAAGACGTTTCGCGAATGGTCTTCACCCATTGCTCCTGCGCCTTCGGACTGCATTCCACCGTCTTGGCGCCCCGCTGCAGGCCTTGCTTGACGATATAGGCGATGTGATTGGCTTGCTGTTCGAACGTCGCGGGGATGCTCGCGTTCAAACCGCCCTGGGTGAACTGGATGAAGAACTGGTTGGGAAATCCCTGCGTCGTCATGCCGTGGAAGGTCTTGTAGCCATCGGCCCAGTAGTCGTAGAGCGAAACGCCCTTGCGTCCTTCGATCACGTCGATACCCCAGCGGCGGCTCAGCTCGCTCGAGACCTCGAAGCCGCTCGCGAAGATGACGCAATCGACCGGATACTCGACGCCGTTGGCGACGATGCCTTTCTCCGTCATGCGCTCGAGGCCCTGTGTCGAGGACACGTCGAGAAGCTCGACGTTGGGAAGATTGAACGCCTCGTAGTAACTATTGCTGGAGCAGGGCCGCTTGCACATGAAGCGGTAGTACGGCTTCAACGCCTCGGCCGTCGCTTTGTTCTCGACGATTCCGTCGATACGGCGGCGCAGCCGCTCCATCATCTTGTAGTCTTCCTGCTCCCTCAGCTCGATGAACTGCTCGGGCGGCAGCTGGGGCCAGCCCATCGACTCCATCCTCCCTCTGATGTTGCGGCTGAGCTCGGTCCAGAAATCACAGACCATGTCCGGCTCACCCGGGGGGAAGAAACCTTCCATCGCTCCACGATGGAAGTTCGCCTGTCGCTCCTTCTGCCAGCCCGGCTTCAGGCTCTTCACCCATTCCGGATCGGTTGGCGGGTTGGACCGCGCGTCGACGACGGAGGGCGTGCGCTGGACGACGTATAGCTGCTTGGCATGGCGGCCCAGATGGGGAACCACCTGGATGGCGGTCGCGCCCGTTCCGACGAGAGCCACGCGCTTGTCGGTCAGCTTGTCGAGTACCGGGTTCTTCTGGCTTCCGCCCGTATATTGGTAGTCCCAGCGCGCCGTGTGAAACCAGGTCCCCTTGAACTCCTTGATCCCGCGAACCCCTGGCAGCTTCGGTCGATTCAAGGGGCCGCAAGCCATGACCACGAAGCGCGCGCGGATGTCGTCACCGCGATTGGTGCTGATGCGCCAGCGCTCGATGGTGTCGTCCCAGCGCAAGGCGCGGACCATCGTGTGGAAGAGCGCGTCCCGGTGCAGGTCGAACTTCTTCGCGATCCGCTGGATGTATTCGCGAATCTCGAATCCATCGGTGAATTTCTTCGATGGAATGTAGTCCATCTCTTCCAGCATCGGGATGTAGCAGTAGGCGTCGTTGTCGCATTGCAGGCCCGGAAAGCGGTTCCAGTACCAGCAGCCGCCGAAGTCGCCGGCCAGGTCGATATACCGGAACGTATCGACACCAGCCTTCCTCAGATGAACGCCGGCCAGGATGCCAGACCATCCGGCGCCGAGAATGGCAATGTCGATCTCTTCTGATATCGGATGCCGCGGCGTCACCGGAATATGAGGATCACCCTCATACTGGTCTGCAAACTCGTCCGCGGTCACCAGGTACTGCTTCTGACCATCGGGACGAAGGCGTTTGTCACGCTCCTGCCGATACTTCTCCCGTAGCGCAGGGATATCGATGTCGTCAGGCGTCTTGGTAGGCTCGCACGTCATGTCCGCTCCCGGCGATGATCCGCAAGCTAGTCAGCGACGTCGCCAACTAGCGTGACTGTGTTTTTCTTGGTTGGCAGCACGTTCTACGTCACCAGTGTCAGCGAGCTTCACGGGCGCGCCTCGCTCACGCGGAGTCCGGACTCTCGAGTGCCATGGACGCGACTGTCCGAGTTCCGACGCAAGCGCGACGACGCGAATGGCACTCCGCCTTCCAGCGCGGGCGTAACACACGGACACGCATAGTTGCTTCGCGATGGTGCGCGTTCAGCCTGCGGAGTTCCGAACCGATTCATGTGCGCACCCACGGATTCGACGCGGCCCGTTCTTCACGATCCGTATCGATGCGCACAGGCTAGAGGCCGGACCCATTAAAGTCAACAGTGTTGTTCATTGACGATCGGCGCGGCAGGCCGTCGCTGCCGGTGCAGCCCCGCCGTGGCTGACGCCTCGCGTCAGCAGACATCGCGTCGCGACGTCGACCTGGACGCGGCTCGCCGTACTCCAACGGCGGCGCTCGCATGCACATCATCGTGCGGCGACATCGGCGATTCGCGATGGAGAACGCGCAGCGAAAACGACTCCACGTCCCGCTTGCCGTTCGACGTGCGCGGCAAGGCTGGCGCTCACGCCAGTGGCGCGCCCGCACAGCAAGTCAACAGCACTGTTGACTATCTGTTCGGCCCGCGGCTAGCTTGACGCATGGGCTCGTCAGTCCAGCGGCTCTGCCCATCCGGGCAATCGCGAGCGCGGGAGCCCGACGTGCTCGCCTTCCCCGAGCCGTGCCCGTAAATGGGACGAAGCCGAGCTCGCACCGGGCTTCGATTGCACCCGGGTGCCTTCACCGCCGAGAACGATATGCCGAACCAATTCCCGCCGCGCATGTCTCCACTACTGCCGGACGACTGGGGCGCCGACGCTCGTGACGCGATCAGCGCGTTCCCGAGCGCTCGCGACTTCGTCCTGTCGCATCATCAATCAGGCGACGCCCGCGGCACGAACGGCGTCGGGATCGTCCTCACCCACCCGGCGCTCGCGAAGGCGTTCTTCACTTTCAACAATCACGTCGCGACCGCCAGTAGCGTCTCCAGCCGCGTTCGCGAGCTGCTGATCCTGCGCGTCAGCTGGCTGCGGCGGTCGGAGTACGAGTTCGTCCAGCACATCGTACTGGGCGGCAGGGCGGGATTGAGCGAAGCCGACATCGAGCGCGTCCAGCTCGGTCCGGATGCTCCCGGGTGGGATCCGATCGATGCGGAGCTCGTGCGCGCCGTCGATGAGCTACTCGCCGACGCGCGAATTCAGGATGCGACCTGGGCGCGTCTCGGTGCTCACTTCAGCACGACGCAGCTCATGGACATCGTGTTCGCCGTGGGCTGCTACGAGATACTGGCCATGGCCTTCAAGACCTTCGGTGCGCAGCTGGAATCCGGTGTGAAGCCTCTGGATCCCACCGTGCGCGAGCGGATGCATCGCCAGGAGACGAGATGACGATGGATTCGACGATCCGTGGCGTTCCGCTGACCGATGAGGAGCTCGGCGCCCTCACTCTGGGCGGCTTTCTGCGCCAGGCATGCGTGAAGTTCGCGGACAGGGAGGCGCTCGTGGGTCACGCCTCGGGACGGCCCGTCGTACGCTGGTCGTACGCCGAAGTCTGGGCTGAGGCTCTGAACGTGGCAAGGGCGCTGGTCGCGCGTGGCGTCGGCAAGGAGACCCGGGTCGGGCTCCTGGCGACCAACTGCCCGGAGTGGATCGCGGCGATGTTCGGAATCGCGCTCTCTGGCGGCACTTGCGTCCTCATGAGCACGTTCTCCAAGCGCGATGAGCTCGCTTACCAGCTGCGCGTCGCCGATGTCTCGTTGCTGATCTTCGAACGCTCGGTGCTCGATCGCGACTTCGCGGCGGAGCTCATGGCCATCTGTCCCGAGCTCGCGAATGCCAAGGGCGAAGTGGAGTCGAAGAAGCTGCCCTTCCTGCGCCGAGCCGTCTGCATCGGTGACGCCGCTCCGGCAGGTGCCTTCGAGCTCTGGTCGGATCTTCTGAGCAGCGGCCCGCTCGTGCCCGCGTCGCTGGTCGAGGAAGGCATCAGCGCCCAGATCTCGCCCACCGATCGGGGGCTGGTGTTCTTCTCTTCGGGCTCCACTTCGGAACCGAAGGGCATCGTGCATGCTCATCGAGCCGCCGCGATCCAGTGCTGGCGCTGGCGCCATATCTTCGCCGTGGATGCGAACGTGCGGACCTGGACGGCGAATGGGTTCTTCTGGGCCGGCAACTTCGCAATGGCGGTAGGCGCGACGTTCGCTGCAGGTGGCTGCCTGGTCCTGCAACGTTTCTTCGTGCCCGGCGAGGCTCTGAGGCTCATGCAGGCCGAGCGCGTCAGCCTCCCACTTGCCTGGCCTCATCAATGGCCGCAGCTGGTCGAAGATCCGGCGTACCGCGAGGTCGATCTGAGCTCGTTACGCTATGTCGGCGAGGCCTCACCGCTGCGCAAGCATCCCACGGTGCGCTCGAACTGGCAGGAACCAGTTTCGGCCTACGGCAGCACGGAAACACTGACGCTCAGCACCGCGCATCCGAGCGGGACGGATCCGGCATTCGTTCAGGGCAATCACGGCCTCCCCTTGCCGGGCAACATCCTCCGGATCGTCGAACCCGTCGTCGATCCGGAGACCAGCGAGCTCGATCCGAAGGCCGGTCGCGTGATGAAGCGCGGGGAATTCGGACAGATCGCGGTCAAGGGACCGACGCTGATGCTCGGCTACCTGCGGAAGGCCCTCGAGGACACCTTCGATGACGATGGCTTCTTCCGGAGCGGCGACGGCGGCTTCGTCGATGACCACGGTCGGCTGCACTGGGAGGGTCGTCTGAACGACATCGTCAAGACCGGTGGCGCGAACGTGTCCCCGCTCGAGATCGACCAGGTCGTGTCGACCTGCCCAGGCGTCAAGATGGCGGCAACGGTCGGAATACCGCACACGACACTCGGGGAGGTCGTCGTCACCTTGGTGGTGCGTGAAGCCACGGACGACGGCGTTGCGCTCGACGAGAGCAAGGTGCGCTCTTTCGCATCCGAGCAACTCTCGAGCTACAAGGTCCCCCGGAGAGTCCTGTTCATCCTCGAGACCGAACTCGAGTTCACTGCGACCAACAAGGCGAAGAGGGGGCCGCTGCGCACGCTCGCAGCCGAGCGCCTGGCAGGAGGCTGAGCGAGGGTTCGAGAGGCGAGCGGCACTTGGAGTTCCAGTCCTTGTTCAAGTTGAACGATCCGGAGCTCCCGGCCCCCCTCTACCATCTGGAAGCATGCCTGCGAGCGTACTCCACCGACACGCTGGAAAACCGGCAGCTTTCGGGATCGTCATGACCAGCGGGATCGCGGCCCCTCCGATTTAACCAGCCTGGCAGTAGGCGATCACTGACCGGTGCTACGGAGAGACGAGTCGTGCTTCACCGTTTCGAATCAGCACGTGGGCTAGCAGCATCGGCCCGAAGTGGAGTTCCCACTCGTCTTCGTCGACGGGCAAGAAGCCGAGCGGCTGAGACGCGATCACCTTTCCGAACCGGAACAGGTTGCCGCGAAATTTCACAGTGCCGTTTTCACACGAGCGGCGCACTTCGAAATCATCTCCGTATTCGGGAGACCGAAGACGCTCGGGCATGAGTCGCAACGACGTTTCGTAGTGGCTCGCAGGGGGAGTCTGTCCGAGCGCCTCGTGAGGACGCCGATCGTTGTAGTCGGCTCTGAATCGATCGAAGGCGCGTTGCTGGTCATTCATCGTCGCCGATGGCGGATTTGCCGTTTGTTCCTTCAGCGTCCGATGCATGCGTTCGTGTCGACCGTTTTGCTGAGGTTGTCCGGGCTCGATGCGTTCTGGGACGATTCCGAGTTGAACCCACCAGACGCTGAGCATCGAAAGCCCTCCCACAGCCGTTGTGGCGAACGGCACACCGTTGTCGGAACGAATGCGACGCGGTACTCCGAATTCGCGGAACGCAAGTTCGAACTGCACGCGAGTGAGAGCTTCCGTCGCGCGAAGCAGTCCCTCACATTTGATAAGATAGCGAGTCACTGCATCGGTGATGGTGAGCGGGTTGCATCGAACGCCGTCTCCGCAAGGGAAGTGTCCTTTGAAGTCCGTGCACCAAACGTCGTTGGGCAACTCCGCATGCGCGAGCGGCTCCGTGCTCGGAGGGACTCGCAGCCGGATGCGGCGTGGGCGCACCAGTCCGTAGCGATCAAGGATTTCTCCAATCGTACTGGCCGCCGGCAGCGCGAACGTCGCACCCTCGATGACCTTCAGCCGAGCTCGAAGCTTCTTCGGTCCGTCGAAGGGAAACTGCTTCCTGAGCGCGATGACACGGTCAACGACCTCGTCGGGTGTCCTGTGCGGACACGTCCGTGCAATCGGCCTTCGATCTTCGAGTCCGGCGGGACCGAACTCTCGATAGCGCGTTAGCCACTTGTATCCTTTTGCTCGGCTGATTCCGAACCGAGCGCAGAGGCGCGTGAAGTTTCCCCTGGGGTCCTCGATGACGGCTCCGATGAAGCGCATTCGCTCGTCCATGACGCGGGTCTCCTTCCAAGGCATGGCGACCACTAGCCGCCACGCGGGACCCGTCACCGTTGAAAAGTGTCACCCGAGGACCCGGTCCAAACCGTCACCCGGGCGCCCGGTTTGCACCCGATGCTCTTCGCCGTTCGACTTGAACGACCTCCGAGCTTCCAGAGGCTTCTGGCGTTTCACCTCGGATGAACTGGACACTCCGGGAGCTCTGGCCGTTCC
>CAYUAW010000147.1:0-1727 GCA_964442485.1 uncultured Polyangiaceae bacterium
TCACGCCCGATAGTTCGGCGCTTCCTCCGTGATGAACACGTCGTGGACGTGGCTCTCGCGAAGGCCCTGGCTCGTGATCTGGATGAACTTCGCCTTCTTCTGGAGCTCGGGGACCGTACTCGCGCCGGTGTAGCCCATGCCGGCACGGAGACCGCCCACCAGCTGCGCGATGATGGAGCCCATCGAGCCGCGGTGCGGGACGCGGCCCTCGATGCCCTCCGGCACGAGCTTCTCGTCGGCGGTGCCGGCCTGACCGTAGCGGTCGCGGCTGCCCTTCTTCATGGCGCCGAGCGAGCCCATGCCGCGGTAGAGCTTGTAGCTGCGCCCCTGGTACAGGATGAGCTCGCCGGGCGCTTCGTCCGTGCCGGCGAACATGGAGCCGAGCATGACGGACGCTGCGCCGGCCGCGATGGCCTTCACCACGTCGCCCGAGTACTTCACGCCGCCGTCGGCGATGATGGGGATACCGCTGCGACGCGCGACCTGAACGCAATCCGTGACGGCGGTGATCTGAGGAACGCCGACGCCTGCGACCATGCGCGTCGTGCAGATGCTGCCGGGACCGATGCCGACCTTCACGCCGTCGGCGCCTGCGTCGATGAGCGCCTTCGTTCCGTCGGCCGTCGCGACGTTGCCGCCCACGACGTCGATCTTCGGATGACGCTTCTTCGTCTCGGCGACGGTGTCGAGCACGCCCTTCGAGTGACCGTGCGCCGTGTCGACGACGATCACGTCCACGCCGGCCTCCACGAGCGCGTCCATGCGAACCAGCCGGTCGGGGCCGGGTCCGATGGCGGCGCCGACGCGGAGCCTCCCGCGATCGTCCTTGATCGCGAGCGGGTTCCTGTCCGCCTGGAGCAGATCCTTTATCGTGATGAGACCAGCGAGACGCCCGTTCTCCACGACGAGGAGCTTCTCGATGCGGTGCTTGTGGAGGAGCTCCTTCGCCTCGTCCGGACGGACGCCGGGCGAGACGGTGACGAGCTTGGTCGTCATGAGCGCGCTCACCGGCTGATCGAGGTTCTTCTCGAAGCGGATGTCACGCGCGGTGAGGATGCCCACCGGGGACTCGCCCTCCACCACGGGCACGCCGGAGATGTCGTTGTCGCGCATGACGGCGAGCGCTTCGCGCAGGGACTGCGACGGGCGCACCGAGACGGGATCGATGATCATCCCGCTCTCCGCGCGCTTCACGCGATCGACCTCCGCCGCTTGCGCCTCGGGCGGGAGGTTCTTGTGAAGGATGCCGATTCCCCCGTGGCGAGCCATGGCAATGGCCGCCCGCGCCTCCGTCACGGAGTCCATGGCGGCCGACACGAGGGGGATGTTGAGCTCGATGTTCCGCGTCAGGCGAGACCTGACGTCGACTTCGGCGGGAACGACCTCGCTGTACGCGGGCACGAGCATGACGTCGTCGAACGTCAGGCACTGCCGCATCTTCTCGTCGGACATGGCCGAGCATACCCCATCATCCGTTCTCCGTCGACGGCTCGGGGGAGAGGGCTCGCTTGCGACGGGCCCGCCGGAGTCGTAGAAGGCCGAACGGGCTCGAGTGATGCGCTCGCCGACGACGGGTCAACATGCCGAACCCTCGGACGCGGGGGAGGGGGACGCGCGCGCCCACGAGCACGATCACGACGACCGACGCGACGATGGCCACGGCTCCTCCGGGCACCGCCACGAGAGCCGGCACGCGAACATCTACGGGGAAGCCCACGGCCACGCGC
>CAYUAW010000147.1:1827-16307 GCA_964442485.1 uncultured Polyangiaceae bacterium
ACGCGCACGGTCATGGCCATCCGCACGGCTCGTCGGGCGCGCTGCGCACGGCGCTCTTCGTCACGGCGTCCTTCATGGTCGTGGAGGCCGTGTCGGGGCTGCGCACCCACGGGCTGTCGCTGCTCGCCGACGCGGCGCACATGCTCGCCGACGCCGGCTCACTCGGTCTTGCACTCGCCGCGGCGGAGTGGGCGAAGCGGCCGCGCACGACGACGAGCACCTTCGGTCACCGGCGCGCCGAGGTCCTCGCAGCATTCGTCAACGGGATCGCGCTCGCCGTCACCGCCATCGGCATCTCTATCGAGGCAGTGGAGCGCTGGCAAGCACCGCGCGACATCCTCGCCTTCGAGATGCTGCTCGTCGCAGGGCTCGGCCTCTGCGTGAACATCGGCGTCGCGTTCATTCTGTCTCGCGCGCAGCAGGGGATGAACGTTCGCGCCGCACTCGCGCACGTGCTCGTCGACGCGCTCGGCTCCGTCGGCGCCATGAGCGCGGCGGGGCTCGTCCTCGCCTTCGGCTGGCGCCGGGCGGACTCGGTCGTCTCGGTGGGGATCTCGCTCCTCGTTGCGTACTCCGGGTGGCGCGTGCTTCGCGAGACGACCGGCATCCTCCTCGAAGCGGCGCCCGGACACATCGACGTCGCGGCGGTCGAGCGGGAGATCCTCCGGTGTGGGGGTGTCGCGGGCGTCCACGACCTCCACGTCTGGCGCATCTCGGATCGCTTCGACGCGCTCACCGTGCACGTGACCCTCGCCGAAGGCACCCACGGTGTGGAAGTGTGCCGCGACGTCGCCAGGCGGCTCGAGGAGACCTTCGGGCTCGAGCACGTCACCGTGCAGCCGGAGGCACCGCCGCCCATCGAGATCGTCTGCCTGCGCTCGAGCCGCGACGGCCGTCGGCTCGCCCCGCGAGCAGGCTGAGCGGCCAGCAAGGGAGCGCGCCGCGCACCGGCCCCTGCAGCCTGCCCCGGCGTCGTGATAGCCTTGCCCGGGATGGCAGCCGCGAGCGACGTAGAGGCCTATTTGCGCCGTCTCGACCGCACCTTCCAGGCGGTCGGGGACGACACGTTCCTTGTGGGGCTCGGCCCGGGGCAGCCGCCCGCGGTCGTGAAGCTCTTGCCCCCCGTCCTCGTCGCACGGGTCGACGTGGCCGAGGCCCCGAAGAACGCGCCCGCACTCGAGCTGAAGCTTTACCGGAGGCTGCTCGAGCTCAACTCGACAGATCTCGTGTACGTGGCGTACGGCATCGACCACGACCGGATCGTGCTCGACGCCGCACTCGAGCTGTCCACCCTGGATCTGAACGAGCTCGACGGCGTGCTCGCGAACCTCGATCTCGCCATCGCCGAGCAGGTGCCCCACCTCCACGAGCTCGTGAAGAACGGCTGACGGAAGACCTATCATGGGAATTTTCTCGCGCCTCGCGACCCTCATCAAGGCAAACCTGAACGATCTGATCAGCAAGTCCGAAGATCCGGAGAAGATGCTGAACCAGATCGTCCAGGACATGACGACCCAGCTCGACGAGGCGAAGAAGCAGGTCGCCTCCGCCATCGCCGACGAGATGCGCCTCGGCAAGCAGGTGGAGAACGAGCAGGCGCTCGCGACGGAGTGGGAGCGCCGCGCGATGCTCGCCGTGCGCGCCGGTGACGACGCGCTCGCGAAGGAGGCGCTCGCGCGCAAGAAGGAGCACGGCGATCTCGCCGAGCAGTACCGCCAGCAGTCCGCCAAGCAGAAGGCCGGCGTCGATCAGCTGAAGGTCGCCCTCCGCGTCCTGAACAACAAGATCGAGGAAGCCAAGCGGAAGAAGGGCCTCCTCATCGCGCGGAAGAAGCGCGCCGAGGCGCAGAGGTCCATCCAGGAGACGCTCGGCGGGCTGAAGAGCGCGAGCGCGTTCGAGGCCTTCGACGAGATGTCACAGCGCATCGAGCGCATCGAGGCAGAAGCCGAGGCGGGCGCGACCATCGCCGAGGAATACTCGGGCGACGTGCTCGCTCACCGCTTCGAGAAGCTCGAGGCCACCGCGGGAGCCGACGAGGATCTCCTCGACCTGAAGCGGAAGATGGGACTTGCGCCGCCCGCACCTGCGCCGCAGCCCATGCGTGTGGAGGCCGGCGCGCCGCCGCCGGCGGAGGCGGCGGAGCAGGCCGAGCTCGCCCAGGCGCTCGCCGACGTCGAGACGGAGGAGCGGCGCGAGCTGACGGCGAAGCGTTGAAAGCCGTGAAGCCGCGCACCCGGTTCGCCGCGACGAGACGCGCCTTCCTTTCCGCGATTTCAGGGGTCGCCCTGTGCGTCCTTCCGCTTCGCGCAGCCGAGGGTAGGACGAGAGCCCTGGAAGCCGTGACGCTCGGTACGCAGAAGGTGCGCATCGACGGCCTCCTGCGTGAATGGCCCGCGCGCATGGATCCTCTGAACGAGGTCGTCCAGGGCAGCGGCGGCGGAGATCCGAGCGCGAGCGGCGTCATCGGATACGACGACAAGAATCTCTACGTCGCGATGAAGATCAAGGACGGTAAGCTCGTCCGCACCACAAGCTTCGGCGACGGCGAGGACTACGCCTCGCTCGAGCTCGCGTTCCCCTCCAGAGCCGGCTTCAAGACGTACTCCGTTCGCCTGTACGCGGGCGAGATCGGCCGGAGCGCCGGCATGGTGAAGCTCGGCACGAGCGCGGTGAAGGGCGCGCGCCTCGTGGAGGCGCCCTCCGACGGCGGCTACACCATCGAGGTCTCCATTCCCTGGGCCGCGTTCCCCGAGGCCAGCAAGATCCGCGTCGGCATCCGCGCCGCGCTACGTTACGCGGACGCGGATTCACCGGGCTCGGTGCGCACGGTGATCGGCACGAGCGCCGCGTCGGGCACGAACCTGCCGCCGCTCCTGCTCGAAGCGGAGCAGGGCCTCTACCGGTCGCTCGTGCGCAAGAAGGGCCTCTCCGAGATGCCCTCGCGCTTCGGCGTGGGCGACATCGCGGGCGACGCGACGCTGGAGGCCGTGGCCGTCTACGGCAGCGCGCTCACCATCGTCGGGTCCGCTTACCGCAA
Organism: uncultured Polyangiaceae bacterium; assembly: GCA_964442485.1. Lineage (GTDB taxonomy): Bacteria > Myxococcota_A > Polyangia > Polyangiales > Polyangiaceae > DASZVB01. Next base: position 4,865 of record CAYUAW010000147.1, read on the forward strand.
CGGCAAGGAGTACTTCTTCCAGGATCTCGCGGTGCCGAACGCGGCGGCGGTGACGCGGCTCGAGGTGGCGGATTTCACGGGCGACGGCAAGGACGACATCCTGCTCGTGAAGCGCGCCCCCCCGCCGACGCTGCCCGACGACAAGGACGAAAGCGGCAAGGGAAAGAAGGAACGCCACAGCATCGCGAAGGACAGCAAGAAGGCGCCGGACGACTCGTACCGCGAGGTCCTCCAGGTGCTCAGCGTCTCGAGCGGCGAGAACCCCTTCATCGCTTTCCAGCACGAGGTCGCGGTCGTTACGAAAGACGGCGAGATCAAGAACGACATTTCCCTGAAGCGCAACGGCTCGAAGACGGACATCGTCATCGCCCAGGGGAAGGCCGAGGGCTTCGAGCCGAGCCACTACGACGAGCCGATGCCCGACAACATGGAGTCGGCGCTGATGCCGTGGGCGACGGTGAAGAGCCGCACCTACGAGTGGGACGGCACGAAGTTCAGCGACGCGGGCAGCGAGTCCTGGTCGCCCAGGATGCAGGCGCCCTCCGCGGCGCCGGCGCGCGCCAGTGCACCTTCAGCAGCGCCGGAAGGGCCGCCCGCCCCGCCGCCCCCGCGGCCCCCGTCCGCCGACGAGCTGCTCGATCGCGTGTACGCGCTCTACCGCAGGGATCATCACGTCGGCATCGAGAAGCCGCGGTTCGACTTCGTCGCCGACGTCGCCGGCGATCGGTCGCCCGAGCGCGTGCTCGTGCACGGCAGGGACATCGTCGTCTTCGGCAAGGGGTTCAAGGAAGGCCTGAGCTACGCCTACATGACGATCGGCGTCGACTCGCCGAAGGACATCACGGACGTCACGGCGCGCGATCTGACGGGCGACGGCAAGGCCGAGATCCTCGTCCGCGGGGTGCTGCACGCGAAGGCGAGTGCACAGCTCGGCGGCAAGGTCGTCGACCGCCACGCCTTCTACGTCTACCAGGCGTCGGAGAGCGGCATGCGGCGCATCTTCGGCGCGGAGCTCGGCCGGTCCCAGGACGACGACTCGATCACCGACGCACTTCGCTTCGTCCCCGCAAGCCGCGGGCTCGTCCTCGAGCTCTCGGCGGGGAAGGCCGTCGGATGGACGGACAAGACGTACCCGTTTCCAGTCGACAAGCTGCCGTACGGCGGCCTCGAGCCGCTCCTCGTTCCGTGGGGAGACGTGCACCAGAAGCGCTATCACTTCGACGGCAGCACGTACGTCGCCGACGAGTGAACGCCGCGCCGCTTCACGAGAGCCTCACGTCAGGGTCGAGCGGTGCGCTGCGACGAGCAGCTCGAACGCGCGTAGCAGGAGCGCGTCGATCGTGGTCCGCGGGCAATCGCGCCCGTCGGTCGGCACCGGGAGACAGAGAGCGTCGAAGCCGTCGTCCGGGCGCCGCACCAGGAGCGCCCCTGGCAGCGTGGTGAACACGGGCGACCGGGACGTCGTCGCGGCCCGCTGGATGCCCAGGTGCACGCACGGCGCCGTGCCGAGCTCGCGGACGGAGTAGAGGTGGACGCGCGACGCTCCGAGCTCCAGACCGATGCTCCGCGGGCTCGCCTGTCGACTCTTCCCTGCGGAGAGACGCCGGGCATCGACCGCGACCCTCACCGCCGTGCGCGCGTGCAGCTCGTCGGCACGGTGAACGGCGATGCGGTGGGCCTCGACGAAGGCGCATTCCTCGGCGTGGCCAGCCCACGCCTCGAACTCGGCCTGCGCCGCCACGAGCCGCCGGCTCGACAGATCGGCACGGTCCACGTCGGCGAACAGTCCGGGCCAGCTCGAGGGCATGCGTGGGGGGTCGTACGCAGCCAGCCGCGACATTCTCCCCGCCACGAAATTCCCATCACGCGCCGCGACAAACCGACGGGCCGGAAATCGCGAGACATCCTGGCCTTGTGGCGCAGGACCGATATTCTGCGGGGCACGTGGAAGCCCCGACTCCCGAGCATTCGCCCCCCTGCATCGCGCTGGTTCTGGCCGGGGGTGGGGCGCGCGGCGCCTACGAGGTCGGGGTCCTGCGTTACGTCCTCGAGGAGCTGCCGAAGCGGCTGGGCCGCGACGCCCCCATCCGTATCGTGTGTGGCACGTCGGTCGGTGCCATCAACGCCTGCCTGCTCGCAGCGTACGCGGACCAGCCGCGAATGCGCGCACGGCTGCTCGTCGATCGGTGGCGAGCGCTGGAGGTCGAGCACATCCTGAAGCCCGATCCCCTCGAGCTGGTGACGCTCGCGCGCGAGCTCATGGGCAGCAAGCCGAAGCCCATCCTCGGCAAGGAGCCCCGTGGGGGCCTCATCGATCCGACGGGGATCGCGAAAGTGCTCGCCGACGCCATCCCGTTCGAACGCATCGACGAGCACGTCGGGTCCGGCCGCCTGCTGGCCGTCGGGGTTTCCACCACCCACGTCGGGACTGGCCGGACGGTCGTCTTCGTCCAGCATCACGAGGGGGAGGTCCCACGCTGGGGCACCCATCCGACCATGGTGGCGCGGGCCGCGAAGCTCCGCCTGGAGCACGCGCTCGCGTCGGCGGCGATCCCCTTCGTCTTCCCCGCTGTCTCGATCGGCGGCGAGCTCTATTGCGACGGCGGTCTGCGGCAGAACGTGCCCCTGTCGCCGGCGCGCCGCCTCGGCGCCGACCGGCTGCTCGTGATCAACCCCCACTATGTCGGGGCGTCGAACCCCGATCCGATCCTGGAACACGAGCGCGAGAAGGCGTTCGCGGGTCCCGCTTTCCTGCTGGGCAAGACCTTGAACGCCCTCTTGCTCGACCGGCTCGACGGCGACGTCGAGCGACTGTCGCGCATCAACGAGTTCCTGGCCGCCGGCACGCGTGAGTACGGCCCGGGGTTCGTGGGAGCGATCAACCGACAGCTCGGAGTGGCGGAAGGGCAGCCCGGGCTCCGTCAGCTCAAGACGATCGTCGTGCGAGCGTCGCAGGACATCGGGCTGCTCTGCGGCGACTTCGTGCGCGGGCCGGCGTTCGCCCGCAGCCGCAAGGGCCTGACCGGGCGCGCGCTGCGGCGCCTCGCGCGGAGCGAGGGCATGGAAGAGGCGGATCTCCTGAGCTACCTGCTCTTCGACGGAGAGTTCGCCGCCGAGATCATGGCCCTCGGAGAAGCCGACGCACGCGCGCGCAGCGACGAGCTCTGCGAGCTCTTCGAGGACGCCGTGCGGTGAGCGACTAGCGCAATCGTGCGGGCATGCGGACGATCTTGGCTCCGCCGGGGGGCGGATCGACGGGGGGCAGGGCCAGGACGAACCGCTCGATGGCGGGCATGGCGTGCAGCATGGCCCCGAGCGCCACGGGCTCGGAGATGTCCCCCTCGAAAGCGAGTGCCACGACGTACAGACCCGCGAACGGCCGTGCCAGGCATTCGATGGCCGCGCTCACCCGCAAGCGCGCGGTGTGCTGCTGGCGGAGCTCGGAGTGCGCCTCGCGAACGCAGTCGATGACGTTCTGGTAGAGCTTCTCGCGATCGCCGGATTCCGACCGGGAGGCGCCCCAGATCACCGGCGACGCCAGATCGAACACGAGGGCGCCGGCCGCGCCCGCGCGCTCCGAGAGTCGTCCCAGCTCGTCGTCGAGCCTTCGACCTGCGACGTCAGGCGGGGTCCGGGGCGGGGACGAGCTCGGGGAGTGCTCGATGCCGCCATAGAGCGTGCTGACCATGGCCTCGAGCCGCTGCTCCACGCCGCCACGGTCGGGCGGGGGAGCGTCGAAGACCACCACGACACGGTGCCCGTTGGGCGCGCTGCGGAAAACGAGCCGCGGATCGTCCGGATCGCGTCCCCCTAGCTCGACCCGGGCGTCGCTCGCGGAGAGCTCCCGAACGACGAGCTCCAGAAACCGGAGGAGGCCCGGATCACTCATGAACGACACTCTAACCGGTCTTTCCGCGAAACGTCCATTCGGGGCTCCCCGGAATCGGTTCGAGCGTAATGTCAGGGGTGCCATGGTACCTCTCTCCGAGTCCCCCGCTTTTCGAGCCCTAGGCGACCATCACCGCGCGCACGCCGGCGCGCACCTTCGCGACTTTTTTGCGGCCGACAGGGCGCGCTTCCAGTCGTTCACGGTCGCGCTCGGCGACCTTCTCTTCGACTACTCGAAGCACCGCGTGACGAGGGAGACGATGAGCCTCCTCGTCGCCCTGGCCGAGGAGCGCGGCGTCACCACCCTGCGGGACGCGATGTTCGCCGGCAAGCGCATCAACGTGACGGAGAACCGCGCCGTGCTGCACGTGGCGCTGCGCGACCGCTCCGGGCGTCCCATCCTGGTCGACGGGAAGGACGTGATGCCTGACGTGCGCCGCGTGCTCGCACAGATGCGCACGTTCTCCGAGAAGGTCCGCTCTGGAGAACACAAGGGGCACACCGGCAAGCCCATCACGGACGTCGTGAACATCGGCATCGGCGGCTCCGACCTGGGGCCGCACCTGGTCAGCGACGCACTCAAGCCGTACTGGAAGCCCGGGCTTCGTGCGCATTTCGTCTCCAACGTCGACGGGACGCACCTCGCCGAGACGGTGAAGGGCCTCTCGCCGGAGACGACGCTCTTCTGCGTCGCCTCGAAGACCTTCACGACCCAGGAGACGATGACCAACGCCGAGTCCGCGCGGCACTGGCTGCTCAGCGGGCTCCGCGACACGAAGGCCGTCGAGCGCCACTTCGTCGCGATCTCGACGAACCTCCCGGCGGTGAAGGCGTTCGGCATCGATCCCGCGAACATGTTCGAGTTCTGGGACTGGGTGGGCGGCCGCTACTCGCTCTGGTCGGCCATCGGGTTGCCGATCGCGCTGGCGATCGGCTTCGACGCCTTCGACGCGCTGCTTGCCGGCGCCTACGAAGCGGACCGCCACTTCGAGGCGGCGCCGCTCGCCGAGAACATTCCGGTGCTCATGGGTCTGCTCGGAGTGTGGTGCATGAGCTTCCTCGGTGCGGAGACGCACGCCGTGCTCCCCTACGATCAGTACCTGGAGCTCCTGCCGGCGTTTCTGCAGCAGCTCGACATGGAGAGCGACGGCAAGAGCGTCGACCGCGAAGGTCGCCGCATCCGGACCTACACGACGGGCCCCATCGTGTGGGGCGCGGCGGGGACCAACGGCCAGCACGCCTTCTACCAGCTCCTCCACCAGGGCACGCGGCTCGTGCCCGCGGACTTCATCGTGAGCGCGCGTTCCCACAATCCGCTCGGCGACCATCACGACAAGCTCGTCGCCAACTGCTTCGCGCAGACCGAGGCGCTGATGCTCGGCAAGACGGAGTCGGAAGTTCTGGAGGAGCTCGCGAAGGGAAAGCTGTCCCCGGAAGAGCAGAAGGCGCTCGCGCCGCACAAGACCTTCGAGGGGAACCGCCCGACGAGCACGTTCCTGATGGACCAGCTGACTCCGCACGCGCTCGGACGTCTGCTCGCGCTCTACGAGCACAAGGTGTTCGTGCAGGGGGCGATCTGGGACATCAACAGCTTCGATCAGTGGGGCGTCGAGCTCGGCAAGGTGCTGGCCGGCAAAATCCTGCCGGAGCTCTCCGGCGCGGCGCCCGCCGGGAGCCACGACGCCTCGACGGCGGGGCTCATCGCGCAGTACCGGGAGCGGCGCGCGCGGTAGCCATCGCGCCGCGCCTTCGTGGCGCGGCGGCGGCTCTTCATGGCGGACATCGAGGACGTCAAGCGCGTCGCCTTCTTCGCGCTCATGGTGCTCGGCCCCTACGTCATGCACCGCATGCGGCGGACGGGAGCCGCGCGGGCGTCGCGGGAGTACCCGGCGCTGGCGCGCGAGCTCGGGCTCTCGCTGCGCGCTGCGGAGCCCGGCCGCATCGGCGCGCTCTCGGGCGACTACGATGGATACCGCGTCTTCGTGGACCCCGACGATCGCGCGCGCATCGTGGTCTACACCCATACCGAGCCCCGCGTCGTGCTCCGCACGTTCGAGCACGAGAAGCGAGTACCGAACGAGTTGGTCTCGGCGACGACGCCGAACCGCGTCGCCGAGCGCTTCTTCAAGGACTGCTACGCCGCGGAGGACGTCGCGCACGCGCTCGCGGAGCGGGCAGGGGAGCTCGAGCCGTTGCTCCGGCCCTTCGCCGAGCGCTGGCCGAGGACTGTCCGCCATCTTTCGATCACCCCTGAGCGCCTCGAATGCGAGCTCGACTTCGGGCGTCCGACCCACATCCCGGAAGACGTCGTCAAGGCGCTCCTCCCCGCCGCGGTGGCCTTGCTCCGGTTCGTCGAGTCGCTCTGAAAGCCGAAAGGCCGCCGAACGAGCGAAGCCGCTCCCGGGTCCACACGATCCGTGGCATCGTTCCGCCGCGTCATGCAGCTCAAGTACGGAACGAATCCACATCAGCGCTACGCCGCCGTCGAACCCGTGACCTCCGGCACGCAGCCGATCGAGGTCCTGCACGGGACGCCGTCGCTCATCAACTTCCTCGATGCCCTCAACGCCTGGCAGCTCGTGCGCGAGCTACGCGGCTGCCTCGGGCTGCCTGCCGCGACCAGCTTCAAGCACGTCTCCCCCGCCGGCGCCGCCGTCGCGGCGCCCCTCGGGGACGAGCTCCGCAAGGTGTACGAGGTCGAGGGGCGCGACCTAAGCCCCGCGGCGCTCGCCTACGTCCGCGCCCGTGGCGCCGATCCGAAGAGCTCCTTCGGCGATTTCGTGGCGCTCTCCGACCGCGTGGATCGCGAGACGGCGGAGTTCTTGAAGGGCGTGGTGGCGGACGGGATCGTCGCGCCCGGGTACGATCCGGCGGCCCTCGAGATCCTGAAGGCAAAGAAGTCGGGGGGCTTCATCGTGATGCGCGCGGACCCGGACTACCAGCCGCCCCCGCGTGAGTCGCGGGAGATCTTCGGCGTCCGCCTGACCCAGGACCGGAACGACCACGTGATTGGCCGCACGGATCTCGCGAACGTGAAGATCGGCGCGCTCACGGACGACGCGACACGCGATCTGCTGCTCGGGCTCGTCACCCTGAAGTACACGCAGTCGAACTCGGTGGGCTACGCCTGGGGCGGACAGATGATCGGCATCGGCGCCGGGCAGCAGTCGCGCGTCGATTGCACGAAGCTCGCGGGCGCGAAGGCCGACGTCTGGCAGCTCGGGCGACACCCGAAGGTCCTCGGCCTTCACTTCAAGGACGCGGTGAAACGTCAGGATCGAATCAACCTGAGGGTCCGCTACATCGAGGGAGATCTCACGCGGGAGGAGACAGCGGCCTTCCGAGAGGCGCTCGCCGAGCCGGCGGAGCCCCTGACGGACGCCGAGAAGGCGGCATTCCTGCGACAGATCACCGGTGTCTCGCTCGTCTCGGACGGCTTCATCCCCTTCCGCGACAACATCGACCACGCGCACAAGCACGGGGTGAGCTTCATCGCGGAGCCCGGAGGCTCGGCTCGCGACGTCGACATCGAGGGCGCGTGTCGCGAGTACGGGATGACGCTCGTCTACACGAACCTACGGCTCTTCCACCACTGAGCGCTCTCGCCACCAGTCTTCCATTCGTGCGCGCGTCCACAGGGGCTCGATGCCGAGCTCAGCGAGTCGCTGCGAGAGCTCCCCGGCAGACTGCGGCCTCTTGTCGGGGTTCTTGCTCAGGCACTGCATGACGATCGCCTCCAGCTCCGGGGGGATCCCGGCGTGGCCGCGGCGGGAGGGCGAGTCCGGGCGCTGGTGGGCGTGCATAACGAGCATGTCGTGGCGCGTCTCGGCCTCGAAGACTCGCTCGCCGGTCAGGAGCCAGTAAGCGACGCAGCCGATCGCGTATATGTCCGTTCGCTGATCGACCGGAGCGTCGAAGCGGACCTGCTCCGGCGCCATGATGGCGGGCGTGCCGATCTGGCCGCGGCGCTCCTCGAGCTCCTCCGCGGTCGGACGGCGATCGAGCACCAGGCCGAAGTCGAGCACCTTCGCGAAGTCGAGGTCGGCGCCGTAACGACACACGTAGATGTTCCCGGGCTTCATATCCCGGTGCACGAAGTGCCGTGCGTGCGCCTCGCGGAGCGAGTGGCACACCTGACGGAGTACGTGGATGACGCGCTCCGGAGGCTGCTTTCCAAATCGCTCGACCAGGGTCTGCAGATCGAAGCCGTCGAGGAGCTCCATGACGTAGTAGAACGTGCCGTCGCGAGCGACTCCGAAGTCGTAGACCTGTATGGTATGCGCCGAGCGGAGCGCCGCCGTCGCTTGCACCTCGCGTTCGAACAGGCGCACGAGACGGGCCGATTCCGTCTCGCCATAGGTCGACAGCATCCCCGGGCGAATGAGCTTCACGGCCGCCGGCCGCGCCAGCATGCGGTGATCGGCGCGCCAGACCTCCGCCATCCCCCCGATGCCGAGGCGCTCGACCAGCCGGTAGCTGCCGAACTCGCGCGCCTTCGCGATTCGCTCGGTCAGGCCGTAGATGACGCTGGAGGTGACGAACGCGATCAACGCCGCACAGAAGGCCGACAGGGACAGCAAGAACCTATCGACGACCGAGACGGAGGCGCCGCCGCCGCGCACGATCAGGAGCGCGAAGGGATCCATGAGCGCCGAAAGGAGCGACCAGCCGAGCACCGTCGAGGGCCGCAGCGGCACGAGAGCTCCGAAGAGCAGGATCCACACCCCGACCGGCGACCACTCGCGCGCCAGCGGCAGCGCCGGCCAGGCGTAGGCGTGCCGCGCGACGCCGAGGAGCAGCGCCACCACGACGTAGTGAACGAGACCGAGTCGCAGGACGACGTCGGGATGCTTTCCGCCGAGCCTTGCGGACAGCGCCATGCCTGCACACAGCACGGACACGGCGAGGAGCGCCTTCGCGTGCAGGAGCGCCGCGAGGAACGGCTCGCTCCGCGCCGACGCGAGAGCAAAGAAGACGACGGCGGCCGCCACGACTCCCGCACCGACCGCGGCGGCGACGCCGAGCCCGGTGACCGCTGCCCTGCGCACCTCGAGCGGGAGCTCGCGTCGAGCCGCGTCGCGGAGGGCCTCCGCCGCGTCCCACACTTGCGATACGTCGAGCAGCGCCACGTCACCGCGGGGCGCGACGCCCTTGCTCGATTCCCGCGGGGCATGCTCTCGAGGGGGCGGGATCATCGGGGCCGCCAGCAGTCAGAGCTTCCCGAAAGGTCACTGTCAACATCGAATCGGTCGAGTGACGCAGCCGAATCCACGTCGACGACCCTGCGGAGGGCCCCGCGCGCGCTACACTGGCGTCTCGTCGCCGGGGCGCGCTCGCACATGGATGACCTTTCGACCCTCCCGGAGCAGAGCGCGCGGCCGCCCCTGGCCGCGAGAACGCCGCCCAAGCAGAGCGTCGCGGGTGACCGCGTCGACGATGCCTCCGCCGTGCAGCGCATCAATCTGTCCTGGCTCGTCCGGCTGCGCTGGGCGGCGATCCTCGGGCAAGCCCTGGTCATCACGGAGGTACACTTCCACCTCTCCATCGCGCTACCGCTCGCGTCGCTCGGCGCCATCCTCGCCGTCGAGCTGCTGGCGAACCTCGCCTTCGAGCTCTGGTTCCGCAGGAATGCTCGCGTCTCGGAGCCCGTCGTGGCGGGCGCGCTCGCCTTCGACGTCACCTGCTTCACCGGGCTGCTCTACTTCACCGGCGGCCCACTGAACCCTTTCAGCTTCCTGTACCTCGTCCACATCGCGCTCGCGGCGCTGGTGCTCCGGCCGCGCTGGACCTGGACGCTCGTGCTGCTGTGCATCGCCGCGAACGCGGCGCTCTTCGTCCGCTCGGTCCCGCTCCCGATGCACCATTCGATGCATGGCCAGCTCATGCACGGGATGCACCACGAGGGCGAGCCGCTCGACATGCACCTGCGCGGCATGTGGGTCGCTTTCGCGGTCGCGGCAGCCTTCATCGTATATTTCATCAATCGCGTCACTCGCGCGCTCGCCCACCGGGAATCCGAGCTAGGTCGCGCCCGGGAGATTGCGGCGCGGAGCGAGAAGCTCGCTTCCATGGCGACGCTCGCGGCCGGCGCAGCCCACGAGCTGGCGACCCCACTTTCGACCATCGCAGTGGTCGCACGTGAGCTCGAGCGTGCCACCAGCACGTCCGGGGTGGCCGTCGACGCGAAGCTCATCCGCGAGCAGGTGGAGCGGTGCCGGGACATCCTGGGACAGATGGCCGGCGGGGCAGGCGTGAACCCCGGAGAGATGGCGGAGGAGACGCCGCTCGGCGAGCTCGCGACGCTCGCGCTGGACGGCCTGCCGGGGAAGGAACGCGTGAGCATCGAGCTCGATCCGTCGCTCTCCAGCCGGACGCTCCTGGTTCCGCCGCGGGCCCTGTCACAGGCGCTCCGCAACGTGCTGAAGAACGGGCTCGACGCCTCCGCGCCCGAGGCATCCGTGCTCCTTCGCATCACGCCCGACAGCGAGGCCTACGTCTTCACGGTCCTCGACACGGGCTCGGGCATGACCGAAGAGGTGATGGCGCGCGCCACGGAGCCCTTCTTCACGACGAAGGCCCCCGGCCGTGGCATGGGGCTCGGCCTCTTTCTGGCCAGGAGCGTGGTCGGGCTGCTCGGCGGCACGCTGGTCATCGCATCCAGGCCGGGCGAGGGCACTCGCGTCTCCCTGACGCTCCCGATGCAGAACCCACTGCTCCCGCGTCCGCTGGACGCGTAGCTCGGCGTGACCTGACGACGCTACGGCCTCGGGACGCTGGCCCGGAAGGCAGCTGCCGAGAGGCAGCCCGAGCAGAGCCCGACGAGCACCGCGCGCAGCGCGTCGGCCATGGGGACGCCGCACTGGGTGGCGCGCGTCACGATGTCGCGGACCGTGCTCTGCCCGTCCGCCAGCGCCTGCACGGCGGAATCTCCCGGGCTCTGTCCGAGCTCCGCGCAGATCGCGTCGCGATCCGCCGAGGGGACGAGGACTTCCTTCGTGATGGGGCGCAGGATGGCGGCGATGTCGCCGGGCGCGTACTGCTCGCGGACCAGCTCGGTGAGCGCCTTCATCGTCGGCTCGCGGGTGCGCACGTGGTGCTCTTGCGCCAGCGTCACGCCAGCGAAAAACCGGATCTCTCCGTTGCGCCACGCGCCGAGCTCGAAGAGACGATCCTCGAGCTGCCGCGAGAGCTCGCGCACGAGCTGCGCCGCCCCGAGGACACCGAGCGACACGAGGCCCTCGCCGAGACGCAGGGGATGGCTGCCCAGCGCCAGCTCGATGGACTTTTCCGACGCGAGGCCCGCCGCCACCAGCCTGCGGCCGAGCAGCTCGTCGCGGTCGGTGGACGAGACGAACACAGGATCGCCCTTCTCGAAGAAGACGCGCTTGCGGCGGCGGCCATCGACGGCGACGAAGAGCCCCGTGAGCTTCTCGCGGGCGATGCGAAAGAGCGCGATCGGAATGCACACCGCGTCGATCCGCTCGAGCCACTCCGGCGAGGCGGCGTCGTCCTCGCGGAAGCGATACGCGGGGTGCGCAGCCAGCGTCGAGAGGGC
>CAYUAW010000148.1:0-3006 GCA_964442485.1 uncultured Polyangiaceae bacterium
GCGCACAAGTGACGCGGCCCGACGACGAGTGGCTCTGGGGCTGGGACGACACGCCGGGGATCGTCTCGGTCTGGGCGGAGCCGGACGGCAGCGCGCTCGTGTGGAGGCGGTCCAGGGAGACCGGCGCGCTCGTGCGCGAGACGGATCGGTACCGTCCCTGGGTCCTGCTCGCCGACCTCGGACATCTATCGCACCTCGGCGGAAGGCTCTCGGAGGAGCGCGGCGTGCCGTCGACGGGCTCGGTGACGTACGAGGAGCTCGAGGGACCCGGTGAGCTGCGCTACCTGGTGCGCGCCGACGACGGCCGCGCGCTCGCTCGCGCCGTCCTTTCGGGGGCGGAGCGGCGTCTCGGCCGTCCTCTCGGGAATCTGCGCGAGCTCGGCGCGACGTCCGTCCTCGCCCTGCCGCCCGAAGAGCAGTACCTCGTCGCTTCGGGGCGCACGTACTTCCGCGACCTCTCGTTCGACGATCTCCGGCGCGCACAGTTCGACCTGGAGACTACGGGTCTCGCTCCCGACGTCGATCGCATCTTCCTGATCGCCCTCCGCGCCCCCGACGGCTCCGGAGAAATACTCGAGGCGGAGGGCGACGACGACGTGGCGGAGGCCGCGCTCATCCGGCGATTTGTCGTGCGGATCGCGGCGCTCGACCCCGACGTCATCGAGAACCACAACCTGCACGGCTTCGATCTGCCCTTTCTCGCGCACCGCGCGGGGCGGCTCGGCGTTCCGCTCGCGCTCGGTCGCACCACGACGCCCGGGCTCCGTCACAGGCCGGCTGCACGTGGCGCGAGGTTGGGCGGCGATCTCCCCCAGCTAGAGCGACTGCGTCGGGCGCGGTACACGGTGCCGGGTCGCGAGCTGATCGACTCGATGGACGCCGTGCGCCGGCACGATTTCTCGGCGCGGGATCTTCCGGGCCATGGCCTCAAGGCCGTCGCGCGTCACTTCGGTCTCGCGACGGCGAAGCGGGAGCTCATCGTCGGCGCGCGCGTCCACGAGGTGTATCGCCGCGACCCCGGGCGTGTCCGCCGCTACGCGCTCGACGACGTGAACGAGGCCGCGGGGCTCGCGCGTCTCCTCGGCGGCGCTGCCTTCGCGCTCGCGCGCATGGTGCCGCGTCGCTACGAGCGCCTGGCCGACGCGGGTGCGGCCACTGGCGTGGTCGATCCGCTGATCGTGCGCGCGTACCTTCGCTCCCGCGCCGCGCTCCCCGCTCACCAGGGCAGCGACGGCACCGAGCACACCGGCGCGGCGCTCCACCTGTTCGCCGCGGGCGTCGCCGAGCGCGTGGTGAAGGCGGACGTCGCGAGCCTCTATCCGTCTCTGATGCGTCAGTACCGCATCGGTCCCGCGCGCGACCGGCTCGGCGTGTTCCTCCGTCTCGTCGATCGCCTGGTCGAGCAGCGCCTCGCGGCGAAGGCGCGCGCGAAGGGGGCCGCCCCCGGGTCCCCCGAGCGCTTCACGGACGAGGCGCTCTCGGCTGCCATGAAGCTCGTCGTCAACTCCGCATACGGTTACCTCGGCGCCGCGTCGCTCACCCGCTTCTCGGACGTCCACGCCGCGAACGAGGTGACGAAGCACGGGCGCGCCGTGCTCGCCCTGCTCTGCAGGGAGCTTTCGAGCCGAGGCGTGACGCTCCTCGAGGCGGACACCGACGGAGTCTACTTCGCCGTGCCCGCCGCCTTCACGGAGGCCGACGAACGCCGCGTCGTCGCCGACGTCGCCGCGCTCCTGCCCGAGCAGGTGCATCTGGAATTCGAGGGGCGCTACGCCGCGATGCTCTCGCACGAGCCGAAGAACTACGCGCTCCTGCCGTACGCGGGGCCCCTCGTCCTGCGCGGCGTGGCCTTCCGCTCGAGCCGCGCCGAGCCGTTCGGCGAAGCCTTCCTGCGGGGCGCCGTCGCGAGCCTTCTCGCGTTCGACGTGGCGGGCGTGCGAAAGGCGTATCGCGACGCCATCATGGCGCTGCGCCGCCGTGAGCTGCCGACGTACGACGTGTCGTCGCGCGTGCGATTGACGAAGACCGTCGCGGAGTACCTCGCCACGCGCGAGCTCCGTCGTGAGCTCACCTACGAGGCGCTCCTCGTGAATGGCCGCACGCACTGGACTCCGGGGGAACGCATCCGCGTCTACCGCGCTCGACGCGGCCGCGCCGGCCTGCTCCTCGACGCGGACGACGACGACGGCGAGGCGCCCGTCCTCGATCCGCGCGACTACGACATCGACTACTACGTCCGGATCCTGCGCGACACCTTCGCCGCACGTCTCGCGCGAGCCTTCACGCCCGAAGACTTCGAGACGGTCTTCGCCGATCCCGGGCAGCCGTCGCTGTTCGAGAGCTCCGTGCAGGCGATCCGTCCGATCCTCACGCGCGCATCGCTGGATTGAGGCGCCCCGGTGGAACGGGGCGCGGCGCAAGACAGTGCTCGTACAGAGCGCAGAATTTGACGACGCGCCCGCCCCACCACCGCGCCGGCGCCCCCTAATCTCGAGTTTGTCGCTTTTTCGCCGCATAGCTGCGGCATCCCTCACAAGCAGGAGGCTTCCTGCGAACTCCGGTCTCGGTCCATCGGGCTTCAAAAGTGGCGCGTCGGACCCTACTGGATGCGCAGCGCGCTCCGGTCTCGCCGGTCTTTCTCGTGGCTTTCGGTCTCCGTGGCGGATCGCCGATCTTCGTCTCTCGAGTAGCCCAGGAGGCGAGGGCAGCCCGGCCTCGCAGTCCGTCGCGGTTTTTGCTGAGCCGTCGACGGCGGCCCTTGCGCCTATCGCACTTACCGTGGCCTTTCCTCAGATCTTCCGCGCGCGCTCGCACTGGCACTTGCCGCTGTCACTGCTCGCAGGGACGGCCGCGCTGTCCGCGTGTGGAGGCAACGAGAGCACGGCGAGTCCTCCGCCGGCTTGCTTCAGCGATTGCGGCGGAAGCAGTGGTTCGGGACGCACGACGGTCAGCGCTGGTGCAGGCGCCACGGGCGGAGCTTCGAGTGCAAGTACGGGCAGCGGCGGA
>CAYUAW010000148.1:3106-5301 GCA_964442485.1 uncultured Polyangiaceae bacterium
AGCGGTGCGGGCGGCGCGCCAGTGCCCGACTTCACGCTCGTCGTCGATCTGCCGACGAACAACGCGACCGTCTCGGGTTCCGTCGTGGTGAGCGGACACGCTCCCGCGTTCAAGAACGTCGAGGCATGGGACGCGGCGCACCAGAAGCCGCCGCTCGGCTCGGCGACGCCGGGCGCCGACGGCGCGTTCTCCTTCACCGTGGACGCGACCAAGCTCACCCCGGGTCCGACGACGTGGACGGTGTACGCGTGGGACACGCCGCCCGGCGTCGCCTCGACGCGCAGCGCGAACGTGCCGCTGTCTCTGACGATCGGCGACGGTTCGTCGACCGGTTCGGGTGGTGCGAGCGGCTCAGCCGGCGCCACGGGCAGCGGCGGCTCCGTCGGCAACGAGACGGTCGGCACGGGCAGCACCGACGCGCCCGCAGTGGGGCCTGCGCCGACCGACGCCGCGAAGATCGGCGGCGGCAAGTTCACGCTCGTGAAGAACTGGGACTTTGGTGCGAGCGGCACAATCCGCGACATCTCGAGCCTGAGCTCCGAGTTCCAGTACCATGATCAGTTCGGCACCATAGGCAACGGCTCCAACTACGGCGCCATCACCGTGGCGCCGAACTCCGCCACGGCCATCTCGGGGCAGCCGGTCGAGGATCCGTCGCGGCCTTATCGCGAGTTCACGCCCGACACGATGAAGACGTACGTGCGTCCTCTGTCAGCGTCGCAGGCGAACGTGAGCGTCTCGCAGCACAACGCGGGCAACGGCAGCATCACCGCGAAGTGGACGCTCTCGAGCGGCGGCGCGCTCCTCGGCAAGGATCTGCTGTGGGAGACGCGGGTGCGCATGCCCGCGGCCGCCGCGGCGTACTGGTTCGCGATCTGGACGGCCGGCAACAAGTGGGACAAGGGCGCCGAGATGGACGTGCTCGAGTCCTTCGGAACCCCGAACATCTATCCCCCGCCCGCGGCGTTCCACGTGAACTCCGTCGGAGGCTCGGACAAGGTCAACTATTCGAGCTGGCCGAGCGGGCTCACCTCTGCCGGCGTACCCCAGAACGACCGCGACCTCACGAACTGGCACGTTTTCACGTGGCTCTACCGCGCCGACGATTCCTACGTTGTGTACTTCGACGGCATCGCCGTGCAAGACGGCACGCTCCACTGGACGCTCGGCGGCAGCCAGTCCGGAGAGCACATCAACATGTCCTTCCTCTTCGACTTCGGCTGGGGCCACACCCAGATCTCGGATGTGAACATCACGCTCCCCGCCTCCGGGTTCAACATCACGTACGAGGTCGACTACAGCCGCGTGTACCTGCGCTGAGCTCTGCGTCGTGGCGACGCTTGACGGCCAGGCCAGCGCGTCGTGACGTCACGGGACCAGCAAGTGCCGCAGCACGGGCACCTGGCCCGCGCGGCGTTGCTCGACGAGCCTCCGCACCACGTCGAGGTCCGTGCAGCTTCCGAGGACGGTGGCAGTGCCGGCGAGGTGCTTCATATCGCCGAGCGTGATCGCGAACTGGCTTCCGTGGACGTCACCGGCTCCGGGGGGATCGGGATCGGTGCGGCCCGGTGGGGGCGTGTAGCGAGCCAGCACGAGCGCGCCGGGTGCAGCGAGGCGGGCTTCGTCATCAGGGCGCGCTTCGACGGGGAAGCGATAGCCGGGGTATCCCGTTCCGTCACCGCGCGGGCATCCGCTCTGTACGAGCACCGACGGCACCACGCGGAAGAACGGGAGCCCGTCGTAGTACGGTCTCTTCACGACTTTTCCCGACGCGAAATCGCGAAACGGGGTGCGTCCCGTCGCGAGTCCCACGAACGACGCGGCGGCCTGGGGCGCGCCCCGGGGATCCACCGTGCAATGAACGACGCCCGCGGTCGTGTCGAGGCGCAGGGCTACGGGCGTCGCAGGATTCGCCGTTCCGAACACGTCCAGCGCCGTCGGCGCCTCGAGCTTTTGTTCGCGGTTGCATGCAACGGCGAGCGCCGCGAGCGCCGCTATCGCGAACGGCCCCCTCAGGGGAGCCCGCGAGCCGGGCGGCATTCGCGGGTGGCACACTCTGGCACGCGAAGGGGTATCGAAGGCCGTCATGGCGCGGAAATCCCGATGTACCGCTCTGGCATGACTCCTGCGACGCGCTCGCGTACCACGCGTCAGAGTCCAATGAAGAAGCCGTCACGCGCAAGTTCAATGGTCTG
>CAYUAW010000148.1:5401-11133 GCA_964442485.1 uncultured Polyangiaceae bacterium
AGGTGCAGGTGCTCGTCGATCGGGAGCTCGAGCTCTTCGACTCGACGCCCATCTTCGAATACTTCGAGGAGCTCGTGCCGGCTCCACGTCCGTGGCCCGCGGAGCCGTAGACTCGCGCCGGGGCGCGGCTCTTCGAGTTTCGCTCGGACGAGATGTTCTTGTGGCGGTCGCGGATGGCGGCCCGCGATAGCGTGCGGAGGGTCCTCGGGCGAACGACTCGATACCCGGTCGAGCAGAGGCTCACGCCGCCCGCGCTTGCCTCCTGGCGCGAGCCGCTGTGCCAACCCCGTTCAAAGGTATGACCTGAGTGTCGTCGTCCGACGCGTTCGCTTGGGCGCGTCGCTTGATTCGGTCGGGGCGAGGGCAGTGGACCGAGCGTGGAACGGTTAGTGCATCACTGTGTGGCACATGACCAAGGGGCGTATCACGCAGTTATTTTGCGCTGCGGCGGTTTCTGCCTCGGCGGCGGGCTGCAGTGCAAACTCCGCCAACGACGGTAGCGCGGCGCCGCGAGCCGACGGCACCAACTTCTTCGGGGCCGGGGGCGCATCCGCGCAGGGGCCCTCCACCGCCGGCGGGTTGCCTGCCGTTCCCGCGGGCGCCGGCGGCGCCGCGACGCTGCCGCCCGAGCAGGAGACGGTCGTGAGCTTCGAGCTCCCCCACGCCGGCGAGCACTTCGTGTATGTCGCCAACACCGATAGCGACACGGTCGCCGTCATCGATGCGACGAAGCTCACGATCCAGATCGTCCCGGCTGGCGATCAGCCGAGGTTCTTGCAGACCCTCGCGGGCGCCGACTCCGCGATCGTCCTCAACGTTGGCTCCCACGACGCGACGATCATCCGCACCGACGTGACGGGCGCCTCGAAGACGTCGAGCGTGCTCGTGAAACCGGGCTCCAACGCCATCGCAGTGGCACCCGACGGCAGCCACGCTGTCGTGTACTTCGACTCATCGTCGCCGTCGGGCTCCGCCACGCCGGGGAGCCCCCAGGACGTCACCGTGCTCAGCCTGGATCCCAAGGGCGACACGTACAACGACATGAGCATAGGGTATCACGCGTCACGCATCTTCTTCTCGACCGACTCGGCGAGAGCGTTCGTCGTCACCGACGACGGAGTCTCCGTCCTGGACTTCGCCGCCATCGACAAGCGAGCGGCAGGCGTCAGCCAGCAGGGCACCGACATCGCGCGCACCGTGTCGCTCGGTCAAGCGAAGACGGACAACGCGCTGGACGTCTCGGTCACGCCCGACGGGCGATACGCGCTCGCGCGCGAGGAAGGCAAGAGCGAGCTTCGTCTTCTCGACCTGTCGAGTGGCGACATCAAGCGACTGGACGTCACCACCGTCCTGTCGAACGAGACGACTGACGCGGGCGCGCCCGATTCGGGCACGAGCCGCGACTCGGGCGCTCACGCGGAACCCGACGCGGGCCCTGACGCGGCGCCCGCGCCGACGACTCCGGCGCCGACCTCCACCGTGCCGCCGACCACGCCGCCCCCGGCTGCGGCGATCACCGATCTGGATCTGGCGCCGTCAGGCAGCTTCGCGCTCGCCGTCGTGCGCGACCACAGCGCGATGCTTCGCATCCCCATTCCGGACGCCTTCGACGCTCCGTCGTCCGTGCGGGCGGTCACCGTGAAGGACGAGATCATCGGCTCCGTCACGCTCACCGCGGACGAGAAGAGCGCGCTCCTCTACACCACCGCGATCGACCCCACCCTGACGGCGATCCCCGATACGCTGAAGCGCCTGACGATCCTGAACCTGTCGGGGTCTCCCGCGCCGCGCACGGTGCAGCTACGAAAGGCGATCAGCTCCGTCACGGTTTCGCCGGACAGCAAGACGGCGCTCATCGTGAGCGTCAAGCTTCCGGGCAACCCCGACGATCCCGGCATCGACGATGGGGTCCGGGCGGACCGGCAATTCGGCTACAGCCTCATCCAGGTGGACTCCGGGTTCGTCAAGCTGCAGGTCACGGCGGCGCCGCTCGGTCCCTTCGCGCTAGTCCCGGACGGGAGCCATCTCCTCGTCCTCTTCAACCAGGGAACCATCCGGGAGGTGCAGAACGTGGAGCTCGATAGCTTCCGGGTCACGCCGATCGAGCTCGGCAGTCCTCCGACGTCGGTCGGCACGGTGTCGAGCTCGGCGCGGGCGTTCGTCGGGCAAGACCACCCGGATGGTCGGATCTCCTTCGTGGACTACCAGACCAACGTCGTCCAGACGGTCACCGGTTTCGAGCTCAACAGCCGGATTCGCCAGTGAGGGTCACCATGAATCGCATGGTCCTGGCGGGCTCGCTCCTCGCCCTCCTGGTCGTCGGCTGTGGCTCTCGGTCACCCCGGTTCGACGAGATCCCGAAGCTCCTCGATCCGGTGGCCGTAGACGATTACGTCGTCTTCATCGATACGGGCCGCGCCGAGGCGAGGTTGCTCGACGTGACGGGGGCGAAAGCCCCTTCCGCCCCCGTCGTGGTTCCCATCGTGGCCGATGCCACGCACGTCGAACCCCGGAACGGTCATACGGATCAGCTCCTCCTGCTGTGCGCGGGTCAGCGCGACGTGCAGGGAGTCGTGCCCGAGGACCCTGGCCTGGTGCTGCTCGGCGCCGACGGGCACAGCACGACGTGGCGCTACGACAGCGCCTTCGACAGGATCGTCCAGTCGGAGGACGGGCGTTTCGCTTTCCTGTTCTTCGACCCGACGACGGGCACGAGCGACGTCCTGAAGAACCCAAACGAGGTTGCCGTGATCGACCTCGACGCCAAGAACTCGATGCCCGCACTGAAGACGCTGCGAAGCCTCGGTCAGTCGCCCCAGTCGGTCGCCTTTTCCGACAAGCCAGTGAGCATCGGGGGCTCCGATCGGAGCCTGGCCGTCGTGCTCCTGAACAAGGACTTCGCGGTCGTCGATCTCTCTCACCTCGAGCGCTCCGAGTACACGGTGGAGCTGACGAAGCCCGGCACCTCCACGCTGAGCGCCGCCCAGGTGCTCTTCTCGACGGACGAGACGCCGCCAAAGGTCTACCTTCGCGCCACCGGCACCGACGACGTCTTCGTGGTCTCGATAGAGCCGCTCACGGGCGCCACCGGCGCCGCGACGAGTCCGGCGGGCGACAACGACTTCGCGCTGAGCTTCAACCAATTCGGCACCGGCACGGGCGCCGCCCCCAGCGATCTCGCGCTCTTCGCCGACGGAGGCAAGACGCGGTTACTCGTCGCGGGGGCCGGCAACAGCACTGCGATCGTCGTCGACGCGGATACCGGAGACACGACGAGCGTCACGCTGCCCGCGGCCGAGAGTCAGATCCATCTGTACACGGGTCCGAAGCCCTCCGACGCCACTCCGGCCCAGCGCGCGCTCCTCTATACGCCCGGCGGTCAGAGCGTCGTGTTCCTCGACCTCGCCGGGTTCGGCTCCGAGAACAACCGCGCCGGCAATCCGGAGCTCCTCACCCTCTCGGCCCCTTACGCGAAGCTTCAGATCCTGGACGACGATACCGTCATGCTCCTGAATCAGCTCAATGGGCTCAGTCTGCTCAAGCTCGGGGATCGTTCCTTGAGTCCCATCACGGGACCGAACCTGGTCGATGCAGTGCCGGACCTCGCGGTGAACAAGCTCTGGCTCTCTCCGGCCGGTGACCGCCTCGGCTATCTCGATCTGTCGAACTTTCACCCGAACGAGGTGAGGCTCGACGCTCCCATCGAGCACCTCGTGCGGGTGCCGTCGAAATCCAAGACGAACCCGAAGGTTCTGGTGACGCACCCGAGCTCCCTTGGTTCGCTGACGGTGCTCGACGCGAACGATCCCGCGAACCTCTCGCACGCTTACTCGGTGAATGACTTTCTCTTCCAGAGCACACTTCAGGGGGGTGGTAGATGAGCGCGTTGATCTCGGCAATGGCGGCCGTCGCGATGCAGACGGCAGCGGTGGCGCACGGCGCTGTCGCGGCTGCGCCCGCGGCGCCCGCGGCTTCTGCTGCTGCTCCCGCAGCGCCCGCCGCGTCCGCGCCCGCAGCTGCTGCCGCTGCACCGGCGGCGCCTGGCGCCGCTGCTCCGGCCCCGGTGGCCGCCACCGCAGCGCCCGCGGCTGCGCCGCCTCCGGACCTCGTCACAGCGCCGCCTGCCGCCGGCGCCGTCGCGGCGCGTCCCGTCGCAACCGCGCCGCCCGCGCAGGACCGAGGGCCCGCGGCGCCCGTGTTCCGTGGCCCTGTCGAGAGCCGCTTCAACGTGCGGCTCGACATCGACACCGTCTGGTACACGAAGCAAAGCTTCGATCTCTTCTCGTCCCACGACACGTCGCTGTTTCCCGGTGTGAGCATCGGCTATGCCGTCTTCCACTCCGAGCCCATCTCGCTCATCCCGGAGCTCGGCTTCAGCGCGAACAGCGAAGACGCCTCGAGCCTCTTCGGTGGCGCCCTCGCCCACACCACGCTAGCCAGCAAGAACGCTTACGCGGGCGTGAGCGTGCGCTGGGGTCTGCTCTCGATCCTCGACCTCGCAGCACGACTGTCGGGCGGCGCTTCCTTCGTCCATATCGAGCTCGAGCCGAACATCTCGAATACCGCTCTTCTGAAGGACGACGGGACGTCGCCCTTCATGACTCTCGGGGGCGGCTTCACCGTCCACACGCCGACCGGCACCTTCCAGACTAACAGCGGCGCGCTGCGTAGCCTCATCGCCGGCCTCTCCGTGGAGGGTGGCTACGTCCTGGGCGGTTCCGTCGAGCTCACGCCAAAGCCTTCCGACTCGGGCAGGATCAACACCACGTACATGTCCCTGGGCCGCCTCGACCGCTCGGGGCCGTATATCAAGACGTCGCTCACGGCGCGGTTCTAGCTCTTTCCGCGAGGGCGATCAGCAGAAGCAGGACCACGCGCCCGCCGAGCAGCTGCAGGAGCAATGTGCGTTCGATGGCAGCACGCAGACGTATCCGGGGTATCCGTCGGGCTTGTTCGTGCAGTCGGGCGCTTGCTCCGCGCAGCAGCGACGGTAGACACCGCTGACGAGATCGCGGCAGCTCAGGCTGGCAGCGTCGTCGGCAGCGTCGCTCGATGAGCCGCCGTCCAAGAGCGTGCCGCCCGAGCCGCTCGCACCCCCCGAGCCACTCGGCGCGCCGCCGCTGCTGAAGTACGTGCCGCCGTAACCGAACGGCGGCGGTGCGCCGTAGGGCGCAACGACGCTGCCGCCATTGCCGGGCGGGGGAGGTGGAAATGCGCCGTAAGGCGGTGCGACATTGGAGCTGTAGCCGGCCTGAGCCTCACCGCCCGCCCCGAACGGCACCCCGCCGCTCCCCCGCGACGCGCCGGCGCCGGATTTCCCACCGGCCCCGCTCGACGCGCCGCCGGCAGAGGGACCGCCGCTGCCCGCGTCGTTCGAATCGCGATCCGTCGTGCGGCCTCCGCAGGCGGTGCCCGCCGCAGCCGCGGCGAATGCCAGGATCGCGGCGCGACTGAGCCGCGCCGTCGGTTGCGGTCGCTCTCCCAGTTTCGCCCCGGCGAGCGCGCCGCAGAAGGGGCACGCCGTTTCACCCCCGCGAACGTGGCGATTGCATGCGGAACAATTGAAAAGTGCCATCCCTGTTCTCCTCGCTCACCCCCATCGACCATAGCAGACGCATCCAGTGCGGCAACGCGTTCGTCTGGCGCGGACTGGCGTCGTGGCGTTTTGATGAACTTCCGGACGTCTTTCTCTGAGCACCCCGGCTCGCTAGCTTGGTGGGAGGGAGAACTCG
>CAYUAW010000148.1:11233-16207 GCA_964442485.1 uncultured Polyangiaceae bacterium
CGCGCGGGAGATCGAGGCGCAAGGCGTCCGGCGCCAGGTCGTGGCGGACATGTTCGGTATGGCCCTCCGTTCCTACCAGAAGAAGATGCGGCGGCTCACGGAGAGCGAGACCGTCCACGAACGCACCCTCTGGGAGGCCGTACTCTCGTTCATAGAGAAGGAGCAGCCGACGCGCGGGAGGATCCTGGAGCGGTTCAGCCACGACGGGCAGCGCGAGGTTGCGGCCGTCTTGAAGGACCTGGTTCGCAGTGGTCTCGTCTGCACCACCGGAACGGGCGAGGGCGCGGTACACGGCGTCACCAGCGAGGTCATGCGCGAAAAGCTCGCGCGCCAGCAGGACCTCGACGCCGTCGCGAACCTCGCGTGGCTGAAGATCTTCAGGGACGAAGCGACCACGCGCGCCGAGCTCGCTGCCGGGCTGGGCGTCGACGCGGCGCTCTCGGAAAGAGCCGTCGAAGAGCTCATTCGCTCCGGGCGCGTGCGCGAAGAAGACGGGAGTCTCGTGTCGAGCAACGTCGTCCTCCCGATCGGCGCCGAGCAGGGTTGGGAAGCAGCCATCGTCGATCACTTCCGTGCGGTGGCAGTGGCGATCGCCATCAAGGTGCGGGAGGGACTGAGCGGCGCGCGCGCGTCGGACCGCATTGGCGGTTCGACGTTCACCTTCACGGTGACGCCGGGCCACCCGTACGAGACCGAGGTGTACGAGCTCTTGCGCCGCACTCGGCTCGCGACGCAAGCGCTGTGGGAAAAGGTTGCCGCCCACAACGAGGAGCATCCACCGGACGCCGAGAAGGGCACTCGCGTCTCCTTCTACGTCGGGCAGTCGCTCGAGACTTCTGATGACGAGACCGAGAACGGAGCTTGAGATGAGAAAGAACGAGAAGACACTGACGGCGATCCGTGTTGCGTTGCTGCTCCTTGGCGTTGCCGTCGCGGCCGCGTCCTGCGCCACGAAGGGCGAGGGCGGGACGGACAGCAGCACGCACTGGCTCGACGAGTGCGTCAGGGACGCCGACTGCGGCGGCGGGCTTTCGTGCGAGTGCGGCGTGTGCACGAAGGCCTGCACGGCGCCGAGCGACTGCTCTCGCTTGTCGTCGACGGCGTCGTGCGCGGCCGTTCCGGGCTGTAGCTCAACGTCGTCGGTCTGTCTCGGCGCTCGAGGGGACGCCGGGCCGCCCGTCGCTTTTGGGCCGTGTCCTTCCGACGCGGATGCGGGAGTCCCTTGCGACGGTCGACTCAGCTCCTGCTGGCTGCCGTGCGCTCCGGGTGCCTTCAGCTCGATCCGAGCGCTGTTTTGCGATGGGGGGTCATGGACCGTCCATCCCGGCATCGTCGCGGTGCTCTGCAGGGGCGCAAACTGCGCGCTCGGTCAGGAAAGCGGGAAGCCGTGCAATGGTTCCGTCCAGGGGTGCTGGACGCAGTGCACGGGCGGCTTCCGGCAGGAACTCGAGTGTACCGACGGCGCGTGGAGCCGTGGGCTCGGGCTCTCTCCATGCGGCCCCGACGGGGGCGCCCCCGCGGTGGACAGCGGCGCCTCCGTCGAAGCCGGCACTCCCTCCGACAGCGGCAGTCCGTTCCCCGGCGTCTCCACGAGCTGCACGAGTAGCGCCGACTGCTACGCCGCCGACCGGATCTGCTGCCCGCTTTGCGGCAACGACCCGACCGTCGCCGACAAGCGCGGGATCTCGCGGTCATCTCTCGGCGCATATAACAGCGCGCTGTGTGCGACGGCCGGTGCATGCCCGCCCTGCGTGCCGCCTTCCGGCACCGTCGAATCGTTTTGCAGGGGGGGGCGCTGCGACGCCGAGGACATCGGCAAGTACAAGGCGTGCAAGGTCGACGCCGATTGCAAGCTCGAGGCGAAGGACTGCTGTGCCTGCGGGGCTCTGCCGGTGACGGCGTTCGTCGCGATCAGCGACGTGCCAGGGTACCAGGGCGACTACTGCGGGACCGTGGACTGCGCCACATGTCCGTCCGCGCCCCACGTCGCTGACGCCTCCTCTGCGACGTGCAACACGTCGAGGGGCTACTGCGAGATCGCTCCGCAGCGGTGAACAACCAAGCGGGATCGCCTTTGGCGATCGCTGCCCGTTCGGGTACCCTGCCGCTGTGGACGACGGTGAAGCCGCGTTGCTCGAGCGGATCTCGCG
Organism: uncultured Polyangiaceae bacterium; assembly: GCA_964442485.1. GTDB lineage: Bacteria > Myxococcota_A > Polyangia > Polyangiales > Polyangiaceae > DASZVB01. Next base: position 13,384 of record CAYUAW010000148.1, read on the forward strand.
CGGCGACCTGAGCGGCGCCGCGACGCTCCTCATCCGGCGCTACGGCCCGGAGATCTATGGGTTTCTCGCGGCACAACTGCGCGACGAGACGGCGGCGGCAGAAGCCTTCTCGTCGTTCACCGAGGATCTCTGGCGCGGCCTGCCCGGCTTCCAGGGGCGGTCGTCGCTTCGCGTATGGTCGTATACGCTCGCGAGGAACGCCGCGACGCGGCACGTCGTGGCGCCCCATCGACGGCGAGACCGCAATGTACCCTTGAGCGAGGCAGCCGAGCTCGTCGACCTGGCAGAGCGGGTGAGGACGGAGACGCTCCCGTTCCTGCGGACGGAGGCGAAGGCGAAGCTCGCGGAGATCCGTCAACGGCTCTCCCCCGACGAATGCGCCCTCCTGGTACTCCGGGTGGACCGGGGGCTCGACTGGACGGACGTTGCACGCATCCTTTTTCCCGAGGATGTCGCGCTATCCGACGGCGACCTGAGGACGCTTGTAGCGCGTCTGCGCAAACGGTTTCAGGCGGTGAAGACGAAAGTGCGCCGCATGGCGAAGGACGCGGGTCTCTTCGAACCATGAGCGCCGCGAGCCAGTTTTCGCAGTCCCGTCTGCGCGGGGTCGAAGCACGTCAGGGCTTGTAGTATCCTTCGTCCGTGACGGCGGAGGCGACGGGCGGCGGAACGGTCTCCGATTCGATCGACTCGCTGATCAAGGACATCGCGGCCGCACCGCCGCGGGCGCTGCCGCCGAGCGGAGCCTTCACCTCGTCGTTCGTGAACGGCGCTCGGGTGGGGCGCTATGTGCTGTCGCAGAAGCTCGGTCACGGCGGCATGGGCGCGGTCTGGGAAGCGGTTCACGCCGTCAGCGGCAAGCGCGTCGCGCTCAAGATCGTGCGCGATGGTCTCCCCGTCACGGACGACATGCGACGGCGTTTTGCCCGCGAAGCAAAGCTCGTCACGACCGTCGGTCACCCGGGCGTGGTGGAGGTCCACGACCTCTTCGAAGCCGAGGACGGCTGTCCCGTGCTCGTCATGGAGCTGCTGCACGGCGAGACCCTCGCGGCAGTGCTGCGACGCGAGCGGCTTCCGCTCGCGCGAACGGCACAGGTGCTTGCAGAGGTCGTCGCCATCGTCCGGGCAGCGCACGCTGCGGGTGTGGTGCACCGTGACCTGAAGCCCGAGAACATCTTCCTGTGCAACGACGCCATGCGAGGCCCCACGGTCCGGGTTCTCGACTTCGGGATCGCCCGGCTCGTCGAGCCGTCTCTCGATCCGGCGAACGACACCATCACCCAGGCAGGAACCATCATCGGGACTCCGCAGTACATGGCGCCCGAGCAGCTCTTCGGCGACCCCGTCGTGGACGAGCGCGCCGACGTCTGGGCGCTCGGCGTCATCCTGTACGAGTGCATCACCGGTTCACGGCCGGTGGAGGGGAACAACGTCGCCCGCGTCGCGCGTCACCTGAGTCGAGACGGCGTCCCGGAGCTTGGCGCGGGCAGCTGTCCGGACGCCGTCCGTGCCGCCGTGGGCGCGATGCTCACCGTCGAACGCGCCGACCGTGTCCAGCCGCTCGACGCCGTCGAGGTGATGCTCCGGGAGTGCGCCGCCGGCAAGCTCCGGTCGAGGCGCGCGCGGCCGCGGTCGATGCTGGTCGGAATCGTCGCCGCCCTTGCGCTCGCCGTGGTGGGAGTTCGTCACCAGGTCGCGTCGGGAAGCGCGCCAGCCGCGGCGCCGGTCCTCGGCATGAACGCGTCTGCGCCGACGGGAGCGCCGCAGATCACCATCGCGACGGAGGCGCCGCGTTCGAGCGCGAGCGGCCGGCTCTTCGAGGCGTGGCGGCGTGCCGTTCTGTCCCGCACCGGCGGTCACGTCTCGATCAACGTGCGCTGGCCCGGCATAACCGGCTATCGCGGCGGGGAGCGCACGCTCGTCACGCGCCTACGCACCTTGCAGATCGACGGCGCGCTGGTCGGCGCTCGCGCGCTGCGTCTCGCGTTCCCGAGCGTCGCGGCCGTCGAGCTGCCCGGCATCGTGGATTCCTGGACGAAGGTCGACTGGGTGCGCGAGCACCTGCGCGACCCGCTGCGAGCCGCCTTCGCCGGGGACGGCTACCAGCTGCTCGCATTCCAGGACGAGGGCTGCGAGCGGATCGTCACGCGCGGTCACCCAGTCCGGCGCCCGACCGATCTCACGAAGCTGCGCGTGGCTGCGCTGGAGAACGACCCCATCGCTCCGCTCTTCGCGTCGGTCGTGCCGGGCATCGTCTCGATGGGCCTCGGGCTATCCGACGTCGCCGATGCATTCGTCGCGGGCCCGCGCTTCGGCGTTTCGGCCGTGGTGGGGACGGCGGCCGACGCAGAGCGCTTTCAGTGGACCAAGGCGGTCGATGCGGTGACCCAGATGCCGGTCCTGTGCGCGAGCGGCGCGCTGGTGCTGCGTACGAGCGCGTACGAACGGCTCGCCGCCGACGAGCGCGCGGCCTTCGACGAGGCCGCCGCCCACCTCGAGGAGCAATCCGGTCCGCGGCTTCGCAAGGAAGACACGGTCGCGAGCCTGCGGCTGCTCCGGACCCTCTCGATCGTGGAGCCTACCGTCGCCGATCGCCGCGAGTGGCAGCGGGCCTTCCGCAGGGCCGCAGCCCAGGCGGACGGCTCGCTCCCGCGCGCCCTCGTCGAGCAAGTCCTCGCTCTGAGTCGCGACATCGACGCGCTGCAGTAATCCCTCAGTAGATTCCCATCGACGCCGAAGTCGTCCCGAAGCATCAAAGATGCGGAACAACGCGAGCGGAGCGAGCGCGCGAAGGCGGCGGGGGGAGCAGTTCGCCGAAGGCGAA
>CAYUAW010000149.1:0-7354 GCA_964442485.1 uncultured Polyangiaceae bacterium
CGAACAAAGGCAAGAGCGGCGGCGCGTTTCCAGGCTATGTAAGGCGAAAGTGACCGCCATGCCGGAGCGAAGCACCAACGACCGCACGCCACAGGGCCGTGACAGCAAGGGCCTGCGCGGGGGCGTCGTGGTGGCGGTGCTCATCGTCACCTGCTGCGCGATGCTCGGCGCGATCTACTGGGTCGTTCGCACGGGGAGGCTCTGACCGAGCTCAGCGGGACAGCAGCGCCGCCATCTCGGCACGGGCCTGCACGAGCTCCACCCAGATCTCCTCGATGGTGCTCGACTCGAGGCCGAGCTCCCGCGCCTCTGCGTGATTGGCGAGCTCGCCGGCCAGGAGCGATGTGTAGTGAGGGCTCAGGCTCTGGTGATGTTCGAGCTCGCTCGAGAGCACGACCAGCGAAGTCAGCATCGCCGTATCGCCCCCCTGCACGTGCGCGCGCATCGGTTCGTGATGGAAGCCGACGGCGTCGGCCACGACCTTCGGAAGCTCCCACAGGCCGAGGGCCAGGCCGCCGAGGATCGCGTGGTCGTATCCGAGCGCTTCGTTCTCCAGGAGATGCACCTTGCCACCGGTCTCGAGCACCTCCCGTGGCAGGGACTCGTAGGAGAACTCCCCGGATTGCAGGAGCAGGAGCTTGCCGATGTCGTGCGTGAGGCCCGCGAGGAACGCGACGTTCGACAGCTTCGGCGCGGCCGCACCCGCGAGGATGCGTGCGATCGCCGCCGTTCCCGCCAGGTGCTGGCGCGTCGCGTGTGCGACGCGATCGTTCTCCGTGAAGGCGCCGAGGAGGCTGACGCCGGTGACGATGTCGCGCACGGTGCCTGCGCCGAGGCGAACGACGGCGTCCTTCAGCGAATCGCAGGCGGTACCCCGGCGGTACATCGCCGAGTTGGCGACGCGCAGGGTCGTGACGGTGATCGCTGGATCCGCCTCCAGCACCGAGGCGACCTTGGCAGGAGCGACGTCGGGGTTCGACAGCAGCGAGAGCGCCTCGCGTACGACGCCGGAGAACGGCTTGAGGAGGGACAGACGCGCGACCGAGCACGCGAAGCTACGGTGCGCGCGCTTCTCGCGCGCTCCGATGCCCTCGTCGAGTTCTTGCTCGATCTGCTGGAACCTGGCGCGCTCCTCCTCCGCCACGTCGCGTGCGAGCGCCCCCTGATTGACGAGGACGTCGACGAGATCGGGCTCGAGGCTCGTCTGCTCCTCCAGCAGCTCGCCGAGCTCGTCAGGCGTGAGCGCGCCCGAGTCCACGGCAACCTGGCCTATCTTGATTCGACGGCGGCGTTGCTGCTGGACGAGTTTCTCGATCACCGCACGAGTGAGCTTGCCGCGTGCCACCGCGAGCTCACCCAGCGTCGGCCGGGCCTCGCGCTGCGCGACGATGGCCTGCGCCATCGCGAGGGGTGGAACGCGGCCGGTCTTCAGGAGGTACGTCGGAAAGGTGAGCATGGGCGCCCCCCGGTTCGAGCGACCTTCGGCCGAGCAAAGGCCCGGCCAGCATCACTCACTCTACCAAACGGCCCGCCCGGCGAGAACCTTACGGTTTGCCGGAACCCGCCTCGACCCCCATCAAGCATGGGCGTGGCGCCGAGCGCGACCCTGCCGCCCGGGCGGGTTTCGGCTCGATTACTCCGGCTCGGTCGCCTTCTGGCGCGAGGAGTACCAGTTGAATACGACCACCAGGAGCACGGAGACCGCGGTCACCGCCACGATGTGGGCCTCGAAATACGTCACGATGGACGCGATCGACTTCTCGAAGACGTCGCCGAACCAGCGCGCCACGAAGACGGTGCAGAACGTGCCGAGGACGTTGAAGACGACGAACAGCGGCAGCGGCACCTTCGCGGCCCCGGCAAGCGTGCTGACGACGACGTCGGGGCTGATGAGGAGGGCGATGGGGCCGATCCGTGCGAACAGCCGCTCGAGGGCGCGCACGATCCTGCCGGTGAACGGCGAGTTTCCCTCCGCCCACTCGATGGCGAAGCGCCCGTACTCACGACCGAGCAGGTAGAAGAACGGATCCGGGGCGAAGTGACGCGGCACGACGACCGCGAAGAAGGGCAACGCCGGGACACGCGGCGCCGCCAGGACGAGGTGCCGGAAGAGCGGCGATAGCGCGACGAGCATGAGCGGCTGCCGAGCGAGCAGATACGGCATCAAGGCCGTCCCGATGAGGCTCGCGATGGTGAACGCGCCGATGGGCACGCCGCACCAGACGAGGAGCCGCCGCCCCTCCGGGGCTTCGCTCAAGACCGGTTCCTCAAAGCGGGATTCCCGGCGCAGGGAACGACGCGCAGCACTCCTTCACTTCGCCGGCGATGCGCTCGAGGAGCCCCTCGTCGTCGGGCGCCGAAACGACCGCGTCCATCCAGTCCGCGAGCTTTGCCATCTCGGCGGGGCCCATGCCGCGGGAGGTGATGGACGGCGTCCCGATCCGCAGACCCGAAGGATCGAAGGGCTTGCGTGGATCGAACGGAATGGAATTGTAGTTCGACTCGATTCCAGCGCGGTCCAGTGCCTTTGCGGCCACCTTGCCGGACACACCCTTCGGCGTGAGGTCGACCAGGATCAGGTGGTTGTCGGTGCCGCCGGTGACGAGGCGGAAGCCCTTCGAGAGCAATCCCTCGGCGAGCGCCTTCGCGTTCTCGACGATGCGCTTCGCGTACTGCTTGAACGCGGGCTGGCTCGCTTCCTGCGCGGCGACGGCGATACCGGCGGTGGTGTGATTGTGCGGCCCCCCTTGAAGGCCTGGGAACACGGCCTTGTCGATCGCGGACTGGTGCTCGGCCTTGCAGAGGATCATCCCCCCGCGCGGCCCGCGCAGCGTCTTGTGTGTCGTGGAGGTCACGACGTCCGCGATACCGACGGGGCTGGGGTGAACGCCGGCCGCGACGAGGCCCGCGATGTGCGCGATGTCGGCACAGAGCTTGGCGCCCACCGAGTCGGCGATCTCCCGGAACCGGGGGAAGTCGAGGGTGCGAGGGTACGCGGTCGTCCCCGCCCAGATGATCTTCGGACGATGCTCCTTCGCGAGCCGCGCGACCTCGTCGAAGTCGATGCGATGGTCTTCGCGGCGAACTCCGTACCCGTGGCTCGCGAAGTACTTACCGGTGATGCTGACGTTCCAGCCGTGCGTGAGGTGCCCGCCGGCCGGTAGCGCCAGGCCCATCACGCTGTCGTGCGGCTGGCAGAACGCCAGATAGACGGCCAGGTTTGCCGGGCTGCCGCTGTAGGGCTGAACGTTCGCGTGCTCCGCGCCGAAGAGCGTCTTGATGCGGCTCACGGCGAGCTCCTCGATCGGATCGATGTTCTGCTGACCCTCGTAGTAGCGCCTGCCCGCGTAGCCCTCGGAGTACTTGTTCGTGAGGACCGTCCCCGTCGCCTCGAGCACCGCGCGCGAGACGTAATTCTCGCTCGGGATGAGGCGGAACTTGTCGTGCTGACGCCGCTCCTCGGCCTTGATCAGGTCGAAGATGCGAGGGTCGACTTGTGAGAGGGCGGGGTCGCGAGTGACAGGGTCGGGCATGGGGCGGAGCCTACCGAGGGGCCCGTCCCCTCGCCAGAAGGTCCGATCGATTCTCCAACCGATGGAAATCATTGAACCGTTTTGTTTGTGCCAAGTTTTCTCGACGTGCTGCGTCAAATGGCTAGACTCCGAGCGATCGTGGCCCCGCGTGGAACCCCCGACCAGCCGAGCGCAACAACGACTGCGCTCAGCTCGCTACCTTCGGTAGGTAGCGGCGCCGGCCTGCCTCGTGCCGAGGGGGCGACGGCGGCCGTCGAAGCCGATAGCATCGTGGAGATCGAGCCCGACTCAGATAGCGTCCCGCCGAGCATCCCCTCGGCCGCCACTGCGGCGGCCCCTGGAACGGTGCCGGCTCAGCCCATCCTCCCTGGGCACGTCATCGCCCAGCGCTACGAGGTGATGAACGTCCTCGGCGAGGGCGGCATGGGCATCGTCTACCGGTGCCGCGACCAAGCGACCGGAGAGCTTGTCGCTGTGAAGCGGGTGATCTTGCCCGAAGGCAAGCTGGCCGCCGAGTACATCGGCTGGTTTTACAAGGAGTCACGAGCGCTCGCCACGCTCGACCATCCCGGGATCGTGCACGCGCGCGACTTCGGCCAGCTGGCAGACGGTTCTCCGTTCCTGGCCATGGACCTGGTCTCTGGCATCTCGCTCCACGACCTCTCCCAGTCGAAGCTGAGCTTCCCGATCATCTGGTCCATCGTGAACGGGGTGCTCGGCGCGCTCGCTCATGCCCACTCCCGGGGCGTCATCCACGGAGACCTGAAGCCTTCCAACGTCATCGTCGAGCAGCGCGTCGATCAGGTGCCGCGCGTTCACATCCTGGACTTCGGGCTCGCCTGGCTCCGCCAGGATCTGCACGACGAGCGCCTGGACGGCGAGAAGTCCATGGAGTTCACGCCCCACGCGGGCGCCGGGACGCCGGGCTACATGGCCCCGGAGCAGATCCAGCACGAAATGCACCACGTCGTGGGCGCGACGGACCTCTACGCCCTCGGATGCATCCTCTACAAGATGATGAGCGGGCGCGCGCCCTTCGCCGGCGATCCGAAGGAGCTCCTGAAGCTCCACGCGTATCATCAGCCCCCGCCACCCGAGCTCGACCGCACGGCGCCCCCCGGCGTCGACAAGTTCATCATGCGTCTCCTGGCGAAGCGGCCCTGGGATCGCTTCGAGTTCTCTGCCGAGGCCCGGCGAGCGTGGCTGAAATTCGTTCCGGACAGCATCGACCCGGAGCTCCTCAAGTTCCCGACCGTCGTGCAGCCCGACGGCGCGCCGCCGCCTACGTCGACGCGCCCCACCGGCCCTCGAACGAGCGGCGGCATCGAGCCGATTCCTGATCGAGCTCCGGGGCTCCTCAGCATTCGTCCGAGCCCCATGGTCGGTCGCAACGACATCCGCGCTCGCCTCCGGTCGATCGGCGGGCAGATGATCATGGGCAAGGGGCCGCCCCACCGCCTGGTGATGCTGCTCGGGCCCGCCGGCGTCGGCAAGACGCGCATCGCGGAATGGCTGTGCGAGGCCGCCCACGAGGACGGCCGCATGGTGCCGCTCACGGCGAGGTATCGCCCGGTGCGGAGCGCCCTCGACGGCATGCTCGGCGCAGTCATCCAGTACTTCAACTTCGAGCGCGCGGATCGCGACACCATCGAGCGCTCCCTGATGGACCGCTGGAAGATCGACAAGAACGATCGGAAGGGGAAGTCGTGGGTGGCTGGCGCCGCGGAGTGGATGCGCCCGCTCGCCCCGGGTGACGAGCGCGTCGGTCCGAGCGGCGTCCGCTTCACGCTGGACACGCTGGAGCTCCGGCGCCTCGTCAGCCAGTACACGATCCGGCGGGTCGCGAACGGACGCCCCCTCCTCTTCTTCTTCGACGACCTTCACCACGCCGCCCAGACGACCTTCGACGGCCTGCTGAAGATCCACCGCGAGGAGCTCGATCAGCCCATCTTCATGGTCGCCGCCGTCCGGTCCGAGGACGTGCAGCTCGGCACGCCGGCCGCCGAGCGCCTCCGTCAGCTGCGCGAGGCGATGGACGGCGAGGTCATCGAGATCGGTCCGATGGACAAGGACTCGACGTGCGCGCTCGTCCGCGCGTCGCTGCCGCTCGACGACGACGCGACCAACGAGGCGGCCCGTCGTAGCCGCGGGTTCCCACTCTTCGCGCTGCAGCAGCTGCATTCCTGGGCTCACGCGGGAAACCTGGAGTTCATCAATGCGCGTTATCGCGTGCCGCGCGACGTGCTCGCGATGCGGCCGAAGACCACGGCCGATCTCTGGGACAGCCGCGTCGCCGCCATCCCACGTCACCTGCGCATCGCGTCCTACGCCGTCGCGACCCTCGGCATGGACATCCGGCGCGAAGTCATGGTCGCGCTGCTCTCCGACCTGAAGCTCCCCGCCGAGGACGCGATCGCCGAGCTCCAGAAGGCCGAGATCATGCTGCCGCGGGGGCCGGGCCGCTACAGCTGGCCGCACGCGCTCCTGCAGGAGCACCTCTTCGGGCGCCTCTCGCAGCGCGAGGACTCGGCGCGGATGTTCAAGGCAGCGGCGAAGGCGCTCCGCCTGCATCCGCTCGCGAACTCACGGCGAATCGTCCGCCAGCGCGTCATCAATCTCCTCTACGCGCACGAGAACGACGCGGCCGCGGAGACCTTCTTCGACTTCCTGCAGAGCTCCTGGAACGGGGCGAAGGAGCCCGCCCAGACGCTCGCCGATCTGGAGCTCTTCCAGGGACGCCTCGCAGGGAGGAGCCTCGCCCTCGAGAACCGGTGGCGCGCGGAGGTGCTGCGGCACGTCGGCCGGACGGAAGAGGCGACCCAGTGCGTCGAGCTCGCTCGCGAGCGCTTCGAGCGCCTGAGCGATCAGGAGAACCTCGGGCATTGCCTGCGGCTGCTCGGTCACCTGGCGAGCGAGCGCGGTGACACGTCCGAAGGTCTCAGGCTCGTCGGGCAGGCGCACCAGCTCTTCACGCGACTCGGCAACGTGCTCGGCCTCGCCCAGTGCGAGGCGGTCGCCGCGTGGATCGAGTACCTGCTCGGCAACCACGACCGGGCGCGGGAGATCGCGCGCGGCGGCGAGGAGCACTTCGCGTCGGTGGACCAGCCGCTCGGGCGCGGCCAGTGCCTGCTCGTGCTCTCCTGGGTGGATCACCACGAGGGCGCGACCGAGCGCTCGCGGAGGCTCACCATCGAGGCCCGGGGCGAGTTCGAGCGCGCCGGCTACCGGCTCGGCCTCGCGCAGACGGACGCTTCTCTCGCGCACATCGAGCACCGGCTGATGAACTTCTTCAGCGCCGCCCAGGGTGCGCAGGAGGCGGCGGGCCTGTTCGAGGGCCTGCGCACGCCGCGCGGTCAGGCCGAGTGCGAGCGCCTGCTCGCGATGATCGGCATCGACACCGACGACCCGGACACCGCGGAGCTCCACGCCGAGCGGGCGCTCGAGATCTACTCGCGGATGAGCGATCCGTGGGGCGCGGTGGAGGCGAAGCTCCTGAAGTGTCAAGCCGCGTTGTCACGCGGGCGGCTCGACATCGCGCGTTCGTTGCTCGGCGAGATCCAGCGCATCGGTGTGAAGGAGCCCGAGCCGAAGCAGCACGCCCTCCTGACGGAAGCGTGGCTCGCGGTGGAGTCCGGCGACGTCGAAGGGGCGTCCGCCGCTCTCGACGCTGCTGCGGACGTGTTCAGCGATCGCTCGCGCGTCGGCGATCACACGCCGCATCTGCTCGGGCGTCTCTCGCGCCTGCCCTGGCCGGACTCGGCGCACGCGCGCATCGAGGAGTGGCGCGCGCTCGTCAACGACAAGAGCCGCCGCGACAAGGC
>CAYUAW010000149.1:7454-13969 GCA_964442485.1 uncultured Polyangiaceae bacterium
CGGCGCCGGGCGGGGACAACGCCTGCTACCCGCCGTGCCGCGCCGGGTACCTCTGCCACGAAGCGAAGTGCGTCTCCATGTGCAACCCGGCGTGCCCCGCCGGCGAGGTGTGCGTGGACGGCACGCGCTGCGAGCGCGAGGCGAGCCCGCCCTCGGTGATGGAGCCACCGCCGCCACCGCCGCTCAAGCCCCGCGGGTTTGCCGACCGCGACTACTCCGCCATCGGGTTTCATCTCGGCTTCGGCGGCAGCGTCGAGCGCAACGGCACGAGCCGCGATCTCGACACGACCCTCGGCTTCAACATTCGCGCGGACATTCCCGTGTACCGCTACCTGCTGATCGGGCCCTTCCTGAACTTCGGCGCGTGGCGACCGGACGTCGCGGGTAGCTCACCGAGCCGCAACTACTATCTCGACGTCGATGTCTTCGTTCGCGGCAGGATCCCCATCGAGCTCGACACGATCGGACTGCAGCTCTGGGCGGGCATCCCGGTCGGCCTCACGCTCGACTTCCTGGGGAACACGGAAGGCGCGGCGCTCGACGGCTTCGGGCTCGGCTGGAACATTGGAGTGATGTTCGGCGGCGCGATTCATTTCACGAACAGATTCGGTATGTTCACGGAAATCGGTTGGATGCAGCACAAGATGAGCCACGACGCGAGCTCGCGGCCGGGCAGCGCGGATTTCCGGCTCTCGCAGGGCGTGTGGAACATCGGATTCGTCCTCGGCGATTGAGTCCGTGTAAAACTGTGGAGATGACGACGCTGCGCGCGCTTGCATCCGGGTTGTTCCTCGCCACGCTTCTCTCCGGCACCGCTCACGCGGAGATGGTGAGCGCGACGAAACCTCAGACGAAGACCGAAGGCGCCAAGGCAAAGCACGACGGCAAGAAGGACCACGCGAACGCGCACGCCGACAAGAAGAAGCCCACCGCGCCGAAGCACGCGATGGCCGCCGACAAGAAGGATCTCCACGGCGACAAGAACAAGCTGAAGGACAAGGCCCGCGGGCACCACGTCGCCGCAAAGGCCGATCGCTCCGAGGTGAAGAAGGAGAAGAAGCACCTCGACCACGACAAGGCGAAGTCGAAGCACGACGCCCAGGGCGACAAGCGCGAAGCTCGCCGCGACAAGCAGAAGGAACACCACCCGGCGCACTGAGCCCCCGAGCGCCCCGCCCCACGGCCGCATCCCTCCCGGGTAACGTGCAGCTGAAAGCAGACGACTCGAAGGCGCCCCTTCCCGCGCTCACGGGGGCTCGTTTTTTCGCGGCGTTCGCTGTCGTGGTGCACCACTACGGGCAGGGCTCGATCCGCTTCTTCGCGCCGCTCCTGGTATGTGCGAAGGCGGGGCCGGCCGCGGTGAGCTTCTTCTACGTGCTCTCCGGAGCGGTGATGACGTGGGGCTGCACCGGACCCGACGGCACGCCGTCGCGACCGACGCGCAAGTTCTGGGCGCAGCGGGCGGCTCGATTGCTGCCCGCCTACGTCGCGGCGCTGGCCCTCTCGTTCCTGCCTTTCGTGGGCGAGGAGCTGAAGCACCACCCCGGCGCTCCCGGCGCGGTGCGTATCGCGCTCGGCCTCCTCGCGTCGTCGACCCTCCTTCAAGCGTTCATCATTCCACTCGCCTGGGGGTTGAACACTCCGGCGTGGTCCATATCGTGCGAGGCGTTCTTCTACGCAAACTGGCCGCGGCTCGTGACGGCATTGCGCTCCGAGCGCGCGTCGTTCCCCTGGGGCCGCGCGGTGGCTGCGTGGCTGCTCGGCCTCGTCGTTCCGTTGCTCGCCATCGTCGCGCTCCGCGCGGGCATCGTGCCGGCGGGGCCTTACGCGACGCTCCAGGAAGACGTGAGCGGCGGCGAGCTCCTCGTGCGTGCGGTGAGCTACTTCCCCCCGTTCCGGTTGCCGGAGTTCGTCCTCGGCATCGTCGTGGGTCACGCGCTCCGGAGGACCCCGAGCGGCCCGCGCTCGCTCTGGAAGGACACCGCCCGGGAGGGCGCGCTCCTCGCCGCGCTCGGCGGCGCTGCGTGGGCCTTCGGCTCGGGGCTCGGCGAGGAGCTCACCGGCGTCGCGGTGACGCGCCGCATCTGCATCGAGAGCGGCGCGACGTCGCTGCTGTTCGCGCTCCTCGTCTGGCAGCTCGCGCGCGGTGACGGCCTCGGAAAGCGACTGCTCTCGCGGCCATGGCTCCTCTTGCTCGGCGAGGCGAGCTACGCCATGTACGTCCTTCAGGAACCCGTCGTGGTGTGGACGACGGCAACGTTGAAGCGCCTCCAGCCGGCCGCGATGGCGCACTGGGACGCCATCTTCTGGCTCTATGCGGCGGCGCTCGTTCTCGGCTCGGTGGTCATCCACAAGAAGTGGGAGACACCGCTGCGGAAGCTGATGCTGCGTCGCTTCACCTCCGCCGAGAGCGTCGCGGCGCGCTGACGAGCCTGTAGCGCTCCGCCACACTGCTCCGCGCGACGTGCCCTGTGTGCCTCGAGATGGACGGCCGGGAGCCGCCGGCGCGTCCACCCTTGCGGCGGCAGGGCCGTTGCACCATGGCTGTCAGATGGCGTTCTCGGTGGTCACTGGCGGCAATCGCGGCATCGGTCTGGCTCTCTCGGCGTTGCTGAAGAAGAAGGGGTACGCGGTGCTCGCGGCGTGCCGCAATTCGTCTCCGGAGCTCGAGGCTCTCGGCGTGGAAGTGGCCAGCGGAGTGGACGTATCCGACGACGAGGGGATCGCGCGGCTGAAGGCAGCCGTCGGCGACCGCACCATCGATCTGCTCATCAACAACGCCGGCATCCTGGTGTGGGGCGACAGCCTGGGGAGCCTGGACGTGGAGGGCATTCGCCGCCAGTTCGAGGTGAACGCCCTCGGCCCGCTCCGCGTCACGCAGCTGCTCCGTCCTGCACTTCGGAAGGGGTCGAAGGTCGCGCTCATCACGAGCCGCATGGGCTCCATCGGCGACAACACGTCGGGCGGCGCGTATGGCTACCGGATGAGCAAGGCTGCGCTGAACATGGCCGGCAAGTCGCTCGCGGAGGATCTGAAGAAGGACGGCATCGCCGTCGCGATACTGCACCCCGGCATGGTCAAGACCGACATGGTTCGCGGCCATGGTCAGGTCGAGCCGGAGGCCGCCGCCGCGGGCCTCCTCGCGCGCATCGACGCGCTCACGGTCGACACCACGGGCGGCTTCTGGCACCAGAACGGCGAATCTTTGCCCTGGTGAGCCGCGGCACGCGCCCGGGCCGCACATGAAGAGCCACGCTGCCGCGGCAGAGCGCAATCGCGAACCGATCCTCTCGGCGCTGGCCGCGCTGCTGGGCGACCGCGCGAGCGTGCTCGAGATCGGCAGCGGGACGGGCCAGCACGCCGCGTATTTCACGGAGCGGATGCCGGGCTGGCGGTGGCAGCCCTCGGACACGCGCGCCGAAGCCCTCGCGAGCATCGAGGCGTATCGCGAGGAGTCCAGGAGCGCCGGATTCTTGCCGCCAGTCTCGCTCGATGTGCAAGCGGAGCGATGGCCCGATGGAGCTTACGACGCCGTCTTCTCGGCGAACATGATCCACATCGCACCGTGGGCGGCTGCCGTCGCGCTCGTGACGGGCGCGGCGCGGGTCCTCGGCCGAGACGGCAAGCTCGTCTTGTACGGTCCGTTCCGCTTTCACGGAGAGCTCTCGCCGGAGAGCAACCAGGCGTTCGACCGGCGGCTCCGGTCGGAAAACGGCGCGTGGGGCATTCGCGACGTCATCGAGCTCGGAGCCGTGGCGCGGCCGCTCGGATTCGGTGAAGCGGTGGTGCAGGCGCTGCCCGCGAACAACCACGTGCTCGTCTTCGAGAAGCGCGCTCAGGAGCCCTGAGCGCGCCTGGAGTCCGCCTCTGCTTCCGGGGGCGCGTGGGCCTTCGCGAGCTCCGGACCGTCGCGACGCGGCGGCTCCTCGCCGGCTGGCGCTTCGTCACCACCTGGTGCTCCAGCGCCGTCCGCCTCGGGCGCGGGCTCGCGTTGATGCCGGAGCTGCTCCGCAAGGTCGGAGAGAGCCGCCTCGTCGAGGTCGGGGGAGAGCTTCTTCACGCGGTCCATGATGTCCGTCGTGTCGAAATAGGCCTTCGCGCACTCGGCGTGGATGAACCCGCTCGGGCTCATCCGTCCTTCCTCGAACATGGAGAGCGCGAGCCGCATCACGCCCGACGCGATGACCTCGCGACACGAGCGGCACCGGGCCTTCCCTGACTTCGAGCGCTCTGCGTGGGCCAGGCGCGGCAACCGTCGATGAGCGATGCCCGCCTCCGCCGCTCCGCGCAGCCATTCCTTGTCCGGCAGGTTCGCGTCCGTCGCCTCGAGGACGGGCAAGAACTTCTCCGGGCGCATGCACGCCGCGCACGTCGGGTGGAACCAGTACACCGCGTCACCCTCGCCGTATGGATTCGGCAGTGCCTCGCCGAATCGCAGCTCTCCGGTGACGATCGCGCGCCCACACCCGCGGCACTTGGCGCGGCCGCTCGTCGCAGGCAAAAGGACGTCTGCCATGAATCGTGATTGTGGTGACGCCGGTGCGAGCGCCGTCAAGCTTTCGGACGAAGTCCGGCCGGAGTCCGGGGAACGGGTGAGCAGTTCCCCGGGTCCGAATGCGGCGCGGCGCATAGTGCATCACGCAGACGGCGTGGAGTGGCTGCGGGGCGCCGCGCTGCCCGCCGATCACGCCGTCGTCACTTCCCTGCCGGACAGCTCGGAACTGCCCGAACTCGGGTTCGACGCGTGGCGGACGTGGTTCGTGGACGTCGCCGCCCTGGCATGCCGCGCGGTCGCGGACGACGCCGTCGCGATCTTCTACCAGACGGACGTGAAGCGAGACGGCGAGTGGGTCGACAAGAGCTTTCTCGTGCACCTCGGCGCCGAACGAGTCGGTGCGCGCTTGCTCTGGCACAAGGTCGTCTGTCGCGCGGCGCCGGGAACGGTGACGTTCGGCCGGCCCGCGTACGCGCATCTTTCGTGCTTCTCTCGCGGTCTGAAGCTCGCACCGTCGCAGGCGTCCGCCGACGTGCTGCCGGAGCTCGGGGTCATGACCTGGGCCCGGGCGATGGGGCTCGGCGCGTGCGACGCCGTCTGCCGCTTCCTGCTTGCGCACACGGGGTGCCGCACGGTCGTCGATCCATTCTGCGGAGTGGGGACCATGCTTGCAGCGGCCAACGAAAGCGGTCTCGACGCCATCGGCGTGGAGCTCTCCCGGAGGCGTGCCGCGCGCGCGCGTCGGCTGACGCTCCCCGCGCGCTCCGGGCGGCCGCGGGGCGCCGCACACGCCGGACGTGAAGAAGGGGGGCCCGTGCGGTAGGCTCAGGCGCATGTCGAACCCCGTCTCGAAAGCGCTGCTCGAACGCGCCGAACGCCTCATGCCCGGCGGGGTGAACAGCCCGGTCCGCGCGTTTCGCGCCGTGGGCGGGAGCCCCATCTTCGTGGAGAAGGCGCACGGCGCTCGCATGGTGAGCGCGGACGGCGTGTCGTACATCGACTACATCGGAAGCTGGGGCGCCGCGATACTCGGACACGCTCATCCCGAGGTGCTGCGCGCTGTCCACGAGGCCGCCGAGGGAGGCCTCTCTTTCGGCGCCCCCACCGCGCGGGAGGTCCGCTTCGCGGAAGCGCTCATCAAGCTGTACCCGTCCATCGAGATGCTCCGCTGCGTCTCGAGCGGCACGGAGGCGACGATGAGCGCGCTGCGGGCGGCACGCGGGCACACCGGGCGCGACGTCATCGTCAAGTTCGACGGCGCCTATCACGGCCATGCCGACGCGTTGCTCGTGAAGGCCGGCAGCGGCGCGGCGACGTTCGGGTCACCGGATTCCGCCGGGGTCCCCGCGGGGACGGTCGCGACGACGGTGACCGCGCCCTACAACGACGCGTTCGCGCTGAAGCAGCTCTTCGAGCGAGAGGGGACGCGCATCGCAGCCGTCATTGTCGAGCCCGTCGCGGGCAACATGGGTCTCGTCGCGCCGCGCCCCGGTTTCCTCGAGGCGATCATCGACCTCTGCCGCGCGCACGGCGCCATCTCGATCTTCGACGAAGTGATGACCGGGTCGCGCATCGCGAAGGGCGGCGCCCAGGAGCGCTACGGGCTCAAGCCGGACATGACGTGCCTCGGCAAGATCGTCGGCGGCGGCATGCCCCTCGCAGTCTATGGTGGCCGCGCCGAGATCATGCGGCGCATCGCGCCCGTCGGCCCTGTCTATCAAGCGGGCACGCTGAGCGGCAATCCCGTCGCCGTCGCTGCCGGCCACCGCACGCTCGAGCTGCTCGACGCCGCACTCTACGAGCGCCTGGAAGCGCTGGGAGCCCGGCTCGAAGCGGGCCTCACGGCAGCGCTCCGCGACGCCGGACAGACGGGCGTCGTGCAGCGCGTCGGCTCGATGATCACCGTCTTCTTCCACGACGGACCCGTACACGGATGGCTCGACGCCGCCCGCTCCGACGTCAAGCGCTTCGCGCGCTTCCACGGCGGCCTGGTCGAGCGCGGCATCTTCTGGCCCCCGTC
>CAYUAW010000149.1:14069-16192 GCA_964442485.1 uncultured Polyangiaceae bacterium
GCTTCGCGCGCTTCCACGGCGGCCTGGTCGAGCGCGGCATCTTCTGGCCCCCGTCCCAGTTCGAGGCGGCCTTCATTTCGGGAGCCCACACCGAGGCCGACATCGACGCGACCGTGAACGCGGCGGGCGAGGCGCTCCGGGCGTAGCGCCGCAGCCACTCGGCCAGGCGGGAACGTTCGCGTCGTTCGGTTCGAACGAAAAATCGCGCCCGGCAACCTTCGCGTCGTTCGACTCGAATGAAAAATCGCGCCCAACAACGTTCGCGTCGTTCGACTCGAACGAAAGATCGCGCCCAGCAACGTTCGCGTCGTTCGGCTCGAATGAAAGAGACCTCAGGAGAGCGCTGTGCCGATCGAATCGAACGACTGGACGGGTACCAGTAGCCCGGTGTCGATCGATTTGAACGAGGGAGAGCTCCCGGAAGCTCCGGATTGCTCCGGTTGAACAGAGACTGCAATCCGGGCCGCCCAGCTCGAGGTGCGCCAAGGAAGAATGCGCCGAGTGCGGGAACAGACGACGGGCGCGATGGGTTGTCTCCCATTGTCCGCATGGAGATCATGGCTTCTGCGATGTCACACTTGGTGCTCGGGTCGAGCGAATCGTCGTCCCAGAGGGGGCGCGCAATCATCGACGAGCAGAGCGGCGCGCGCATCACGCGGTACCCAACGGCCGCCCGCAGCGTGGCGTGGGGCATGACGACGTCAGTGCGCGCGCGCCTAGCTATCCAATCGGCCAGAAGGTCTCTGCCAAAGACATTCGCGAGCTGAAGATCGACCGGGACGCCTTCCATGGCGACTGGAACTACGTCATCGGGCCGCACGCTCGTACGCTGACGGACTTCGCGATTCCCGGACGATCCTTCGCAATTGTCACTCGTCAATCAATCCGTACGATGTAACAGAAACGCTTCTTCCACACGATTGGCATCGACCATAGATACTAACGGTTATAGGGGTACCAAGCGCACCGCGATAAAAGAACACGTGGCGCGCATCCCGCTGGCAGCGCGGACAAACCATCCGGGAAAGCTCCTGTCACAAAACGCTGGATACTTCTGACTGGCTTACCTCAACCAGAAATCCCTCTGGAATGGACAGCAAGTTTTCCACCGCAGTATGTCCTATAATCTTGTTTGAATAGTCCGGGAACACAGGCCTGGGGTCCGGGCACGTGCCATACAGCAATGCATCGCTCGGAATGGGCGGCATTTGGCCGGACGCGATGGTCTTCCGGATCATTTTCTTAACTTGTTTCGCAATGCACATAATATCGCTTAGCTCGTCTTCATGCTT
This sequence comes from uncultured Polyangiaceae bacterium, assembly GCA_964442485.1. GTDB lineage: Bacteria > Myxococcota_A > Polyangia > Polyangiales > Polyangiaceae > DASZVB01. Next base: position 15,362 of record CAYUAW010000149.1, read on the forward strand.
GTACTGCATCTCGCCTCCAACTTCTCGAAGGTGAGCCAGTTGCTGATCGAGCAGCGCCAACCTAGGAAGAGCTCTTCCTTGATTTCGTGAGAAGATATCGCCCACTCGAGCTGCAGTAGCTAGTTCCACGAACTGCTCGAGTGGATAGGCGTCTTCTTCCTTCAATAGGAGAATCCTCCTCGGCAATGCTCGCAATCTAGGTAGGGAGGCAACCTCCGAAAGAAGACCCTCCCCTGTGCGTAGCCTTGAAAGAGGGGTTCTAGTATTCAGCGTGATCAAAGGTGTCCGAATAAGCCGCTCCGGGCTGCAGCTCCGGAAATCCATCTTCCTTTGGGCGATGGAGGACTATGACGTCCGCCAAGACAATCTGTCGGATGACTTTTTCTCTCCAGTTGCTGTCGTTTGCTTCGATGAAATCAGCGCATCCGGGTCACGGACACGGTCCACCCGGAACCGTGCGGAAGACGAGCCGGGCAAGCGTGTTGTCTGGCGTGAGCGGCACGTAGCGCGCGATGTTCTGCAAGTACAACGTCGTTCCTTCGCGGACCCAGGGCCCCGTCTCCGCGGTCCCGTCACGCCCGCCACGGGCGAAGAGCGTGCCGCTCGGCGCGTCGAGATGGATCTCGATGGTGTCAGTCCCGCTCGCGGTCCAGTTGACGGTCGCCGCACCGACGCCTGTCTTCGCGCATACTTTCACGGGGTTGGTGGGCGTGGTGAGCGTGCCTGACATCCTCCGTGAGAAGTCGTTCTACGGGCCCACGCCGGCCGTTCAGGGTCGAGCAGGGCCCGCGCCTTCTTGCCGCGGGAGACTACCCCAGTCAGGGCTCCCGG
>CAYUAW010000150.1:0-10240 GCA_964442485.1 uncultured Polyangiaceae bacterium
GAGTGCTGCATCGAAGCGCAGGGTACTTCAACGCTTGCCGGGTCGCACCGGTCCCGCGGTTGCCGGAGGCCGGCGAGCTACTCAATCTTCCGGCACTGGCTCGAGAAGCCGGCGGGCAACCCCGTCGACCACGGCTCGGGGACGACGCCGTACGGATGGGCCTGGAAGAAGTTCCACACATCGCCGGCGAGCGCCGCGCCACCGCAGTGGCCGCCGCCCGTGTCGCAGTCGATCACGAACCCACCACGCGCGTTGAAAGCCGCGTCTGCGGTCGCGCTGGTCTGGGAGAACTCGAGGACCACGACGTCCGTACCCTGAGCGCCGTGCACGGTCATCAGCGCGGGGGTGTGCTGGCTCGAGAAGGCCACGGGGGTGACCCAGCCACCGGAGTTGGGCGCCGCCGCGGCGATGTATTGCGACCGCAGGGCGGCCATCGCCGTCGAGAAGAGGCCGCCCCCGCTGCAGCCCATCGTGTAGATCTTTCGTGGATCGATGTTGTGGTCTCGAACGGCGCAGGCCACGAGCTGATCGACGACGTTCAGATCACCCGCGCCGAAGATGTTCGTGCCGGAGTACTGGTCGCCTCCGGTGGTGTTCTGGAACGACACGATGACGCCACCCGCTTGCGTGATGCCTGTCACGACGGGCGCAGCCATGAAGGTGTACTCATCGGAAGTTGAGCCAGTGCCGTGCCAGTAGACGAGCATCGGCGCCGACGGAGCCTGGGGCTTGGGACCGACGGCCAGCTGGACACCGTCCAGCCCCATGAACGTGATGGTCCCGTTCGCCCACACGGGGCAATCTCCCGCGATCTGCGGGATGACGGGCGCGACGCCTGTGACTTTCGTGGGGGTGCCCGCCCCGCCGGCTGCGCCGGAGCTGACGGCTCCTGCCGCCCCGGACGCTGGTGCGCCGCCGGAAGCGCTCGCATTGCCGTTCGACGCGCCGCCCGTTGCGACGACACCCGGGTCGACCGCGCTCGGCACTGCGCCACCGGTACCGGCCATCGCGCTTGGAACCGGAGCTCCGCCCGCGCCGCTGCTGACCATCGTGTCTGGAGCCTGGGCTCCGTCCGCGCCGCCGCTCCCGGGCTCCGGGGTGTTCGCGGCTGACGTATCCGGGCTTCGTACGGCCGGGGCTTGTCCCAGTCCGAGCGTGTGATCCTGGCTGCCGCAACCGACGACCAGGAGCGACCCAACCCATGCTGCGTGAATTCGTTTCATCCGATCCTCCTCCTCACCACCGTGCAATCAGTCGAAATACCTAGCGAGTCGCGCGAATGCCGAGCAGCGCGCGGAGCCGCGCGGCGTGCGGACTGTGCGGGTTCCGCGCGAGGAACGTCCCGGCGATCTGCTCGGCGCGCAGGCGATCCCCCTGCTCGAGGAACGCCTCGATGCGCAGCGCGGTCGCCTCGGGGCCGAGGTTGCCGACGCCGAACCGCGCGGCATAGGCATCGAGCGACGCATGCGCGCGCGCCGGATCGTTCTCGCGCAGAGCGCGCGAGGTCGCGTCGAGAAAGGCGACTTCTTCAGGTAGCGTGTTCGTCGACGCCTTCGGATTGACGAGCGACGCCGTGCCGTCGGGGATGTGCTCGGTGACGGCGGCAACCACCGGCGCGACGCGCTCCATGGGCACGGCGCCCGCCGTTGCGATGCGTGCTCCGGACGACGATACGACAGGCTCCGTGCCGCGCGGCTCGGCAGGTTCGTTCCCGGCAACGGCCGGCGGTGGGGCTGCCACTCGCCCGCGCGATGGCGCGACGATGCGCGCCGGATTGCTGCCGGCTCGCGACGGTGCGGAATGTTCCTCCATCAATCCGTGCAGAGGCCCGACGAGGGTCCCGGCCACGACGGCGCCAGCGCCGGCCCCGACGGCAAGCCACTTGGCGGTGACGAGAGCCCAGCCCACCTTGCTGGCGGGCACGCCAGCCGAGGCGGAACCGGCAGCGCCGATGGCTGCACCACCCGCCGCCACCCCGATCGCAACGGCGGCAAGTGTCCGCGCGCGCGCCGAAGACGAAGGTGTGTCTGCTCGCACCGACTCGAGCAGGAGGCCCTCGAGCTCCGATGCGTGCGTCTCGCGAAGCCGCTTGGGATCGTTCATGGCTTCACCCGCGAGCCTTCCCACTTCGCTCGATAGCGGCGCACGTACTCGTGGAACTGCTGGCGTGCCCGGCGCAACCGCGAAGCGACGCTGCCGGTCGGGATGGCGAGCATCACGGCGATCTCGGCCATCGTCATCTCCTCCATCTCGTACAGCACGAAGACGGAGCGCAGCCCGAGCGGCATGGACTCGAGCGCGAGGTCCATCACTGCCCGGGCCTTTCTCTGATCGACGAGCTCGTCGGGTGTGGCGCAGTCGTCGCGGATCGCCGACTCTTCCAGGCCCGCCACCTCGACGCGGCGCCCGGCCTTGCGCCGCTCGTCGGCCGCCACGCGGAGCGCCACTCCGAACAGAAAGCTGAACTCGCTCCCCGGCGCGATCTGCGACAGCTTCCTGGTGGCCGTGAGAAAGACTTGCTGGGCCGCATCGTCAACCATCGACTCGGGCACACCGAGCCGCCGCAAAAGCCTCCAGATGGAATCGAAGTGCGAAGTCACGAGCGCGTGCACGTGCGCGTGTGGACCCCCGTCGGCGTGCAGACCGAGGTCCCACGGCTCGGTCGCCGCGGTCGATGAGCTCATCGTCCGGATGATGGTTTCGCTCTCGAGAACTGATCAGAAAAAATCTTGATTGATTCTCAACCCGAGACCGAAAGATCCAGTGACAGTGGGTATCGTGTGCACATGGACCGGGGGACGCGAATATCCAAACGAATCGTGCCGGAGCGGTTCCCCGAGCGTCCCGTCGACCTCCAGGCTGAACAGCCTTCCAAGTCGCGCGGCCACGCGAAGAGGCTCGATCACCGCAATGAAGGGCGCATTTTGATTCTGCGTCGTCGCGAGGTGCGGTTGGGCGAGGCCCCCCACCTCGAGAACGCCCGCTTCGAGCCCCACGCACGGCAGTAGGCTCACGACGCGTCCCAGCGAAAGTCGAACCGGACAGCCCTCGAGGGAAAAAAATTGCCCGGTGAAGCGTGCTTTCAGCGGATTGCCGACCTCGCGGGGGAAAAGCTCGGAAGCGGAGAGGCGAACGAGCCACGTCAGGAGCCGATCCCTGGCCGGTGTGACGTCGGCGGAGATCCCGAACCCGAACAGCGCTGCCGGAGCGACGCCAAGCGCGGCGAGCGCGCCGGCTCCCCATGACGCCCTGAAGTGGTACCGGTGGCCGGTCTCGGCGGAGCCTCGAGCAGTTTCGACCAGTGGCGGTAGCACCACCCGCGGAGGCGGGGCCTCCGGCACGATCACCGGTGGGGGCGCCGCTGGCGGCGTCGAGGGGGGCAGGCCGGGAGCGCTCTGACCCGTCGCTGCGCCGTCAGCGCTCCCGGGCTCGCGAAGGGCTCCGGGATCGAGCGCGAGCGCGACGATCAGCGCGAGGGCACTTTCGACCTCTGCGCACGTCGCGCCGCGCACACGGCGAACGGACGAGGCGTCGACCTCGGGAATCGCCGTCACCTCGCCGACCCACTCCGCGGCGTCGGGCCGCGCGCCGACGCGAAACTTTCGCACGGCCCCGTTCATCGTGAACCGCGCACGGGGTGCGCGCTGCTGGACGTCTCGCTCGAAGTCGTCGATGGACGGACAGCCCGGCGGCAGCTCGTAGGCGACGGACACCGCGCCCTCGGACGTCGTGGCGGAGGCCTGCATGTCAGCAGGGAGCTCTGCGCCAGCAGCGTGTGGCGTGTCCGCCCGAGCGCCGCGCGACGTAAAGCAACCGAGGAGTGCGACGGTGAGACCAAACGCGACGGTGCGGCGTGGTTTCGATCGTCGGGTAGCCTTCGGCAATCTCATCCAGGTCGGCACGCGGCGCTCCGCCTGCGACCGCAGACGGCGGGGGGGACCAGGCTGACTCCGGGAGTGAAACCGCCGCCGCGCGCCGGGACGATACCGTCCCTGGGCGTTGCCTTCGTCGGGAAAACGCCAGCACCCGCGATTGAAGGCCGCTCGGTTTTTTCCAGGCGCCGACGAAAGTCCGCCGTCAACACCCCGACCTTCGCCGGGATGACCTGCGCCGGGGTCGACTACTGCGTCGTGAACTCGACCGTGACGGCTGCGCCGACGTTCGCGCGCTTCTCGATCTGGAAGCGCCGGTTGAGCATGCGATGAAAGCCGGGGAATTGCCGCGTGTAGGTGCCGACGAAGAGGCTCCATGCGTGCTCACCCGGCGCGACGCCTCTCAGCGCGTCGACCGAGGCGCGATCAGTCTCTGCGCAGACCGCGCTGAATCTGCCCTGGAGCTTCGCCCCCCATGTGTTCACGACCGAGGGATTGTACTTCGTGTAGTAGTTCCAGGGGTCGCAGCTATAGGCGTCCAGGACGAGCAGCTGGGGCTCGGGTGGCACGGCTTCGCCCTGCATCTGGACGAGGTTCTCGACGATCTCCGGCATGACCAGCGCGTGGGGCGGATTGTGGGCGATGCGTTGCCAGCCATCGTAGAGCAGCAGACTCGGGAAGATCACCAGCGCGAAGGCCGGGAGGAACGGGAGCCAGCGGACCCTCGGGTGCGCGCGATCGCTCGCCGCGGTCGGGGCCCAGTCGAAGGCGGCGCCGGCAATGGCAGACGTGTAAGGCAGGGTGAACAGGTTCGTGCGAAATGCCCCGAATGGCCAGAAGCCGGCGCGATTGAGGATCACCATCACCAGCAATGGCAAGAGGAGCAGGAGGGCGAGCGACACATGCTTCCTCGATACGATCGCGACCACGCCGAGCACGTGTAGCGTCACCCAGACGAACGCCGACAGAGACACGAGCGTTGCCAGTGACTTCGCCGTCAGCCACGACGCATGCCATTCGAGGCGCGTTATCCCGGGGAACGCTGCAAGGTCCAGGTACTTGTGAAATGCCCAGCCCAGCCACGCGCCTCCGGCGTCACGACCGGTGAAGAAGACGTCGTACTTGTGACCCCAGATCCGGCTTTCGCCCTGCTCGAGCTTGCTCCAGATGAACACGTACTGCAGGGTGATCAGCGAGAGCGCCGTCGCGCCAGCGACCACGATCGCCGCAATTTCCGGCCATCGTCGCCGCCGGCTCGCGAAGATCAGGACGGCCAGCAGGGCACCCGGATACGCGAACACGATGTCCTGCGTGAACAGCACTGCGGCGACCGCGACGGCGAGCGCCACGAGCAGGTCGCGCGTCTTCGAAGTGTGCAGGTAGTTCAGCGTGAGAAACAGCACTGTGCAGTGCAGGAAGAGCCCGAGCGAGTACGGCTTGAACTCCTTGGCGTAGTTTATGGCCTCGGAGTTGAACGCGATGGCGGCGACGAACAGCAAACGCGCTGCCCTCGCCGAGAAGAGCCGCCGCGCGAGAAAGGGGGAGAGCACGGTCGTGGCAATGCCGGCCACCCACGGAACACAGCGCAGCGCTCCCACGCTGGGGCCGAAGACGACCGCCATGGCCTTGCTCAGGCCCATGAAGCCGATGGGACGTATGACGAGCTCCGCCAGGGGCTTCTCCATCAGGAAGGTCGCCCACGAACACTCGTCGAGCCAGAAGGGGAATGCGAGAACGCCTCGTGACCGCACGACGACACCGGTGGCGACGATGGTGACGATCGCCGCGGCGTACAGCGCGTCGAGGCTGCGGCCGCGTCGCCCATCGCGCAGCGAGCGCGCCCCGGGCGCGGACGGTTCAGCCGTCAGCCCGGTCGGCGAGGCGAGGTCCATTTCGAGCTCAGGCTGCGTTCGCGCCGACGGCTGCGGCGAGCTGTTCGAAGCCCTCGCGGACCTCGTCGGTGTCCGCGCCCATGGCGGCGGACGCTGCGATCGCGGCCGCGGCACGCGGGGCGTTCCGGGCGACGAAGTACTCGACGGTCCTGGTGACCACCCGGACGGTGTGCGGGACGAACGACGGTCCCTGGAGCAGCTTCGTCAGCATCTGCAGGAGCTCCATCGACGGGCCGTGACGGTGCAGGAGGTGGTCGAGCTTCTCGAGCTGATGGTAGGTCGCGAGCCGTTCGGCAACCCATGTTGCCGGATGCCGAGGCGGGGCCAGCATGTCGTGCGAGAAGGGACGAGGCAGCTCGCTGGCTTCGCCGTCCGGCACGGCGAGCACGAAGAGCACTTCCTCGTCGACCAGGTGCTTCGAGATCAGGCCGGCGCGTGCGAGGATGGCCGGCAGCGTCTCTGCGCTGAAGTTCGTGGTGTGGGCGTTCTGGAAGAAGTTCTCTTCGAGCAACCCGTACGGCTGATGCACGTTGGGGACCTCGATCACGATGCGGCCCCCCGGTGACAGGAGCCGGCGCATACGGACGAGCGCGTCGAGCGGGTCGTACAGGTGCTCGAACACGTGGAAGAGCTGGATGACGTCGAACCGGAGGTCCCCCGGCTCGAACGCCTCGAGCGTCCCGTTGAAGCAGCGGACTCCGGCGGCATTCGCGAGCGCCGCCTCCTCTGGCCCCGGCTCGATCCCGTGAGGCTCGATGCCGAACCGCTCTCGCATGATGCTCAGCGTTCGCCCGTGACGGCACCCGATCTCCAGGACACGCGCGCCGGGCGCCGGGGTGGAGAGCTTTGCGGACGCCTCGGCCTGGAACCGGTGCCACGCGTCCATCGCCGCCTCGTAGCCCGGTTCACCCAGTCCGACGGTGTCATCGCCGTTCGGGAAGCGGACGTTTGCGTACTGCCGCCGGTATTCCCCCGCGTAGTACTCCATCATCGCCGCATACGTCGGGCGCGGCGACTGATAGACGAGCGCGCACTCGTGGCACGCGATGTTGCGGACGTCCATGTCGAACCGACCCTTCGTGCCCACCACGATGCCCCCTCCCGGGGAGCCACAGAGGGGACAGGGCGGCGTCTCTAGTGGAATCGGAGCGGCGGCCATGCGCCCCCCTAGCAAGCCATGGGCCGCGCCGAACTCCTCGCGCAACGCGGCGGAAGACGAGACCAGCGTCAAAATTTCGACGGCTACTTTGCCGTGCCACCGTGTGCTTCTTGACGCGCCGGCGCCCACCCGACTCCCGACCCATGGTCAACCCTATTTCAGGTTCTTCTGCTGAACCTTGATGTGGGCACGACGGCGACGAAGTGCGCCAGTCTATCTTCTCAAAAAAGAGACGCCATCGCGTCTCGATTTCGAGACGCCGTCCGCAGCCCCGCGGCATTTCCAGTGTTCGAGCGCTGGCATGAGCCGTGCTCCGCGAAAGCTCCATGATTCGCAAGGTCTCCGCACTGGGAATTCTCGTCACCGCAAGCTCGAGCGCGGCGCTCGGCGTCGTCGCTGCGTGCGGTGACACCTCCGTCGGCGCCGGTCAGGCCACCCTTGCGAATGCAGGCGGCTCGAGCGGCTCGACCGCTTCGAGCGGTTCAACGCCGGGTAACGGAGGCATCGGCGTCTCTTCGAGCGGTGGCAGCACGCCCGTCGGCGGTTCCACCGGCCTCGGCACCGGGATGAACGTGACGTGCATGAACGCCTGCTGCCCGTCGAGCGCCACCTGTTACTCCGCCGGGCCGATGGGCCCCGGCGGCGGGTGCATGGCGCGCATCGCGAACACGCCGGATCACATGCAGCTCCGCCAGACGTGGATCGACATCACCGCGCCGAAAGGGAACACGATCCCCCAAGTGCTCCAGATTCTCAACACCTTCACTCAGCTGAACGAGGCAGCCTGCAATACCCCGACGGGGGCTTCGGGCTACATGCAGGCGCTCGATCTCGATCTCACGGCGGGCGTCTCGACGCTAGGCTACACGACGTACGTCACCGACACCGCTGCGGCGACGAGCGGCGGCCTCTGCTTCGCGGACATCGGCACCGGTGTCGACGCGGCCAACCCCGCCGGCGGATGGAAGGACATCGCCGACTACAAGGCCAACAGCGCCGCGCCCGAGAAGGGCTACGACTTCTCGCTGCCGGCCTCCCAGATGAGCCCGACCACGAACTGGCCACCTGGGTTGCCGGCGCCAATGCCGCAGCCATGGAAGGTCACCGCGGGCAAGAACAAGATGCTCCCCGCCGACTTCAACGTGGCAGCCGATCGCGCCATGTTGCTGCAGCGGCTGTCCCCGACCGGCGACCTCGGCATGGCCGGCTTCGCCGGCGTGTTCTACTACGACAGGGCCACCGGCACGACCCACGGCTATTCACCCGTTTCCTGGCAGGTCATCTACGATCCGAAGGCGAACGCGACGGACCCGAGGCCCACGTCGCTCATCGCCATCCCGATTCGCGAGGCGGAGATCAAGTACCGTGTGAACGATCCACAGTCGCCAAACTGCATCGGCAAGTATCTGCCGAACAACCTGGATCCCACCCAGGGCTGCAGTGACCCCGGCATGACCGCAACCAAGCCGGCCTGGGGCGGCATCTTCGACGCGGACACGGGCGAAGGCGACGCTTACGCCCAGGGCTACTTCCTCATCACCGAGCTCGAGCAGGTGTACTCCGTCGTGCTGCAGCAGACCCTCTGCGTGAGCTACCCGACGAAGGACGTGTCGATCGCGAACAAGTGGGCGACTGCGACCGAGACGCGCTGCCGCAAATCGGCGCTGTGGAACCCCTCGGACCCGGCGAACGGTCTACCCATGGGCGACTGGTGCGCAGCGACCAACGGCCCGGCGACGCCGACCTGTCACGACGCGTACCTGAGCAAGTCGTTTCACGCCTTCCAGGCTTTCAAGGTGAAGACCGAGCACTGCGCCGCGCTCTGAGCATCGTCGCGGGAGATCACGAATAGAGCGCAACGGCGACAGTGACGTTGTCCGTACCGCCCCCGATGTTCGCGAGCCGGATCAGCTCGCCGCACGCCTGCTCGGGGTCCGGTGCTGCCTGGAGAACCGCCTGAATGCGACTGTCCGACAGCATGTTCGTGAGGCCATCGGTACACAGGAGCAGCAGATCTCCCGGTTGGATGGTGAGGTGATGCACCTCGATGCGCACCCCTGGTGTCGTGCCACCCACGACGTTCGTTATCATGTGGCGCAGGCTGTGATGAACCGCCTCGCTCGGGCTGAGGACGCCATTTTCCACCAGTTCTTGCACGAAGGTGTCGTCGTGAGTGAGCTGGTGCAGCTCGCCTGACCGCTTCAGGTAGCAGCGGCTGTCTCCCACGTGCGCCACGAACAGGTCCGAGCCGACGCTGTAGGCCATGGTCAGCGTGGTTCCCATCCCACGCAACGCGGGATCGGTCGATGCTGCCCCGTAAACGCAGGCATCCGCCCGGCGGACAGCCGCCTGGAATTCATGCAGAGCGCTGGCGTCCTCCGCGGCGTCGAGCTCGAGGACCCAGCGCAGCGCGTTGAGCAAGAACCCCTCGATTGCGCCCACGGCGAGGGCGCTGGCCCGTTCACCGCCTTTCGCGCCACCCATGCCATCGGCCACGACGAACGCGTGAGCGCGATCGTCGGCGTACTGAACGTTCGCCTGCGGCACACTTGATTGCCGGATCCACAGGGCACGCATCAGCGTGGCGACCACGAACTGGTCCTCGTTCGAGGTGCGCACCTTGCCACGATCGGTGGCGCCGAAGCTCTGCACCGTGATTGGACGCCGGAGAGTCGGTTCCGTCGCGCCGTTGCCTGACACGGCGGGCGCTGTTGCTGCCGACATGGAAATCATGGTGGCGGAGGCTGCATGATCCGCGCCCGATGTATCTGGACGGGTAGATGCCTGAATACGCTCGGAGCCCACGGACGGGACGGCCGGTGGGCGCGGCGAATCGCCCCACGCGATCGGGCGGCCAACGCAGGGCGCCCGGCGCCTCCGCTGCACTGCGACCGGAAAGAAGGCCCACGACGCGACCTCGACGCCCTTTCTCGACGATCGCGCGTAGGGTCTTCTGATGGCCACATTCACAGTCATCGGCAATTCAGTAGATGCAGCCGGACATGTCTTCCACATTCGCGGTGGCGACGTCCCGCACTGTCCATTTCACGTCGCCGACCCGGACGGCGCGCGGTACCAGATCCTGGAAGTGGTCGAGCAAACAAGGGAGGATGACCCCCACGTCGGCTGTCGACTGTACGTTTTCAGCGTCGGTCAGGCGACGCAAGGCCCGCTTCCGAGTTCGGGCACCCTGTCCGTCGTATCCTCCTGAATCGCGCCCGAGGAAGACGTTTCTAGCCCGTTCCCTATGGCACCGAACGAGAGCCTCGGCCTCGATCTGCTCGACGCCGAGCCGGGCCGGTTCGCATTCTATTCCT
>CAYUAW010000150.1:10340-16091 GCA_964442485.1 uncultured Polyangiaceae bacterium
AGCCTCGGCCTCGATCTGCTCGACGCCGAGCCGGGCCGGTTCGCATTCTATTCCTGGAGGAACATCATGCTCGCCTGCTGGTCGACGCGAGCCACCGGCGCCGCCGTGGACCGAATCACCCGCGCGAGGGAGTCGATGAACGAGCAGCATCCGGAGGGAGTCTCGGTCGTCTATCTGATCGCGAGCAACGCGGGTCTGCCGACTCCGGAGGCCCGCGCCGGCGTGAAGAAGCTCATGACGCGTTATCGCGATCAGCGCGCTTGCCTTGCGATCGTGGTGCAAGGTGCCGGGTTCTGGGCGGGCGCAATGCGTGCCGCCATCACCGGCGTACGCATGCTCGTGCCGGAGCAGTTCCCGATGCGCGTCTTCGGCGACGCAGGAGAGGTCGTGGAGTGGCTGCCTCCGTTGCACGAGAAGGCCACGGGCATCCGGATCCCTCGTGGCGAGTTTTCGTCGGTGCTCCGGCTATTGCTGGCGACGCTGTAGTCCCTGAGCTCACGGCTGAAGCATCTGACTCAGAACGCGCGCGAGCGTGGCGTAGTCGAGGGGTTTGCCGAGGAGCTCGCGGATGCCCATCTCGCCGAGCTCGGCGACAGTGAGAGGTCCGCTCGAGCCCGAGACCAGGATGACCGGCAAGGTCGGTCGGATGGAAAGCACGCGACGCGCGAGGTCCACACCCGTCATCTCCGGCATGGTGAGGTCGGTGATCAGCACGTCGTAGGTGGTCGGCTCCTTCTGGAAGGCCGCGAGCGCGGCTTCCGAGCTCTGGAAGACCTCCGCCCTGTAGCCGAGGCGCTGCATCATCTTCCGCGCAACGTCACCGAGCACCGGTTCGTCGTCGACGAAGAGCACTCGTTCGCCATTGCCACGAGGGATTTCTGCGGCGGCGATCGGCGGCCGCTCCTCGATGGCAGGCCGTGCGGGCAGGTAAATGGAGATGCTCGTTCCTCGCCCGAGCTCGCTGTCGACGGTGACCGCGCCTTCGTACTCCTTCACGATGCCGTGGACCACCGAGAGGCCGAGCCCCGTGCCCTCGCCCGCACCCTTCGTGGTGAAGAACGGCTCGAAGATCCGCTTCGACGTGGCGGCGTCCATGCCGTGGCCGGTGTCGGTGACGGTCAGGTACACGTAGTTGCCGGGCCGGAGCTCGACGTGGCGCCGCTGTGCGGTCTCCTCGACCTTCGTCTCGTCGACCTCGACCGTGAGCTGCCCTTGCTTGCCTCGCATCGCGTGCGCGGCGTTCGTGCACAGGTTCATGATGATCTGATGAACCTGCGTCGGATTGGCGAGCACGTCGGGTAACGCGCCGCCGATCCTCTGCTGGAGGGTGATCGTGGAGGGCAACGTGGCGCGCAGCAGCGAGAGTGCTTCCTTCACGATCGGGGCAAGTTGCAGGTTCGTGCGCGCCTCTTTTTGATGCCGGCTGAAGGAGAGAATCTGCCGGACCAGCGTCGCGGCGCGAGTGCTCGCCTTCAGGACCTCGTCGAGGTTCTCCTGCAACGTCTCGTTGCCGGGATTCTCCAGCTTGGACAGCTCGGTATACGAGACGATGCCGCCCAGGATGTTGTTGAAATCGTGAGCAATGCCGCCAGCCAGGGTCCCGATCGCCTCGAGCTTTTGCGCTTGCCGCAGCTGCTCCTCCAGCTCCCTTTGCTGCTGGGCGGCCTCCTTCTGTTCGGTCACGTCCGTCGCAATCACGAGGATGCACTGGTCTCCACCGATTGTCATGAGGTCGAGCCACATCACGGTTTGGCAAACTTTCCCGGACTTCGTGCGGAACGCCTGCTCGTGCCCGTGCAACCGTCCGTGCAGGCGCAGCTGTTCCATGATGTAGGCGCGCTGGCTCGGCTCGGGATAGATCCCGAGCTCCAGAGCCATGTGCCCGATGACCTCCTCGCGGGTGAAGCCGCTGAACTTCATGAAGCTGTCGTTGGCAGCTATGAATTTTCCGTCGGAGCCGCTGAGGGTGATCGGAATGGGACTGTTGTCGAAGATGTGAGTGAAGCGTTGTTCCGAGTTTTTGCTCGCTGCCTCTGCCAGCTTTCGATCGGTGATATCGAGCTCGATGCCGTCCCATACGACACGCCCATCGGGGAGATGCCGGGGCGCGGAGATGAGCTCCATCCATCGGACCGCGTCGTCGCGAGCGCGCATCCGGACGACGACCTTGAAGGCGGCCTTTCGCGTCAGCGACTCGCGTTCGGCATCGCGCACCAGCGGCAGGTCTTCCGGCAGGATGCGCCCGTAGAGCGCCGCCGAGTCCGAGAGCGCCGCCTCGGCCGGAACGCCGTGAAGGTGTTCGATGCCGGCGCTCACGTAAAGAAAGCGCATCGTGCCGTCGAAGTCCCGCATGACCTGGTACACCATGCCACCCGGCAAGTTGTCGCCGACCGCACGTAGCTGGGTCTCCTTCGCCCGCAGCTCTCCCTGGGTCCTCATGATCTCCGCGTATCGAGACGCCAGCAGGTTGCGCATGATCATGCCCATCACGGCGGCGGCGAGGGCGAGCGTCGCGATGATGATGGAATAGCCGCGCAGACGTCTGTTCCGGATGGCGTCGACGCGAATGGAAAGAAGCCGATGGAGCTCGCTCGCGCCGGTTCGAAAAAGGCGAAAGCTCTCCGCGTGTGCGTCGAGACCGGCGGCCTCGAAGTCGCGGACCGGGACGGCTTCGTCCGCTGCCACGCGGTCGAGCAGCGCGAGGAAGCGCCCGGCGGCGGCCTCGAACCCCTGGACGGCCGGGGGCAGCGTGAGATGCAGCGACGGGCTGACGCCGTTGAAGCGCGAGTCTTCGCTCAGCGAGATCTGCGCGTCCCGGGTGACTCGCGCGAGATCGTCATGGCGAAGCATCTCCGCCATGACGGCGATCCGCGTTTCGTTCGCTCTTACCCGGCCGCTCCGCAGCCAGTCCGAGACGCGCAGGGTGACGTCGGCGATTCGCTGCTGCGTCTCGGGCAGCGCGCCGAGCGTGATATCCATCAAGTAGAAGCTGTCGAGGTCGTCGTCGAGGATCAGATTGGAGCGGTCGCCCGTCCGCCGGATCATGTCGTGAACGGAGTCCGAGAGCCGGCTCACCGCCTCGCCCGATGCGACGACCGAACGTGGAGCCCGCTTGAGCTCGTCCCATTGCGCCTGGAGGGCAATCGAGTTTCGGCTGCCGGGCGCCGCATCGGTCAATCCCAGCGCGCGCCCGACCTCACCGCCGAGGTCCGCGGTGACGACGCGCAGCGCCGCGTCGATCTTCCGCTCCACATCCGAAAGCTCGAGGCGCGGTTCCGTCTCGCCCGCGACCTCCTGGCGCGCAGCCAGTTCATAGCGCGGCAAGAGCTCGAGCAATCCCTCGAGTGAACCCTGAAAGGCGTTGCCGCGCTGCTCTCGAACGCCGAATTCGATCGCGTCGCTGTAAGCGACGTTCAGGAGGACCAGCGAAACCACGAACAATGGGACTGCGCCGGTCAGACCCACCAGCAAGATTCGTTGCCACAAGCTCTCGTCGCGTACCGACTGACTCTGGTCCTTCATCATCGAGCCTCTGGTCCGCGTGGCAGCATAGTGCTTTCCGAGCGCTCTGAGTCTCATCGCTGGGGCGTGGACCGGGGCAGGGATTGCGTCCCCTCGTCAGGCCTGTACTATTGCTCGTTCGCAGTCGGGGGATCTGCCCAGTCCTCTGGCGAGCAGCCCACGGATAGCAGCGACTCGATGCCGAACCCTCCTCGGGAACGCTCAGCTGATTCGCCCGACCAGTCGGCGTGTCGGGCCGAGAACGACGCCCTGCGCGACGCCGAGGAGCGCTATCGAACCCTCGTCGAGCATTCCAGAGAAACCGAGCGCGCGCTCCGGGAATCGGCTGCACTCTTCACCAATACCTTCCGGGCGAGCCCGATCTCGAACTCGATCACTTCCGTCGAATCCGGTCGCATCCTGGAAATCAATCGCGCCTTCGAGAGCTACTTCGGATACTCACGCGAGGAGGTCATCGGTGCCACGACGGTGGAGCTCGGTCTCTGGGCGGACCCCGCCGATCGGCGAGCCTACGTCGAGGAGCTCGAACGGCACGGATCGATTCGCGGCTTCGAGGCGTCTCTTCGTAACCGCGCGGGGAAGGTGGGGACCTATCTCATGTCCGCGGAGCGCGTGGACATCGCCGGCGAGCCATACCTGGTCAACGCGATCCAGGACGTCACCGACCGGCGCGCCGCGGAACGAGCCCTGCGCGAGTCCGAAGAGAAGTTTCACAAGGCGTTCCGGATGAGCCCGCACCCGCTGTCGATAGCGAACCTCGCCACGGGAAGACTCATCGAGGTCAACGACGCCTACGAGCGAACCACGGGGTTCCAGCGCGACCAGTTGCTCGGGCATACGCCGGAGGAGCTCGGCATCGTCGCGGCCTCGCGGCGCGCACGCGCCTACCAGCTCTGGTCGAACGGTGACCCAGCGCGCGATATCGAGATTGCGTTCAAGCACGCCAGCGGCGAAGAGCGCACTGCCCTCGCCAGCGCCGATTTCATCGAGCTCGGAGGCGAGCGCTGCATCATCGTCGGGGTGCACGACGTCACGGAGCAGCGCCGCAGTGAGGCTGCCAAGGCGGAGCTCGAGGAAGAGCTGCGCCAGGTTCAGAAGCTCGAGTCGCTCGGCACGCTGGCGAGCGGCATCGCGCACGACTTCAACAACATCCTGGGCGCGATGCTGGGCTACACCGAGATAGCCAAGCTCGACGCAGCGGCTCTCCCCGGCGTGCTCGAGAGCCTGGGCGAAGTGCAGCGCGCCGGTGAGCGCGCGAAGGAGCTGGTCCGGCAGATCCTGACCTTCGGCCGCCGTCATCCTCTCGAGCGGCGACCGATCCGGCTCGGGCCCATCATCGCCGAGGTGCACCGGCTCCTGCGCGCGACCTTGCCTGCGACCATCGAGCTCATCGTGGATGCGGGTCCGGAGGCCGAGCGGGTGCACGCCGATCCAACCCAGATGCACCAGGTTCTCCTGAATCTCGCGACCAACGCGGCCCATGCGATAGGGGGCAAGCCCGGCCGCATCGAGCTACGGCTCCGGTGTCACGATGGGCCGGAGCACGCGCATCGAAGGGCGAATCTGGGGCCTGGCAGGTACGTCGAGCTCACCGTGACGGACGACGGCGCGGGCATGACACAGGAGACGGTGGCGCGCGTCTTCGAGCCGTTCTTCACCACGAAGAAGCCAGGGGAGGGCACCGGGCTCGGGCTCTCCGTCGTGCACGGCATCGTCAAGGATCACGACGGCGTCATCGTCGTCGAGAGCGAACCTTCCGTCGGTTCCAGGTTCCACGTGCTCTTGCCGGTCTTCGAGGAGAGTGCTCCCGAGGTCGAACTGGCGCGAGAAGAGCCACTCGAGTTCGGCAACCGGGAGAGAATCCTGTTCATCGACGACGAGCCCGTCCTCTGCTCGGCCGCAAAGAAGCTGCTCGACCGGCTGAACTACGTGACCACGACTCGCACGCGAGCGGCCGAAGCCGTGGCGCTCTTCAGCGCCGATCCGACTGCGTTCGATCTGGTGATCACCGATCTGACGATGCCCGCCATGACCGGCGTGGACGTCGCTCAGCAAATCCAGCGAGCCCGACCCGGCACGCCGCTGCTCCTGGCCACCGGATTCAACGCCAGCTTGACGCTCGACGCGGTGCGCGCCCTCGGCATCCACGACCTTCTCACGAAGCCGCTATCGGCGGTCACCCTGGCCGAGAAGATTCGTGCTGCGTTGCGGAGTAAGTAGTTCCGCATC
>CAYUAW010000151.1:0-1953 GCA_964442485.1 uncultured Polyangiaceae bacterium
CGTCAGCGTCAGGAGACGCCGACCGAGCCGAGGACGTCGACCGTCGTCTTGCCCGTCGCAGTAAGCGTGGCCGCGGCGTCGGTCACGACCTTGATGGCCTTCGGGAGCTCCGTGAGCGCGCAGCCGACACCGACCGTGGTCTTCACGTTCAGGTCGCCGATCGCGTTGATCGAGCCCTTGATCGCGGCTTCTCCGCTTGCGCCGAGATCGCCTCCGACGCTCGCGAGGCCGTCGAGCTTCGCCTTGAACGCGAGGATATTGGACACGTGGAGCTTGAAGCCCTCGAGCCAGGACTGGAACGTTGCCGTTCCCATCGCGTCCCCCGACACCGAGGCGAGGAGCTTGAACTGCACGTCGAGCGACGGAGGCTTGCACTCCGCCTTGATACTCGCGTTGGCCTTTGCGCTCGCCTGGCACTCCGCCTTCGCCATGGGCGGTGTCACCTGGCCGGTGCAAGTTCCCTGGCAATCGACCTGGGCGCTCCCCGTCGCGTCGCAGTGCGCCTGCGCGCTCGCGTCGCACATCGCCATGGCCGGCTGGTACGTGCAGGAGCCCTTGCACGAGCCGCTGCAGGTGGCCGCGGCGCTGAGCTGGCAGGAGCCCTTGCACATGCCGTCGCAGCTGCCCGCGCAGTTGCCGCTCGCGTCCTTCACGCTGCAGTTGCCGGAGCAGGTGCCGTTGCAGGTGCCGGAGCACGACGCGGCCGCGTCGAGCTGACACTCACCCTGGCAGGTGCCGCTGCACTTCAGCATTGGCGCCGTGCCCGTGCACGAGAGCTTCGCGCTCGCGCCGCAGTCCACCATCACGCCCGCCTTCGCGGTGCAGCTGCCCTGGCACTTCACGGACGCGGAGCCAGGGTCGACGCTCGCGTCGCACTTGGCCTGCGCCTGGAGGGTCGCCTTGGCAGAGACGGTACACTCCGGAGGCTGGTACTTGACGGTCAGGCTACCGTCGACGTTTGCCTTGATCTTCGCAGCGAGCTTCGCCTTCAGGTCCGCGCTGTCGCCGGCCGCGGCGCCGACTGACGCGGCGATCGCGTCGAGCTCGCCCTGGATTCCGTCGGTGATGCCCGTGGCGGTGGTCTGGAAATCCACGCACGTGCTGAAGAAGCCGTCGATGCTGGCGATGCCGGAGATCGAGGCGTTGCCATCGGCGACGCCGGTGTCGGGGCAGACCAGTCCGCACTGCTTGGCCAGGTCACCGACGCCCGGGAGGGCCTTGGCGGCGCTGCAGCTCTGCGCACTGATGATGCCGAGGGCGATGCCCGGGACGGTGAACAACAGACCTCGAAGTTTCCTATTCATGCGAAGCGCTCCTTCTTTACTTACTCAATGAAAGGGGGCCCCGAATGACGCGACCCCAGCTACCGTTTGACGGTCCGGTTTCACACTTGATGCACTCGAACCGGGCACGGCTTCGTAACTTTTCGCGAAACCGTAGCCGCGCATAGTACCCGGGGGCCTCCCGCGTTGTCAGTCGCAATCGGCCCGCTTCCGGCTTCGGCATGGCTTCCGCCCCGCCTCCGACGCGTCTCCGTTAAAATTCCGTTGAAAAACGTCGCCCAACCTGCTGGCCGAAGCGTCTCCACAGTGAGCGGGCCCCCTCGCGCTTCACATTCGTGGAATGGACGGTTTCAGGGACACTCCGGGCCGGGGGGCATCACCCGATCTCGCGGAGACGTCGCTCGAGAAATCGTCGCTCGGGTGCGTTGGTGACGAGCGCCACTGCGCGCTCGTAGGCGGCGCGCGCCTCCGAGGGCTTTCCAGCACGATGTAAAAGATCGCCGCGGGCGGCGTGGAACAGGTGCTCGCGATCGAGCTCGCCGCGGGCGGCGAGGGCGTCGAGACGGCGCAGGCCCTCGGCCGGGCCGCTCGCCATCGCGACGGCGACGGCGTGGTTCAGCTCGACGATGGGGGACGGCGAGACGGCGCCGAGCAGCTCGTACAGCGAGGC
>CAYUAW010000151.1:2053-4610 GCA_964442485.1 uncultured Polyangiaceae bacterium
AGCGTCTGCCCTGCCGTGACGGCGTAGCCCTCGTTGAAGACGAGGTACACGACGGACAGCACCGCGTCGATGCGTTCGTCCACCTCGGACTCGTCCGGCGTGCGAAACGGGATCCCCGCGTCGCGGATCTTCGCCTTCGCGCGCGCGAGCCGCTGCGCCATCGTCGCTTCCGGCACCAGGAATGCGCGCGCGATCTCCGCCGTCGTCAGACACGACACCGTGCGCAGCGTGAGCGCGACCTGTGATTCGAAGGGGAGCGCGGGATGACAGCAAAGAAAGACGAGCCGGAGCGGGTCGTCGTGCTGGAAGAGATCCTCGGCGGGGAGCTCGTCCACGGCGTCGGCGTCCGCGAGCTCGGCGAGCACGCTCCGCTTGTCACGATCGAGCGCCGAACGTCGGATGCGATCGACGGCCTTGTGGAAGGCGGTGCGCACGAGCCACGCCGCGGGGTCGTTCGGGACGTTCTCTCCCCACTGCTCGAGGGCGGCAACGAGCGCTTCCTGCACGGCGTCCTCCGCGAGGTCGAGATCGTGGAGCCGGCGCACGAGTGCGGCGTGAATGCGCACGCCGTGCTCGCGGTACGCGCGGGACAGGACGGAGCTCGGCAGGCCAGTCATCGGGGTCTCCTCGCGCCCTTCTCGCAGGTGCGTCATCGTGCTAGCTCCGTCTCATCCGTCCACCGGGCCCGAGATGCGCGGGCGGCGCACCCCGGACCCACGGTACCCAGGTGACGGGCGACGGCGCGTCACATCGACGCGATGGGTCGCACCTCGATGGAGCCGTGACGGGCTCCCGGGATGCGGGCGGCGATGGCGCACGCCTCGTCCAGATCCTTCGCCTCGATGAGGTAATAGCCCCCGAGCTGCTCCCGCGTCTCGGCGAAGGGCCCGTGAGTCTTCGAGATCTTGCCGTCGCGCACCCTGACGGTGGTCGCCGTCGACACGGGCTGCAGGCGGTTGCCGCCCTGCATGTTCTTGCTCTCCACGATGCCCTTCGTGAAAGAGCCGTACTCGGCCATGACCTTGTTCCGCTCGGCCTCGCTCATCGTTCCCCACTGTGCTTCGGCGTCGTAGATCATCAGCAGATATTGCATGGGTGTCTCCTTGTTTCCGGGTTGGTCTCTCTGAGAGACACCCCAAGGTCGATCGACCTTCGCCAGGATCGACACCGGGCGCCAATTTTTTTTGCCCCGAGACGCAGCGTTCGCGGCGTCAGCGGGAAAATTCCTAAAGCCCCGGTCGGGGCGACCGTTCCGGATGATGAGTCCCTCCATGAGCGCCCGCAAAGCCCCGCTGAAGCCCTACGCCCAGCGCCCGTACGAGCTCGGCGGAAAGCCGGAGCTCTTCGCCGGAAAGTACCGCTTTCTGAAGGTTCTCCGGCGCGGCACGGAGAGCACCGTTCACGAGGCCGAAGAGGTCGCCACGGGCCGGAAGGTCGCTCTCAAGCTCCCCTACGCTCAGCTCGGCGAGAGCGACGCTTTACGGCACCAGTTCAACGCGGCCGCCCGTGCGCTGTCGCAGTTATCGCATCCGAACATCGTCGAGGTCTACGACTACGGCGTCACACCTGAGGGCTCTCCCTACATCGTCATGGAGCTCCTCAAGGGGGAGACGCTGGAGATGCTGCTCACGCGGCGCGGGGCGCTGCCGCCGTCTCACGCCTGCGAGCTCATCGTTCAGGTGCTCGCCGGGCTCACTGCCGCTCACCGCCTCGGCATGGTGCACCGCGGGCTCGAGCCGACGAACGTCTTCGTCATGTATCCCGAGCCCGACGCGCCCGTGGTGAAGCTGCTCGAGTTCGGCGCGACGAAGGCCGTCGTTTCGCTGAAGGGCTACGACGCGATCATGGGATCGGCGCTGTACATGGCGCCCGAGCAGGCGCGGTCGAACGACGTCGGGCCGCTCACCGACGTCTACTCGGCGGGCGTGATGCTGTACGAGCTCCTCGCGGGAGAGCCACCCTTCGCCGGCGACTCCGGCGAGATCCTGAAGCGAGTGGTCGCGGGGCAGTGGAAGCCGCTTTCGAACGTGAACCCCGCGGTTCCCCGGCTGCTGACGCTCGCCGTCTCGGCCGCGATGGCGACCGACCCGGGGCGCCGCATCGCCTCGGCGCGCGTGTTCTCGAAGCAGCTCGCACCTTACCTGTCACATGCGCAGACGCACTCGGCGCCCCAAGGCTCTCGTTCCGCAGCCGAATTCATCCTGGGGGCGACCTCTGCCCTGCCGGAGATCAAATTGATGTCGTCGTCAGAACTTCCGGATCCCAGCCGCCCACCACGCGACTTCCCGTCGCTTCAGCTCGCTCGCATCGCCGGGAAGCCGAGGGGGGAGCCGCTCGCCGACTCCCTGCTTCAGAGCCCCATCATCCCGAGGATGCCCACCATGCCGAGGATCCACATCTCGTCCGCGATTCGCGACGTCGAAATGTGGTCCAACGCGCCGGATGCGATTCCTCCCTACGTGGAGCCGCCGCCACTCTCCGAGAGGCCTGATGACATGGCGGAAGAGAGCGTCCCCGCGGTCGCGGTGAGCCCGGAGCGCGATCCCGTATTCGATTC
>CAYUAW010000151.1:4710-6180 GCA_964442485.1 uncultured Polyangiaceae bacterium
GCCCTCGCCCGAGGTTCCCGAGTGGAACCGCGGCGCCTGGGCCGCCGCGCTCGGCGTCGGAGTGGGCGCACTCCTCGCCTGGCTGTATCGCCTGGGCTGACGGACGAAGCGCCGCGGATCTTGCCCCACGGGCGTTGACGCGGGGGACGCCAGGGCCTACGGACGCGGGCATGCGCGCGATCGCAGAGGATGATCCCGTTCCCGGCGTCAAAGACATCGTGCTCGTCATGAGCGGGAAGGGCGGCGTCGGAAAGAGCACGGTCGCGGCGAACCTAGCGCTCGCGCTGCGCCGTCAAGGGAAGTCCGTCGGGCTCCTCGACGCGGACATGTACGGGCCGAGCGTCCCGACGATGTTCGGGATCTCCGGTCGCCCGATGAGCAGCGGCAGTCGCATCCAGCCGCTCGTGCGCTTCGACGTGAAGCTCATGAGCATCGGCTTCCTGCTCGACGACGAGAAGGCGGCGGTGGTGTGGCGCGGGCCGATGCTGCAGGGTGCCCTCCTCCAGTTTCTGAAGGACGTGGACTGGGGCAACCTCGATTACCTCATCCTCGATCTGCCGCCCGGCACCGGCGATATCGCGCTCACCCTGGCGCAGCGGATCCGCTCGAGTGGCGCGGTCGTCGTCACCACTCCTCAAGAGGTGGCGCTGCAGGACGTCTACAAGAGCCTCTCCATGGCGGCGAAGGTCGGGATCCCCGTCCTCGGCATTGTCGAGAACGAGAGCTTCTTCATCTGTGACGGTTGTGAAAAGCGCCACGAGATCTTCGGCAAGGGCGGCGGCGCGAAGGCCGCCGAGTTTGCGCAGGCGCCCCTGCTCGGTCAGATCCCCCTCGAGCTCGCGGTTCGAGAATGGGGAGACGCCGGCACCCCGGTCGTCGAATCGGCGCCCAGCTCGGAAAGCGCACGTGCTTTCACGGCCATCGCCGAGCGGCTCGTCCAGCGACTGGACGAGCTTTCCGGCCCCGCTGCGGTCTCGATTGACCGGAGCGGCGGCGTGAACAAGCATCTCCCCATCGCCCGCTGAACGCTCGCGCACCGGATGCCGTCGGGCGGGCGACTGCCGCCGCGGTTGGCAGGCGGGTAGAGGCGCGATATACGCAAAGCCCCTCCGCCGGCCCCCGCCTCGGAGAGAACTTCATGCCATCTCAAGAATCGACCGGCGACGCCACCGCGCAAAAGGCCCACGAGCCCGAGCTGTTCGCTCCGAGCGCGGTGAGCGCGTCCCCTTCCACTGACGCGCCCGTCGCACGCGACGAGAGCGTCGAGTCCTCCTCGAATGCCCCAGAGGCCACGGAGGGGACGAGTCACGCCGAGGGCGGCGCCGCGTCTTCGACGTCGAGCGCGCCCGGCGCGGAGGAGTCGGAAGGAGACGACGACGCTGGCGGCGAAGAGGGCGAAGGTGACGGGGAAGCCTCCGCCGATGCGACGGGCGGGCCCGCGGTCGCTGACGGCGAAGCAAAGCCGAAGCG
>CAYUAW010000151.1:6280-16037 GCA_964442485.1 uncultured Polyangiaceae bacterium
CGGCGAAGGCCCGCGACCGCCCGGCGCAGGCCCGTCGAGGCCGCCGCGCGGCAAGCGACCGCAGAAGCACCGGCCGCCGTCGGAGCGCGCGCCGTTCCACGTCGGCGAAGAGGTATTCGGCAAGGTGACGTCCGTCCTCGATGCCGCCATCATGGTGGACCTGTCCGGCAAGGCCCTCGCGATCTTCGATCGCTCGGAGATGGCGGCGGACGATCTCGTGCCGTCGGTGGGCGATCGATTCGTAGCGCGCGTGCACCAGGACGGGTCGCGCGGCGGCCTCGTGGTGCTCACGCGCAAGCCCCTGCGTGAGGAGGAGGCGAAGCCCGAGATCGCACAGGCCGCGAAGGACGGTACGCTCGTGAAGGGCATCGTCACCGGCGTCATCAAGGGCGGGGTCGAGGTCGACATCCGCGGGCTCCGCGCGTTCGCGCCGGCGTCCGGGATGGATCTGCACCCGCACAACGCCAATTTCATCGAGCTTCTCGGCCAGGTCCTCGACTTCAAGGTCGTGGAGTACGACGGGACCGGGCGCGATCTGGTCGTCACGCGCCGCCCCATGCTCGAGCACGAGGCCCACGAGCGTCGCAAGAAGGCGCTCGAGCTCCTGACCGAGGGTCAGGTCATGAAGGGCGTGATCCGCACGGTCGTGGAGTGGGGCGCGTTCGTCGCCCTGCCCGAGGCGGAGAACCTCGAGGGCCTCGTGCACGTCTCGGAGGCGTCGCACGATCCGCACGCGCGCCTCGCCGAGCTCTTCCACCCGGGCGACGAGCTCGAGGTGAAGATCACGAAGATCGACGAGCGCGGGAAGATCTGGCTCAGCAGGAAGGCGCTGATCAGCGACCCGTGGCAGGACGCGCGCAACGACCACCCCATCGGTTCGCGTCACAAGGGGAAGGTCACGCGCGTCGAGAAGTTCGGCGTGTTCGTGGAGATCGCGCCGGGCATCGACGGCCTCATCCACGTGAGCGACCTCACCCTGAAGAAGATCGAGCACCCGAGCGAGCTCGTGAAGGTCGGCGACGACATCGACGTCGTCGTGAACCAGTTCGACTTGCGCAATCACAAGGTCTCGCTGCACCCCGCGCCGCCGCCGGAGCAGGCGAACGAGCCGCAGCAGAAGATCACGAAGGGCGGCGTCGTGAAGGTGGAGGTCGTGCGAGGTGAGGCGGCCGGCGTCATCGTTCGTCTCCTCGGCGTGACGGGCCGCGGCGCGCGTGGGTTCATCCCAGCCGGCCAGACGGGGACGCCACGCGGGACGGATCTGCGGAAGAAGTTCCCCCCCGGACAGCTCCTCGACGTCAAGATCCTGGAGCTCGATCCGCGCCGGGGCGAGCCGAAGCTCAGCATCACGCGCGCCGCAGAGGACGAAGAGCGCCGCGCGCACCGCGAATACCGTGCGCAAGTCGCACGCGAGGCGAGCTTCGGTACCCTGGGCGATCTGCTCCGGAGCCGCACCAAGTAGTCGGAACCGGACGCTTTTCGGCGTTTCTTCCATCCGACCCAAGGCCATGGGGCCGTCCGCTGTCGAATCGGCCGGTGCTCGATTATCTTCCCGCGGGCGGAGGACGCGGCGCGACTGCGGGCGGCCCCGCGCGAACGGGAGAGATGCCGCCACAGAAGACTGATCGCGACCTCGTCGAGGCCGCCAAGGGCGGTGACTCCGCAGCATTCGGCGCCTTCGTGCGGCGGCACCAGCGGCGCGTGTTCCGGCTGGCCGTGCACCTGCTGCAGAACACGGCCGAGGCCGAGGACATCGCCCAGGAGGCCTTCGTGCGCGCTTACGGAGCGCTGGATCGCTTCGACGGAAGGAGCGAGCCGTTCACCTGGCTCTATCGCATCACCGTGAACCTGTCGCTGAACGCCATCCGCTCGCGCAAGACGCGACGCGCAGGGACGACCACCGACGATCCGCGCATCGAGGCGGCGCTCGTCGAGCGGCGGCCTTCTCTCTCCGACCCGGCGCGGCAAGTGACCGACCGCGAGCTCGCCCTCGCCCTGTGCGACGGCGTCGACGCACTGAGCGCTACGCTGCGAACGACGCTGGTCCTGGTCGCGGTCGACGGATTGAGCCACGCTGAGGTGAGCCAGGTGCTCGGGTGCCCCGAGGGGACCGTTGCCTGGCGCATCCACGAGGCACGGAGAAAACTGAGAGAGTTCCTGAGCACCAGGGGATACGCCGCCGACGGCGAAGCCGAAGAATGACTGGAAACCACCGCGAACCACGTCTGCCCAGGGGAGCCGAAGAGCTGCTCCAGGGCTGGCCTGCGCCGTCGCGCGGGGCCCTCGCGTGGGAGGAGACGGCGAGCGCGGTCATGACGCGCGTGCGAGAGACGACGCTCGGCTCGACCCCCGACGACTTGCTCGCGCCTCCGCTACCCGAGGAGCCCGATGAGGCGGGCCGCACCGTGAACCAGGGCGCCGCAGTGTCCGACGCATCCCCGGCGAACGAGCCGTCCCTGGCCGACATCGCGCGGGCGGCCCTCGCCGCCTCGCAAGCGGCAACCCGGGAGGTCGCACGCGACGGGCTCATCGCGGCGGAGCTCGGTCGCAAGCTTCCGCCACGTGAGCCGCCGAAGGCGACCCGCGCCGTTCTAGACGCCGCGGGTCTGCAGGGCCGTATCGTGCGCGTGCCGGATGCGCCGGCCCCGCCGCCGTCCGTCGTGAAGCCGGTGCCGCAGCTCGCGGAGGTGGCCGCCGAACCCGCGCCGGCCCGCATCACGGAAGCCGCGGCGCGCTCGGAGTTCCCCGCGCCGCCGTCACGCGAGGTGCGGCGTTCTCACGCCGCGGCGTTCGCGGGCTCCGCGCTCGCGCTGGCGGCGGCAGCGGCGCTGTACCTCTCCTTCACACACCGTGACGCGAAGGACGCGCTCGTGACGGCCTCGGCGGAAGCGCCGCAAGCGGTGGC
Source organism: uncultured Polyangiaceae bacterium (assembly GCA_964442485.1). Taxonomy (GTDB): domain Bacteria; phylum Myxococcota_A; class Polyangia; order Polyangiales; family Polyangiaceae; genus DASZVB01. The sequence goes on from CAYUAW010000151.1 coordinate 9,186, forward strand.
GCGTCGCGAAGCGCCGTCGACCGTCGCGGAAGCCCCGGCCGCGGCACCCGGTCGCACGGAACCGGAGCCTTCTCCCGCGGCATCGGCCGCGTCGATCGACGACGGCCAGCTCGCAGCAGCAAAGAGCCGCCCTTCTTCTGTGATCGCGCCGAAGGAAAAGTCGCTGGCCTTCCACGTGAAGAAGGAGAGCGCCGCCAACGAGGGCAAGCTCGTCCTGGAGGAGCGCGAAGACCCGGCGTCCGAGAACGCGCCACCCCCGGCCCAGGCCGCTGCGCCCCCACCCCCGCCGGCGCAGGGCCTTGTGGAGAGGCCGAGCACGGGCGCCGTCCAGGCTGCCTTCGGCTCGGTCCTGACGAGCGCGCGCAGTTGCCTCGCCGGACAGGACAGCGGGCCACGGGCGACCGTCACCTTCGACGGAGCCACCGGTCGCGTGAAGACCGTGACCCTCGCCGGAACCGGCGCGGGCTCGCCGGCGGAGAGCTGCGTGAGGTCGGCCCTGATGGGGGCGCGCCTCCCGCCTTTCTCGGAGCCGACGTTCACGGCAAGCGTGACCGTGAGGCCGCTTTAGGCCGGATCCCCGCGCCTTGCGCGCGCCGGGCGAAGACCGGACCGAATGTGCAGGCGTGCTCCGTTGACAAGGGACGACCCTTCGATATAGTCCGCGCCCCGGAAACGGGCCGCTTTTCGAGCGTCCCCGAGCAGAAGGAAAATCGAGTGGTTTCGTCGACAAAGCAGACAACTCGCCGCCGTGGGCTCCGCGCTTCCCAGCGCGGCCGCTGGAACAAGAAGCACGGCGCGACGCCCCCATTCGCGATTCATCCCGAAGGTTACGACGCGAAGGCCCCCGACGCGAAGAAGGCAGCGTCGCGCGCGTAGCACGCGCCGACTCTGGAGAAGACTCGAATGGCGAATCATCCGTCAGCAGCAAAGCGCAACCGTCAGCGCATCAAGCGCACCGCGCGCAACAAGACCCAGCGCGCGGCCGTCCGCACCGCCGTGAAGAAGGCGCGCGTCGCCGTCGCCGCGGGCGACGCTGCCGCGAAGGGCAAAGTCGAAGAAGCGACCGTCGCACTCGCGCGGGCCGCGAGCGCCGGCGTGATCCATTCGAACGCAGCTTCCCGGACGACCGCGCGCATTCGCGCGGCGCTCCACAAGCGCGCCTCGGGCTGAGGCGGGAGCGCTCGGGCGTGGTCCGCCTCAGCGTCAACGTCAACAAGGTCGCCACCGTCCGGAACTCGCGCGGCGGACGCGTGCCGAGCGTGGTCGACGCGGCGCGGGCCGTGGTTCGCGCGGGCGCGGGTGGCGTGACGGTGCATCCGCGCGCCGACGAGCGACACATCCGTCTGAGCGACGTGCGCGAGCTCGCAACGGCGTTCGCCGACGAGTGGGGGCCGGCTCTCGAGTACAACATCGAGGGGGCTCCGAGCCCGGGGTGGATGGACCTCGTGCTCGAGGTGCGGCCCGCTCAGGCAACGCTGGTCCCGGTGAGCCCGGGCGAGGTGACGAGCAACGCCGGGTGGGTCCCGGGTCGCGACGACCAGATCGTCACACCCGCGGTGGAGCGCCTGCGGCAGGCCGGCATCCGGGTGAGCCTCTTCGTCGATCCCGTGGCGGCGGCGATAAAGTGGGCGAAGGCGCGCGGCGCCGATCGCGTCGAGCTCTACACCGAGCCGTTCGCGCGCGCGTTCGAGCAAGGGACGGACGCGGGAATGCAAAGCTTCGAGATGTACCGCGAGGCGGCGCTTCTTGCGCACTCCCTCGGGCTCGGCATCAACGCGGGACACGACCTGGATCTCGAGAACCTGGTGCTCTTCCGGGAGCTGCCTCACCTCGACGAGGTGTCGATCGGTCACGCCATCGTGAGCCGCGCGCTCTTCGTGGGGCTCCCGACGGTCGTGGCAGAATATCTCGCTGTGCTCGAGCGCTCCGGCGTCGGGTAGCGAACGGCCACTTGGTTTGCCACATGCGTGCGCCTCTTCGCGCCACGTTCGAGGCAACGCGCCCCGTTCGAGCGGCGTGGCTCTCGTGAGACGGATTCGCTCGGAATCACCCCACACTTCACGTTTGCACACGACTTTTGGCGCGACGATGGAGCGCGGCACGACTCTTGAGATAGGGAGCGACCAGCCGGCACGAACCCACGTGACGGTCGCTTCACAAGGAGTCTTTCATGCGTCAGTTTGCCTCTATCCTTTCCCTGTCCGTCGCGCTTGCCGCTTCCAGCCTCGGAGTCGGCTGCACCGCGAACATCCACGACAACACCCTCAACGTCGACGCGAAGGTCGATATCAACACGGACGTCGACGTCCAGTCGCTCAGCGTCGGACAGGCGGTCCCGCTGACGCTCTCTGCCGATGGCGTGACGCTCGTCGATCCGAAGGCGACCCCGCCCGCAGGTCACGAGAATGACGCCGCGTACTTCAAGGTGTTCCTCGACTCGACGAGCAGCACCGAGCTGGTCGCGACGGCCTCGACGATGGTGTCCGTGACCATCCCGCAGGGAACGAAGGAAGGACCCCACAAGCTGATCTGCGCGCTCGCGAAGCACGACGGCGGCGAGGTCGGGACGACGACGAAGGAGCTCGACATCAACGTCAAGGCTTCCGCGTCGGTCTCGTCGACCACCACGACGACGACCACGACGAAGAAGGACGGCGGCTGAGACGCTGGCGGGAGCGGCCGGAAATGAGACGTTCCGGCCGCCGCCAGCCTCGACTCGAGCGAGGCTTGGAAGATCTGCCGCGCAAAAGCGCCAAACTCGAGGCTGACCCGTGTCTCGTTTCGCGACACCCGCGCCGTGACCTCGCGGCGCGGACGCGTCTGATGCTAAATGTCCGTCATGGCCGACAGCACCGAGCTCGGGACGTTCCTCGAAGAAAAGCGGCGTTACGAGCCCTCTTCCGCTTTCGTCGCGACGGCGCGCGTGAAGTCGCGCGCCGAGTACGAGAAGCTCTATCGCGAGAGCCTCGATTCGCCCGGCACGTTCTGGAAACGAGAGCTCTCCGAGCTCGTGCTCCGTACGCCGTGGGCGGAGCTCTCACAGTGGAAGGACTCGCACGCGCGCTGGTTCGACGGCGCGACCCTCAATATCACGGAGAGCTGCCTCGACCGGTTCCTCGGCACTAAGACCGAGAACAAGCCGGCGATCGTCTGGGAGGGTGAGCCCGAGGGCCTGGGCCACGGGGGTCATGGGCTCGAGCAGCGCACGCTGACTTACGGCGAGCTCCACGCCGAGGTCGTCGCGTTCGCGGCGGCGCTCGCGCGGCTCGGCGTCACGAAGGGCGACCGCGTGATGATCTACATGGGAATGGTCCCCGAGGTCGTCGTCGCGATGCTCGCCTGCGCGCGGCTCGGCGCCACGCACAGCGTCGTGTTCGGCGGCTTCGCGGCGGATTCCCTGCGCGACCGCGTGAACGACTGCGGCGCGAAGATCATCCTGACCCAGGACGGTGGGTGGCGCCGCGGGCACGTCGTCCCACTGAAGGAGACGGTCGATCGCGCCGTGGAGCAGACGCCGACGGTGACGCACGTCGTCGTCCACCGCCGGCTGGGCGACGTGCACGCGAAGGTCCACATGAAGCCGGGCCGCGACATCGACTGGGCCGAGGCGGTGGAGAACGCGCGAGCGGACGCCGTGCAGCCGCCGACCATCGTGGACGCGGAACACCCGCTCTTCATCCTTTACACCTCCGGCTCCACGGGCAAGCCGAAGGGCGTGCTGCACACGACGCTCGGCTACCTCGCCGGCGCGCACGTCTCGACCAAGTACGTCTTCGATCTGAAGGACGACGACGTGTACTGGTGCACCGCGGACGTCGGCTGGGTCACCGGTCACAGCTACATCGTGTACGGTCCCCTTTCGAACGGCGTGACGTGCCTGATGTACGAGGGCGCGCCGAGCTTTCCCGACTGGGGGCGGCTCTTCCGGATGATCGACCGCCACGAGGTCACCATCCTCTACACGGCGCCGACCGCCATCCGCGCCTTCATCCGCGCGGGGAACGAGTGGGTCGACGACGCAAAGCTCACGAGCCTCCGGCTCCTCGGCAGCGTCGGCGAACCCATCAACCCGGAGGCGTGGGTCTGGTATCACGAGCACGTCGGGCGCGGCCGCTGCCCGATCGTCGACACCTGGTGGCAGACGGAGACCGGGAGCATCCTGCTCACGACCCTGCCCGGCGCCGTCCCCGCGAAGCCGGGGTCGACGGGGCTCCCCTTCTTCGGAGTCGAGCCGGACGTCGTCACGAAGGACGGCAAGACCGTCGGACCCGGTGCGGCCGGGATGCTCGTGCTGAAGCAGCCCTGGCCGAGCATCCTGCGTACGGTGTGGGGTGACGACGAGCGCTACGTGAAGCAGTATTTCAGCGACGTCCCGGGCGTGTACTTCACGGGCGACGGCGCGCGCCGCGACGACGAGGGCTACTACACGGTCGTCGGCCGCATCGACGACGTGCTCAACGTCGCCGGGCATCGCATCGGCACCGCCGAGATCGAGAGCGCCATGGTGTCGCACGCGGCGGTCGCGGAGGCTGCGGCGGTGGGACGCCCCGACGATCTGAAGGGGCAGGCCCTCGTGGTGTTCGTCACGCTGAAGCCGGGCGGCGTTGCCAGCGAGGCGACCAAGGCCGCGCTCGCCGCCCACGTCGCGCACGAGATCGGCAAGTTCGCACGCCCCGACGAGGTCCGCTTCGCGAGCGGCGGCCTGCCGAAGACGCGCAGCGGGAAGATCATGCGCCGGCTCCTGAAGGACGTCGCGGCCGGGCGCGAGTCCACGGGCGACACGTCCACCCTGGAAGACTTCTCCGTGCTCGCGAAGCTCCGCGCCGACGAGGATTGAGCCGCGCCCGACGGCGCCGACGAGGATTGAGCCGCGCCCGGCGGCACCGACGAAAATCGGTGTGCGCCGCCGGGGTTTCGCTATAAGCGCTGGTCGCCATCGCCAACGATCTGCCGCCGCCGAGGCCGACGCTCTGGACCCGCCGGGTGGTGACCATCCTCGGCGCGCAGCTCATGTTCGGGCTCGGCTGGAGCGCCTACCTGGTGCAGCCGAAGTTCCTCTCGTCCGCGCTCCATGCGAACCCCGATCAGGTCGGGCGCATCGCGATGATGAGCCCTCTCGCGGCGATCGCGACGATCCCCATCACCGTGTCGCTACTCGATCGCGTGAGCCGCGTCTGGATCTTCCGCGTCGGGCTGCTCTTGCTCATCGGCGGGAGCATCGGCTACACGACGGTGCACGGCCTGACGCCGCTGCTGTTCCTGCTGCAAGGAGCCGTCGGCGCGAGCTACTCGCTCTCGTACAACGCATCCGCCGCGTCGATCGCCGACGAGGCGCCGCGCGAACGACTCGGCGAGGCCATCGGCCTGCTCGGCGCGTCGAACGTCGTCACCAACGCCATCGCGACGACGCTCGCGGAGAACATCGCCCGCGTGTTCGGCTGGAAGGCGACCTTCGAGACGTCACTCGGGCTGGCCGTCATGGCGCTGCTCCTCTCGACGCGGTTGGAGGACCGGAGGGTGGAACACCCGGGCGGACGACCGGTCCCCATCGCCCCGGCGCTCCGCGGGCCCTTCGGGATCGTCCTGGTCGGCTCGGCGTTGATGGGCGCAGCGTTCTCCGCGATGTTCACCTTTCACCAGCCCTATGTCCTGTCGCTCGGCGGAAAGAGCGTCTCCCCGTTCTTCATCGGGTTCACGGTCTCGGCGGTCGGCGTCCGTCTCTTCTTCGGTTCGCTCGGGGACCGATTCGGACACAGGCGTGTATCGATCTTTGCGATGGTCGCGTACGGCCTCGTGGTGCTCGCCATGGCGTGGCTGCGGGTCGGCATCCTGTGGGCCTACGGGCTTGCCTTCGGCGCCGCACACGGGGTGCTCTACCCCACCCTCAGCACGGACGCCGTGCACTCGGCGCCGGACGGAGCCCGTGGCCGGGCGCTTGCGCTCTACGGCGGCGCCTTCAACGTCGGCGTGGCGGTGGCGACCTTCTGCTGGGGCGAGATCGCCTCGAAGGCTGGATTCGTTGCTGTTTTCGTAAGTGCTGCGCTGGTCGCATTCCTCGGCGCGGGCGTTCTCCGCGGCCGACAGACTGCGTCTTGAAGACGCGCGGACACCGTCCCGAAATAGACGCTCACTCACGGATCGTCAGCGCGTGCCGAATGGGTCGCACGTTTCCCCGCGTTCCATTTCCGCTGTTTTTCCGGGCGAACGATCGGCCTGGAAACGTGACGACTCGATGCCGCAATCAGGGCCCGCAAGAGAACCCCGGGCAAACAGGACCTGAATATTTTTTTACGTGTCACGCTCTCGAATCCTGAAAGAAAAGTTTTGGCAATGGTCGTCTGAGAAAGTCGTCACTAGGTACCGAGAGAGCGGATGATGACGATGAAGACGTGGAGGAAGCATGGCCTACGACGACGATGAAACGCCGCGTTCCAGCCTGCGTTCGATCCCGCCCATTGCCCGTCCCAGTCTTCCACCTCCTCCGCCCGAGTATCACCCGAGCAGCTGGGTCTGGGCCGTAGGCGCTCTCGGGCTCGCCTGCGCGGTCGCCGTCGGCGCGCCGCACTTCGGCATCGGTAGCCAGCGGTCTTACGGAGCTGGGGCGGAGTCGCCGGAAAGCGTCGAGCCGGGCCCCGGCCTGCACACGGAGATCGTCCGCGACGCGCCCTTGCATCGGATGGCCGAGCCGACCCGCGCCGACGGGCGGCGGGCCGTGGCGCTGGTCCCGAAATCGGCCGTCACCCATGTGGACGGCCGAACGATGGTGTTCGTCGCGGATCAGGATCTGAAGCTGCTCGTCGCCACGCCGGTGGAGCTCGGCGCGACGGAGGGAGAGCAGCAGCGCGTCCTTTC
>CAYUAW010000152.1:0-9401 GCA_964442485.1 uncultured Polyangiaceae bacterium
TCTTCATCGTGGGCCGGCAGAAGGACGTGATCATCAGCGGCGGCTTCAACGTGTACGCCGCCGAGGTGGAGGCGGTGCTCTCGACACACGACGCCGTCCTCGAGGCCGCGGTCGTCGGCCTGCCGCACGACGACTGGGGGGAGCTCGTCGCGGCCTTCGTCGTGCCGAAGCCGGGGGCGGTCCTCGACGCCGCCGACATCGACGCGCTCGCACGACGACGTCTCTCCGGCTACAAGTGCCCGCGCCACATCGAAATCGTCGCGGACTTGCCGAAGAACGCGAGCGGGAAGATCCAGAAGAGCGAGATCATGCTGCGCGGGCGTCACGATCTCCGGTAAGTTCCTCCGAAAGGAAACACCGACGTGGCGCTTCGCACGCTGTACCCGCCCATCGAGCCGTTCCGCACGGGGATGCTCCCGGTCTCGAACCTGCACACCCTCTACTTCGAGGAGAGCGGCAATCCGAACGGCAAGCCCGTCGTGTTCCTTCATGGCGGCCCCGGCGGTGGCACCGACGGCAAGCAGCGGCGCTTCTTCGACCCCGCGAAGTACCGCATCGTGCTCTTCGACCAGCGCGGCTGCGGCAGGAGCACGCCGCACGCGAGCCTGCAGGACAACACCACCTGGCACCTGGTGAGAGACATCGAGGCGCTGCGCGCGCACCTCGGCATCGAGCGGTGGCAGGTCTTCGGCGGCTCCTGGGGCAGCACCCTAGCGCTGGCCTACGCCGAGGCCAACCCGAGCCGCGTGACGGAGCTCGTGCTCAGAGGCATCTTCCTGCTCGGCGATCGCGAGCTGAAGTGGTTCTATCAATGGGGCACGAGCGAGCTCTTCCCCGACGCCTTCGAGGCCTATCGCGACGCGATCCCCGTGGAGGAGCGCGGCGACTTCATCAAGGCGTACCACCTTCGCCTCACCAGCGACGACCCCGGCGTGCGGACCGCGGCCGCGAAAGCGTGGAGCGTCTGGGAAGCGGCGACGAGCTACCTGCACGTCAACGCCGACTACGTCGCGCGCGCCGGCGAAGACCGCTTCGCGCTCGCCTTCGCGCGCATCGAGTGCCACTACTTCGTCAACCGCGGCTTCTTCGAGCGAGAGACGCAGCTCCTGGACGATATCGGGAAGGTTCGTCACCTGCCCTGCGTGATCGTCCAGGGGCGCTACGACGTGGTCTGCCCCATGGTGACGGCGTGGGCGCTACACCGCGCCTTCCCGGAAGCGGATCTGCGCGTGGTCCCGGACGCGGGGCACTCGGCGTTCGAGGCCGGCATCGTCCACGAGCTCGTGACGGCCACGGATCGTTTCGGGACGTCGACGCCCGCCTGAAGCGGCGCGCCAGGCGCATACGGAATAGGCTCGAACGCCGCGCGCGAATCAGTGCCCGCCGGCCGGCGCGCCGCCGATGCGCGGCCGCCGCGTCAAGAAGAGCGCGGGGATCATCAGGAAAGTGATGACCGAGAGAATTCGCAACACGTCGAGGTAAGCGAGCGTCGAGGCCTGCGCGAGTACCTGACGATAGAGGATGGCCGTCGCACGGCGCGCAGCGTCGGGGGCAGTCGCGCCCGCGTGCTGGAGGGCCGCCGCGATGGTGTCCAGGCGGTCCATGACCGGCTTGTCGAAACGGGTGATGTGAACGGCGAGGTCGGCGTGGTGAGCCTGCGAGCGTCGCGCGATCATGGTCGTCACGAAGGCGATGCCGATGTCGCCGCCCATGTTGCGCGAGAGGTTCACGATGCCGGATACAGCGTTGTTCTTCTCCGGAGGGACGCCGGCGAAGACGACCTGATTGATGGGGACGAACAGGAAGGCGAGGCCCGCCGACTGGTACACGCGGAGCAGCATGGCGTGCTTGAAGTCGATGCCCTGATAGAGGCGCTGCGACATGTAGAACATCGACGCCGAGAGGATGAAAAAGCCGAAGGCGACGAGGTAGCGAGGGTCCACGCGGGAGACCATGCGCCCGACGAAAGGCAAGAGCAGGATCACCACGAAGCCCCCCGGCGACAGCGCCATGCCGGCCTGCTGCGCCGTGTACCCCATCAGGATCTGCATGTACTGCGGAAGGAGCACGGTGGAGCCGAACAGCGCCATGCCGAGCGTGAGCATCATGGCGTTGGCCGCGGCGAAGGTCGGGTTCTTGAAGAGGCTCACGTCGACCACCGGCTTCGGGTGACGGAGCTCCCAGATGACGAACACCGTGAGGGAGACCGCGGCGACGACGCTGGCGATCACGATGAACGACGAGTTGAACCAATCCTCCTCCTGCCCCTTGTCCAGCACGAGCTCCAGCGCACCAAGCCCGACGGCGATGAGCGACAGACCCCAGTAGTCGATGCCGCCCGCGCGGTCCTTCGCCAGCGCGAGGTGCGGAGGATCGGTGACCACGCGCGACGACAGGAAGAGCGAGGTGATGCCCACCGGAATGTTGATGAAGAACACCCACCGCCAGGAGAAATTGTCGGTGATGAATCCGCCCAGGGTGGGGCCGATCGCCGGCGCGAGGACGACTGCCATGCCGTACACGGCGAACGCCATCCCGCGCTTCGCAGGCGGGAACGTGTCGGCCAGGATGGCCTGCTCGCTCGGGCCGAGCCCGCCGCCCCCGAGGCCCTGCATCACGCGGAAAAAGATCAGCCAGCCCAGCGACGGAGCGACGCCGCACAGGAACGAGCTGATGGTGAACAGCGTGACGCACGACATGTAGAAGCGCTTCCGCCCGACCTTCGTCGCGATCCAGCCGCTGATGGGGAGGATGACGGCGTTCGAGACGAGATACGAGGTGAGCACCCACGTGCTCTCGTCCTGCGTCACGGAGAGATCGCCGGCTATGTGCGGCAGGGAGACGTTGGCTATGCTCGTGTCGAGCACCTCCATGAACGTCGCGAGCGTCACCACCAGCGCGATGACCCAGGGATTGCGCCCGCCCGTCCAGCCCGTCTCGAGGTACGCCGGGCGGGCAGCGGCTGCCTGCGTCACCGTACGCGGACCTCCGGCTCGACGCTCATGCCGGGGCGGAGGGCTTCGAGCCCGGGCTGTCCGGGGTCTAGATCGACGCGCACAGGGATGCGCTGCACGACCTTCACGTAGTTTCCGGATGCGTTCTCCGGAGGGAGGAGGCTGAGACGCGACCCCGTGGCCCCCGTGATCGATTGCACCGAACCGGCGAGGTCGATCCCGAGCGCATCGACGTGCACCTCCGCGCGTTGACCCAGGTGCATGTCGCGGAGCTGCGTCTCCCGGAAATTCGCCGTGACCCAGAGGCGCTTCGTCTGCGAGATGGCGAAGAGCTGCTGCCCGGGCGCCACACGGTCGCCGAGGGTGACGGCCTTCTTGCTCACGATCCCGTCCACCGGCGAGAGGACGCGAGCATAGGAGAGGTTCAGCTGTGCCTGACGGAGCCCGGCGCGCGCGAGCGCGAGCGCCGCCTTGCGCACCAGGAGCGACGCCTTCTTCGTGTCGATCTCGCGCGGTGCGTTCGAACGGACCTCCACGTAGTGGGCATGCGCCTGCGAGGCCCGCGCGCTCGCCTCCTTCACGCGGTCCTTCGCCGCCGCGAGGCTCTGCTCCATCGCTCGCACGCCTGCTGCCGACGCCGCAGCGGCGCTGTCGGCGCGGTCGTACTCGGCCTGCGAGATCGCCTGCGTCGAGAGGAGCGCGGTGTCGCGCGTCTTGTCGAGCTGCGTCTGACGGTCGGCGGCCTTCGCCTGCTCGAGCTGCGCGGCGAGCTGGCTCACTTCCTGACGTGCCGCGCTAACGCTGGCGACTGCCGACGCGATGTCGGACTGCGCGGTGGACGCAACGCTGGTGTTCGTCGTCTGCGTAATGTCGACGTTCGGATCCTCTGCCTGGAGCTGTGCTTCTGCCTGCGCGACCTGGGCCTCGGCCTGCTCGACCATGACCTGGAGGTCTGCCGGATCGAGCACGAGGAGCACGTCGCCCGCCTTCACTTCCTGCCCCTCCCGGACTGCGACACTTTCGACGGTGCCAGCGACGCGCGCCCCGACGGAGCTGATGTCGCCGTCAATCTGCGCGTCGTCAGTCTCCTCGAAGTGGCGCTGATTGAGGTAGTAGGCGCCTCCCGCGACGGCCGCGACGATGGCCACGACGCCGAACACGGCCTTCCGCGAGCCACCGTTCTTCTTTGGAGGGGCCTGCGACTGCGTTGCGGGGGCGGCAGCCGCTGCGGGAGCGCCGGGCGCAGCTCCTTCGGCCGCGCCCTTCGAGGCGATCCGTTCAGTGCTCGTGGAGTCCATTGGGCGTGCGCGGCACGTCCTTCCGTCGAAGAACGCGAGTTCTTAGCTCGTGCGGGAACCGTCTTACGTCAAGGCCGCCGTTTCGCCCAGGGGGCGCCTTTTTCCGGGCCGCGTCCCGGCCTGGTAGCGTGGCGGACGGTCACTATGCTTGTCGCACATGTCGGCCGCTCCTGGATTTCAGCCGGCGGATTGCCTCGAACACGGGTCTTCCGCCATCGAGATGGTCATCCGCGCTCGCTCGCGCGATCTGGGTGGCTTTTCGGTTCGGAGATCACTCCCAGCCGCTCGCCGCCGCCTGGTAGGTCCGTTCGTCTTCTTCGACCACATGGGGCCTCTGCGCTTCGAGCCAGGACGCGGCATCGACGTCCGACCGCATCCGCACATCGGTCTCTCGACGGTCACGTACCTGTTCGAGGGCGAACTCTTCCACCGCGACACGCTGGGGTCGGCGCAATCGATCCGGCCGGGCGACGTGAACTGGATGACCGCGGGCCGGGGCATCGCGCACTCCGAGCGGACGTCGCCCGAGATACGGACCAGAGGCCAAGCCTATCACGGCATCCAGGCGTGGGTCGCGCTCCCTCGCGACCGGGAAGAAGGGGAACCCTCGTTCATCCATCATCCTCAATCGACACTGCCGTCGCTGAAGCAGAACGGAGTCGAGCTACGTGTCATCGCGGGGGAGGCGTACGGCGCTCGCTCGCCCGTCGAGACGGCCTCGCCGACGCTCTACGTCGACGCCAAGCTCGACACCGGTGCGTCCCTCGAGCTGCCCGACGGCGCCGTAGAGCGTGCCTTCTACGTCGCCTCGGGTCGCGTCGGATGTGTTTCCGACAGTTTCGACCCAGGTGACATGGTGGTGCTCACACGGGGCGCCCGCGTTACCGTCGAGGCTCTCGAGGCTACGCGGCTGATCGCGCTCGGCGGCGCCCCCATGGACGGACCACGCTACATCGAGTGGAACTTCGTCTCGAGCTCGGAAGAGCGCATCGCGCGGGCCAAGGACGATTGGAAGCGGGGATTGTTTCCGAAGATCCCTGGCGACGACGTCGAGTTCATCCCGCTCCCCGAGCGCTGACGGGCGTTGCGGAGGCCTCGCCGCACGGCGTAGCCTCTCACCATCGACGCCGAGCACTTCCTCCGCCGCTCCATCGAGCTCGCCGCAGAGACCATGCGCAGCGGCCGTGGTGGGCCCTTCGGCGCCGTCGTCGTGCGCGACGGCGTCATCGTCGGCGAAGGTGCAAACTCCGTGATCGGCACGTGCGATCCGACGGCGCACGCCGAGGTGGTCGCGATCCGCTCGGCCGCGGCGGCCCTCCGGAACTTCGTCCTGGCCGGCTCGACGATCTACGCGAGTTCCGAGCCCTGCCCGATGTGCCTCGCGGCCATCTACTGGGCGCGACTCGACGCGATAGTGTTCGCCTCCGACCGCCACGTGGCGGCGCGCGCGGGCTTCGACGACGGGACCTTTTACGAGGAGCTGGCGAAGCGCCCCGAGGATCGCAGCGTCCCGATGCGGCAAATCGAGTTGCCGGAAGGCCCGCGTCTCTTCGACGAGTGGATCGCGAAGCCGGACAGGGTTCCGTACTGAGACTCGGCGAGGCGGAACGTCAGAGGAGCGTGTTGCGCAGGATGATGCTCGCGACCGTGAAGTAGATGACGAGCCCGCTCACGTCGACCAGCGTGGCGACGAAGGGCGCCGACGCGCTCGCAGGGTCGAAGCCGAGCCGCTTCAGGACGAAGGGCAGGAGCGAGCCGGCGACCGTGCCGAAGGTGACCACGCCCACCAGGCTGCCGGCCACGGTCATGGCGATCAGCTTGTAGTGGGGGCCGTACAGCGGCGTGAACGCCTGCCAGAGCACGATGCGCAGGAAGCCGATGGAGCCGAGCGCGATGCCCAGCGTGATGCCCGCGGCGACCTCCCGGCGGGCAACGCGCCACCAATCCCGGAGCCGCAGCTCCCCGAGCGCCATGGCGCGGATGACGATGGTCGTCGCCTGCGACCCCGAGTTACCGCCGCTCGATATGATGAGCGGCACGAAGAGCGCGAGGACGACGGCGCGCGCGATCTCGCCCTCGAAGTGGGCCATGGCGCTCGCCGTGAGCATCTCCCCCAGGAAGAGCGCCGACAGCCAGCCGGCACGCTTCTTCACCATCTGCACCAGATCGACGGCGAGGTAGGGCGCCTCTAGGGCCTCGGTGCCGCCCATCTTCTGGATGTCCTCGGTCGCCTCTTCCTGCACGACATCGACGATGTCGTCGATGGTGACGATGCCGTGGATCCTTCCCTCGGCATCCAGCACGGGAACGGCGACGAGGTTATTTTCCGCGAAGACGCGGCTCACCGATTCCTGGTCCTGGTCGGCACGCACGAACAGGAAGTCCCGGTGCATGATGTCCTTCACCCGGGCGGACGGCTCGGAGGCGAAGAGCTCGCGCAGCGACACCACGCCCAGCAGGTGCTGATGCTCGTCGAGCACGTACACGTAGTAGAGGGTCTCGAGGTTCGTGCGCGCTTGCTTGCGCAGGTAGCCGATCGCCTCGCCGACGGTCATGTCTGGGCGCACGCGCGCGTAGCGCGTGCTCATGAGGCCGCCCGCCGCGTCCTCCTCGTAAGCCAGGAGCGCCATGACCTCCTCGCGAGTCGGACCGTCGAAGAGGAGAAAGAGCGCCTCTCTGTCCTCCGGCTGCGCTGCCTGGATCAGATCCGCCGCGTCGTCCGGGGCGAGCAGCCGGATGAGGGAACGTCGCTTGGCCGGCGGGAGCGCGAGCAGGAGCGCAACCTGATCGCGCGTCGCGAGGCCGACGAAGAACTCCTCCTGATCTTCTCGCGCGAGCAGGAGGAAGCCGCTCTTTCTGTCCTCCGCCGAGAGGACGGCCCAGGCGTCCCACAAGTCCTCGCTCGACAGGCCCTGGCTCTGCTCCGCTGCGGTCTCGACCATTGGCTTCTCTCCAAACCGAGGAGGCTCACACGCCTACCACGTAGGACCGGTTCTGCGAAACGAAGCCTTCGTTCGCCACTTTCATGTCACGAGACCCATCGGTGCCGAGAAGGCCCTCGGATGCTAGAGCGCCAGGCTCACGTGGGGCGAAAGTGCTCGCGCGGCGGCCACGAGGCTGGTCGTCGGAATGTCGACGCTCGCATCGCCTTCGACCGACAGGACCGCGACCGCGACGATGCGGTCCGTCTCTCTCTGTTGGGTGAGGGGACACGAGATCATGTGCTCGCCGCCTCCGATCGACAGCGCGAGGGGCCTGGCGTGCGACTCCGTGGCTCCATCCTGCGGGCCCATGACAGCCGTCGCGGGTTCCTCGAGCTCCGTCAGGTGCCCATGGACGGCGGCGTCCAGGTCCGCGGGGACTGCCAGGCCCGGCGTTCCGTAGACGCGGTTCCAGCCGGCCGCGCCGCGGACGTACAGAAAGCCCCCGAGGGCGTTGGTGCGCTCCACGAGCAAGCCGAGCGCATCCGCGAGCGCGTCGCTCGTGAACGACGACTCGGGCGCCGCAGCGCTCGAAGGCCCCGGGGCGCCCCTGGCGCGGATGATGACGGTCGCCGCCTGATCCACGGACGGGCTCGTCTGCGCCTGCACGACCCGGTCGTTCCGCAGCAGGGCGTCGTAGCGCGCGGTGAGAACGGGGTTCTCACCGTGCCGGAAGAACTGGGCGCAGTGCTCGGCGCGTGCGGCAAATTCATCGCGGTCGCCCGTCAGCGAGGCAATCCGGGCGCCCACCTCGAAGTAGACGCCCAGGTGAATGCCGGACGCCTGCTGCGACTCGAGCGCTTCCCGAGCCGTCGCCAGGTGGCGCTCCGCGAGCGCACCCTCGCCCGCGCGGGCGCACGAAAGCGCGAGCGCGAGTGCGATGCCCGCGTGCGGCAACCCCTCCCGGATCGCGACGGCGAGATCGTGTGTCCCCGACCGGACGGCACCGACCATGTCACCCGACAGATCGAGGAGCGTGACCCGAAGAGCGGCTGCCGGGCTCCACTCGCCGTTCTCCGGTGCGAGCTCGGACAGCGCGGCGTCGATCGTCGCGAGACCCGCGGCATACTCGTGACGACAGCGCAGCACCTGGGCCCTGGCGAGCGCGACGCGGGCCTTCCAGGCGGGGCGCGTCTTCAGCACCTCCATCATCGCGGCGAGGGTGCGCTTCAATCCGAGCACGTCGCCGAGGAGCGAATAGAGAGCGAGATACGAGGTGAGCTCGCTGATGCGGGTCTCCAGCAATCCGCCGGATTGCACCGACAGCCGCTCGCAGTCGCGCCGGGCCGCTTCCGATTCCTGGGTGAGCCCGCGGGAGAGGTAGTAACGCGCGCGGCAGCTCTCCGCGAGGTTCGGCATTCGCGTCGAGAGCTCGTCGATGTGAGCGAGCGCGCCCTCCACACCGTAGTCGGCTTCCACCGAGCAGAGCTGGCCCAGCGCAGTACCCTCGAGCGCCAGCTGGGTGAGCGGGTCGACACCTTCCGCAGCGGGCCCTCGAAGATCGGCGTAGATCCGGGAGATGGCTTCTCGTCCTTCGCCCTGTCTGCCGCGCACCACCAGCGAGCTCGCGTCGATGAGCCGGATCGCGAGACCCACCGCTGGCGACAGCGGTGCGAACGGCGAGAGATCTGGAATGGCGCGCAGCAGCGATGGGTCCGCCATGAAGCGCGCGCAGACGGTCGTCAGGCGGCCGAGCTGGCATAGGCGCCGCAGAGCGGAGATGGGATTGATGCCGGGTGTCCCTTCGCAGCGTGACTGCGACAGGGCGAAGGCCATTCCGAGCCGCTCGGAAGGCTCCATCTCCGGATGCGCGTGGTAGTCGTCGAGCGCCGTCAGCCACGACAGCTCGCGGAGGAAGCGCGCGACGTGAGGCGCTGCTCGTTCGGGGAGGCCCTGGTAGACGGCGTTGATCACGAGGCCCGCGCCGTGCTCGGCGCGGAACGGCCGGGAGAAGCTCGCGTCGCTCGTGACGATGAGCTCGACCGTGTCGAGCACGATGGGCTGCCGCACGATGGAGTCGTTCGGCTGGACGTCGACGAAATCACGAAAGTCGTTCTGGGCGGCCGCGGCGCGCTCGGCGTCCCCGGCGAGGAAGTAGTGGTAGGCGGGGTAGATGGGGTTCGCGACACGCCGGGTGTGCTCGGCGAGGCGAAGGTGAATCGCGCGCC
>CAYUAW010000152.1:9501-16006 GCA_964442485.1 uncultured Polyangiaceae bacterium
GCGATTCTGCGTCCGCGAGGTGAACGTCGTCGACGGCGAGCGCCACCGACCGTGTTCGGCAAACATCGCGCACCATGAGAGCGAGCCGCTCGATGTCCGCGTCCCGCTGGGTTCGCGACGCCGGCGTGATCGGCCCTTCGTAGGTTCCCGCCGTCGCGAGCGCCTCGGCTGCGTCCGGTGCGACGTCCGCGAGGGCTCGCGCCATCGAACGCACGGCGGCGAAAGGCGTCGGAGCGAACGTGGGCGCGTCCGCCTGGAGGACGGTGAACCCCGCCACCTTCGCCTCGAGCATCGCCGCGGAGAGAAGGCGGGAGCGCCCGACCCCGGAAGCTCCGGTGATCACCACCGACGCGCCCTTGCCTCGAGCCGCGCGGAGCGTGCGGCGCAAGATGGGTGCGAGCTGTTCCCGCCGGCCCGCGAGCGCCGGGCTCACGACGTACGCGCGCGCGACGTCCGGCGGCTCGCCGGAGTCGAGGGACGCGATGGTCGTCAACCGTTCGAAGACTTCGGCGGCCGACCCCGGGCGGCCCGCGGGCTTCAGGCTGAGGAGCTCGAGGATCAGGCGGTCGAGCGACTCCGGAACCGCCTGCGCGAAGCGCGACGCCCAGACGATCGGGTACCGCCAGAGGTCCGGTAGCTCCTTGATTGACCGGGCGGCGTAGGCGTGACGCCCGGTGAGCGCGTAATAAAGACACGCGCCCAGCGAGAACAGATCCGTTCGTCCATCCACCAGCTGGTAGTCCAGGCACTCGGGCGCCATGAACGGCGGCGTCCCGACCACGAGCTTCGGCACCCCGAAGGGCGTCATGGCACCGAAGTCGATGAGCTTCGCGTTCCCGATCTCCGTGCAGTGGATGTTGTGCGGTGTCACGTCGCGGTGGACGAGCCGCCTCGAGTGGAGGATGGCGAGGGACGATGCGACGTCGCGAATCAGCGTGCACGCCGCCGCGACCGACAGCGGCGCGAGCTGACGGAGATTCTGCCCCTGCAGCCACTCCATCGTGTAGTACGCGCCGTGGTCGTCGACTCCGTAGTCGTACACCTCGATGATCTTCGGGTGCGCGAGCTCCGAGAGGACGTAGTACTCGCGCTCGAGCAGCGACTGCGCGCGCGCGAGCTCCTTGGACGTCGCAAACTTCTCGGTGGCGAGCCGCTTCATCGCCACGTGACGCTTCTCGACGAGGTCGAACGCCTTGCAGACGGCGCCTGACCCCCCGCTTCCGAGAACGTTCTCGATTCGATAGCGAACGTTCACCATTCGAAGCGGCGATTCACGCTCCCTCCTCATGCGAAGATAGCGCGAAATGGGCGGTCGAGCGACCCGCGGAGACCGCGCTACATGTCTTCGGATGTGGGACGGAGTCGCCGGAGCCCGAGGCGCAGGGCGGCGAATGCCGCCACCGCGAGGAGCAGCGTCGCAGCGTGTGCGGCGAAGCCCGGGCGGGCGTGGCCGCCGGGCGACAGCGGCACTCCGAGGGTGACGACGAGATAGAAGAAAAGCGGTAACCAAACCTCTCGTGACGATGGCGTCATCGGTTCACCGCCTTCAGCAGGAAGCGGCCCAGGGTGGTGAGGAGCCACAGCGCGGCGAGGTACGTGACCACGCCCTCCACGCGGTGGAGCTGCGCCGCGGAGCCGCCGCCGAGAAAGCGTAGATGGGGCGAGAGGAAGAGGACGAGCGAGATGCGCGTGGCATTGACGAGCACCATGCTGGCGTAGGCAACGGTCGCGCTCGCCAAGACGAACATCGCCTTTCGAGAGGGCCGGCGCACCTTCGTGACGAACGTGAAGGTCAGGCTGAGGAGCGAGATGACGAGGAAGTTCACGCCTGCGCACGCGGGGGCGATGACCAGACGGCGCGACTCGATCACGAAGCCCGCCCCGCGCTCCATGGTGAAGTGTGCGCCCGTGAAAAATTCGACCAGGTGAGTGGTCGGTGCTAGAGCCCAGCGGAGGTCCTCCGCGCTCGCCGTCGAGTAGTGGCGTTTCAGCGCGTATGCGGCGACGACGACCACCGACAGCGCCACGACGTCTGCGGGGGACCATCGTCGCTCGTGCGCCGTCCGCCCGGGCAACGCGCCCCCGGAGACGGGGTGCGCCGCGAACGCGAGCGGCGTGCTCATCGCGCGAACGCCTCCCCGCGTCTCCGCCCGAGAGCGTATGCGAGCGCCCCGAGGCAAGCGCCAGCGCCGAGCAGCACGAAGAGCTCCGGTTCGGCCGCGGTCGTGACGGGCTCCGCGACGGCCAGCTCCGAGACGCCCGCGGGCAACGGCAACGGCTGGGTGACGTCCGTGCCGCTGCCGGGCTTGGTGCGCACCACCTCCGAGACCGCGATGAAGGACGTGTAAGCGGTGAGCAGGCTGTACTTGAGACCGAGGGCGGTGATGTCCTGCTTGCCGGCGGGCGTCGGCTCGCCGAACCCGAAGTCCGAGAGCGTCGCGATGCGCGCGCGCGCCCAGAGGTAGGGCAGGGCCCGGTTCTCGGCGCGCGGCGCGGCGTTCGCGACGTCGAACCGCTGCACGTAGGGGCCGGACCCGGACGCGCCGTCCACGGTGATGGTGCCGTGCAGGGCGCCGCGATACTTGCCCTGGACGATCACGGGGCGCTCCGCGAACACGTCGGGGATCGCCTTCGGCTCCACGTCGTAGGCGTCGAAGCCGTCGTAGCGGACCTTGACGTGCGTGAGCACGGGCGCGGCGATGTAATCGCGGAACTTCCTGCCTGCGTCGCCCGCCTCCTTCGGATCCATCACCACGAAGGGCTCTCCTTGCCCGGCCTTCGCGATGCCCTCGATCAAGAAGCGATTCACGCTCGAACCGATGCCGAAGGCGAACACGTTCGCGTCTCCGAGCCGGGATCTCACGAGATCTATCGCGCCCTTGTCGGCGTCGATGTAGCCGTCGGTCAGGACCACGAAGCTCCTCGACAATCCCTTCTCGCTCGAGAGGCTGAGCGCCTGCTCGAGCGCGGGGAGGAGCTCGGTGCCGCCGCCGCCGCGTTCCTTGCCGATGACCTCGAGCGCGCGCCGCACGTTCTCGGGCGTCGCCTGCAGCGACCGGGGCGACAGCAGGTAGCTCGTTCCCGAGAACAGGAGCACGTTGAACCTGTCGGAGGGACGGAGCGACTTCGACAGCTCGCCGAGGACCGTCTTAGCGGTGTCGAGCGGGAACCCTTCCATGCTGCCGGACACGTCCAGGATGAACACATACTCGCGCGGCGGCACGTCGTTCGGCGTCACGTGCTTCGGGGGCTCGACCATCAGGAGGAACTGCTTCTCGCCGCCGGACTCGTAGAGAGAGAGCCCCGACTGGATCGCTTGCCCGGCCAGGCCGTAGCGGAGCACGAAGTCGTGACTCGGTCCGCTCTTCTCGTGGTCGTCGAGCGCGAAGCGGACGAGCCCGGGGTTGTCACGCGACTCGTTCACCTTGTGCGTCGGGCTTGCGACGTCCTGCACGGGGATGCCGCTCGACAGTGTCCCGGACAGCGTGAACGTGGCGGGCGCCCCGGCTGCTGCCGGCAGGTAAGGGCTCGCGACGAAGCGATCGCGCGGCTTCGCCGTCGCCGCCGGCTGGTTCGAGTACCGCGGCCCGACCACGGTGGGGTACATGAACTCGTAGACGCCCGCCGTGGGAACCAGGAGCTCGGCGTAGCTCAAGGTCACGTCGATGTGATCGCCCGGCAGGATGTTCGCGACGCTCATCGTGAAGACGTTCGGTCGGTCTTCCTCGAGGAGCGAGGCGCTCTTGCCGGCCTCCTTCGCGTGTTCGAAGTCGCGCTTCGCTTGCTCGCGCTCCTTGATCTTCGCGACCACGACGCGGTCGCCGATCGTCATCTTCATGCCGTGTACGGCGGCGCGGGTCGACGCGGGGAAGACGTATTTCGCATGAATGGGACGCTTGCCGCGGTTCTCGTAGCTCTGGGTGACGGTCACGTCAGCGATGACGCCCGAGATGGCCACGTCGACCTTCGTCCCGAGGAGCGGCATACCGTCGACGGCGGGGTCACCGTCCTCGACGACGAAATAGGGGGAGAGTGTCCTGTCGGCGCTCGCCTTCGGGTCGTCCACTGCCCACGCCGTCCGTCCGGCGAAGGCGAGGCCGAAGCACGCCGTGAAGCAAGCGACCAGGCAGTACAGGAGCCGACATCGGAGTCCGAGCATCGAGGGGACCTTTCCGCGCGAAGGGCGCGTCACCAGCCACGGAGCCCCGGTGCAATGCGCGTGCTCGCACCGCGTCCTGCCGCGTGGGCGGCGTTCGTCCCGGGAAACGCCCTGGATCGGTCGAGCCGAGCATTCCCTGGCGCCGGCGCCGCGTGTCGGGCCGCACACGCGCTCGCGTCGGCTTCGACACGGCGTGCGTCCGTTGACTCGAGTTTGGCTCCTTTCCTTTCGCCGCAGAAGCTCGGGCTTCATTGCGAACGAGAGTCTTCCTGCGAACTCCGGTGTCGGTCCTTCGGGCTTCAAAGGTCGCGCGTCGGACCCCACTGGGTGGGCAGCAGGCTCCGTCTCGCCGGTTTTTCTCGTGGCTTTGGGTCTCCGTGGCGGATCGTGATCTGATCCTCCAAGACTGCTCAAGTCGAGCCTTGTCCCCATGGCGCCGCGCCCGCCGTCACGCTAAAGGACGGCTCATCATGTTGAGAGGTAGCCTCGTCGCGCTGGTGACCCCGATGACGCCTCCGGGCGACGTCGATTGGGATGCGCTCGCCGCCCTCGTCGAGTGGCACGTCGAGTGTCGCTCGGACGGCATCGTCTCGATGGGCACGACCGGCGAATCGCCGACCGTCGATTTCGCCGAGCACAAGAAGATCATGGCGTTCACCGTGGAGCGCGCCAAAAAGCGGATCCCCGTCATCGGCGGGACGGGTGCGAACGCGACGAGCGAGGCCATCGACCTGACCATCGCCGCGAAGGAGGCAGGGTGCGACGCCTGCCTGCTGGTGACGCCCTACTACAACAAGCCCACGCAGGAGGGCCTGTTTCTACACCACAAGGCCGTTGCCGAAGCCGTGGCGATCCCTCAGCTCCTCTACAACGTCCCCGGGCGCACGTGCTGCGACATGCTGGCGCCGACCGTGCTCCGTCTGGCGAAGGTGCCGAACATCGTTGGCATCAAGGAAGCGACCGGCGACATGAAGCGCGCCCGCGAGATCATCGAAGGCAGGCCGACTGGGTTCGCCCTCTATTCAGGAGACGACGCGACGGCGCGCGAGCTCATGCTCCTCGGCGGCGACGGCTGCATCAGCGTCACCGCGAACATCATGCCGCGGGAGTTCCGGCAGATGTGCGAGGCCGCGTTGAAGGGCGACGCAAACGGAGCGCGCGCCATCGACGCGCGCATGGAGGAGCTTCACAAGGTGCTCTTCGTCGAAGCAAACCCGATCCCGGTGAAGTGGGCGTTGATGCAGATGGGCCGCATCGGAGGCGCCATCCGTCTTCCGCTCACGGTGCTCTCGGAAGACAAGCAGCCCGTCGTGCGGGCAGCTCTCGAGCGCGCCGGGCTCCTCCCGAAGTAGGCTCACGGCCGCTTGCGGCGGTCGCGCGCCGGGGCCATGTGAAGCGGACATGACCGCCACCGCACCCGAGTGGTTCCGGAACGCGATCGCGACGCCGTACGCGGAGCACACCGTGGAGGTGCTCGGCTGCCCGATTCACTACCTGCGCTGGGGAGACCCGGGCAATCCCGGGCTCTTGCTCGTGCACGGCGGCGCCGCGCACGTCCACTGGTGGAGCTTCCTCGCGCCCCTGCTCATCCAGAACTACAGCGTCGTCGCCATCGATCTGAGCGGACACGGTGACAGCGGTCGGCGCGAACTCTACCCGCGCCGGACCTGGGCCGAGGAAGTGATGACCGTCAGCCGACACGCCGGCTTCGTCGGGCCGCCCATCCTGGTCGGTCACAGCATGGGGGGGCTCGTCTCGATCGTCGCGGCGGCGCTTCACGGCGACGAGCTGGCCGGCGCCATCATCGTGGACGCGCCCGTGCGGCGTCCGGACCCCGAGAGCCAGGAGGGCGACCGCGGTCGCTCGTTCCGCAATCCGAAGACCTATCCCGACGTCGCCTCGGCTCGTTCGCACTTCCGCCTCGTCCCACCGCAACCGTGCGAGAACGACTTCATCCTCGACTACATCGCCGAGCGCTCGCTCCGTGCCACGGAGGGCGGCGGCGTGACGTGGAAGTTCGACCCCCGAGTCTTCATCATGGCGCGCCCGGAGGCGATGCACGAGCACCTCGCCGGCGTGCGCTGCCGCGTCGCCCTCCTGCGCGGCGAGAAGAGCTACGTCGTGCCGCCCGAGACCGGGGAGTACATGTACCAGCTGCTCCGCCGCAACGCGCCCCTCGTCAGCATACCTGAAGCACACCACCACCTGATCCTCGACCAGCCGCTCGCCTTCATCGCAGCCCTCCGCGCGCTCCTCGCGGACTGGGAACATTCGTTACCGCGACCGCTCGAATCCGCGATGTGAAGAGGAGAGGTCTCATCCTCCCCCCCAATCCCCATCCTCTCC
>CAYUAW010000153.1:0-2527 GCA_964442485.1 uncultured Polyangiaceae bacterium
GAAGCGCGGCCTCCGCGCGGTCGTGGAGGGCGTCATCGTCGGTGTGGTGATGGCCACCCTTTCACTGCTGATCCCCTCCGCCGTGTTCGGCCTGCCCGAGCTCTCGCCGTTCGTCAGGAGCGAAGCAGGCCTGTTCGGCGTCGCGACGCTCGCGGGGCTCCTCGGGACGCCGCTTCTCCGGTCGTTCGCGACGAAGGTGTTCGGTGTCTCGGCGGCCGCGGCGAACTGAGCTCACGCACCGCGCCATCCGCTTTCCGGGTTGATGCGCGGTCCGCGCGTGGCACGGTGTCGAACGAGTCCATGCCCCGGCCCAAGGCTCGCGCGTCCCTGCTCGTCTCGCTCACGTTGCTCGCGCTCACCGGTTGCAAGCGTGCGACGACCGCGTCGCTGCCGCCTTCGGCCCCCGGCGCCGGCGGCGCCAGTGGCGCGCCCGAGGCCGGTGGCGCGACGTCGTCCGGGGGAGCGAGCTCGGGAGGGAGCGCTGCGAAAGGTGGCACGAGCGCGACGGGCGGGCAGCCCGCGAGCGGTGGCGCTGCGACGAACGGTGGCGCCGGCGCAAGTGGGCTCACCTCGGGGGGGGTAGCGGGCGTGGACGCGTCGGCGGGCGGCGTGCCGAGCTTCGACGGCGGTGTCCCCGCGCCGCGACCGATCACGCCACCGCCCACTTACCAGGGCACGGTGAACAACGCGGCAGGGTGCTCGCAGCAATACGCGACCCACGGCTTCGAGCCGGACGACGCGCCGGGCACTCGCCACCCGCTGTTCCTCTACTTCACCGGGACGAACTTCTTCTCCGACGCCGCTGCGTTCCGTGACCAGTCCGCGCCGGCCGCGAACGCCGTGACCGAAGCCATGGCCCGGCGAGGCTTCGTGGCGCTGTGGGCGGAGTACGACAATGGCGCGGTCGCGTGGCTCAGCGACCATGGCGCGCAGCTGGAGTGCCTGTTCGACACCGATTCGACCACCTTGCTGGCCGTTGCATGTGCTCTGCCCGAGGTCGACTGCGACCTCGGCATCGCGACGTGGGGCCACAGCCAGGGCGCCTTCGTCGCGAACCGCGCAAGCGGGTTCGAGCCGCGGGTCCGGGCGGCCTGGCTCGCCGGCTACGGCGGCGACGCCATGTCGACCATGCCGAAGGGCCGCATCCGGGTGGAGAACGGCGAGAACGACACGACGAACGGCCAGGTCTCGACGGTGGACACCGTCACCGGGCTCACGCCCGCCGACTGCCCCGACGACGGCACCAGCTCGTGCTTCCGCGCCGACGGCAGCGGCTGGGTCATCGTACGCGCGAAGGATTGCGTGACGTCGACCGCCGACCATTGCTGGTTCGATCACAAGACGTGCACGGACAGCCAGGTCGTCCTGGAGCCGAACTTCGTGGACCGGGCGTCGACCAAGCCGTTCGCGCTCGAGAAGAACGCCGACTGGGTCGCTGCAACGGCGCGTCGACCCTGACAGAGGAGCGTGGCGCGGGTGCCGCGCTCACCAGCGCTTCTGGATGTTCCCGATGAACTTGTACGGGTAGCCGAGCTCGATGGCGCTCGCCTCGTCGAGCCGCTGCACCTGGTCCGGCGAGAGAGTGACGTCGGCGGCCTTCAGGTTGTCGTCGAGCTGCTCGACGGAGCGCGCTCCGAAGATCACCGAGGCGACCGTCGGTTTCGCCAGGAGCCACGCGAGGGATACGGCGGACGCCGTCGTCTCCTTCTCCTTCGCGATCGCGTTCACGGCGTCCAGCGTGCGAAAACCGCGCTCCGTCGCGAAATCCGCGAAGCGTTCCTTCCACTTCTCCAGGCGTACCCCCGGCGGCGGCGGCTGATTGCGCCGGTACTTGCCGGAGAGGAAGCCGCCCGCGAGCGGCGACCACGGCAGGATCCCGATGCCGAACTGACGGCACACCGGAACGTGCTCGCGCTCCAGGTCGCGTACGAGCAGGCTGTATTGCATCTGCAGCGACACGAAGCGGTGCAGGTGCTCCGTCCTCGAGACCCACTGGCTATCGGTGAGGCGATACGCCGCGTAGTTGCTCGCGCCGAGGTAGAGCACCTTCCCCGCCCGGACCAGATCGTCGAGCGCGCGGAGCGTCTCCTCCTCCGGCGTTTCGATGTCCTGCATATGGATCTGATAGAGGTCGATGCGGTCCGTCTGCAGGCGCCGCAGGCTGTCTTCCACCGTGCGCACGATGCGATAACGCGAGGCGCCGGTGGAGTTCGGTCCCTCGCCCATGCGGAAGCGGAACTTGGTGGCGAGCACGACGCGATCGCGGCTCTTCGCCTCCTTCATCCAGGAGCCGACGACGCGCTCCGACAGGCCGTCCTGACCGTAGACGTCCGCGGTGTCGATGAAGTTCACGCCGCGCTCGAGGGCGCGGCTCATGATCGCGAAGGACGTCTTCTCGTCGGCGCCCACCTTGTGCATGAAGGACTTCTCGTCCGCTTCCCCGAACGTCATCGCGCCGAGGCACAGCACGGGCACCTTGAGCCCGCTGCTCCCGAGTGATCGGTATTCCATTTGACGTTCGTCTCCT
>CAYUAW010000153.1:2627-5699 GCA_964442485.1 uncultured Polyangiaceae bacterium
TCCGGGAGTGGGGGCTGTCGAAAACGGGGCCCAGGTGGCGTCCGGCCCGTCACTGAGAATTCGTTCGTATGACCGTCGCGAGCACCCGCTGAACGAGGTCGTCGATGGCGCTCTTGCACTCACGTCCGGTGTCGTTCGCGACTTCCCTGTCGCCCGTCGAGAGCGGCGCGACGAGCACCTCGAGCTGGGCGGACACGACCTGAGCCGTCCTCAGTAGCTCGCCGACGACGAACTCGGGCAATGTCCGGTCGACGACCAGCACGCTCAAGGTGTCACCTTGCGTCCGCAGCAGATCGAGCACGTGGCTCCCGCTCCCGGACTCGAGCACGTCGCAGCCGGCCGCGCGGAGCCGATCGGCGAGGTCGGTCGACCCGTCGGCATTGTCCTTGACGACCATCACGCGCGAGTGCGCCACGTCGGCGCGAATCTCGCCGAGCACAGGGGGAAACGTGGAAGTCCCGGTTGCGCGTGGCAGGTAGAGGACGAGCTTCGTGCCCCCGTCGAGCTCGCTCTCCAGGGCCGCGAAGCCGCCAGCGCGTTCGACCGCCGCCTTCACCATTGCAAGGCCGAGGCCGGTCCCCGCGCCCGGGGGCTTCGTGGTGAAGAAGGGCTCGAACGCGCGTCGCCGCGTGCTTTCGTTCATTCCCACGCCGGTGTCGGACATCGTCCACCGTACAAAGCGACTCGAAGCGGTGCCCCGCGCCTCGACCGGGATGTTCAGCTCGACGTTCGCCGTTTCGATCCGGTACCCGCCGCCGTGCGGCATGGCCTGCCGCGAATTCTTGACGGAACTGAGGAGGATCTGTTCGATGTGACTCGGGTCCACACGCACTGCGGCGTCGTCTGCGGCCAGCCCGCATTCGAATTCGATACCGTCGCCGAGCAGTGAGCGAAGCACGCCGTCCATGCTCACTATGACGTCGTTCAGATCGACGATGGATGGCTGTGACGTCTCGGCCCTGGAGAAGGAGGACAGCTGTTCGGTGGCCTGGGCGCACCGGGTCACGACTTCACGCAGCCGCACCACGGGTGCGTACGCCGGTTCTCCGGGCGAAAGAGAATGCATCGCGACGTCGGCGTGGCCCAGGATGCTGTAGAGCAGATTGTTCAGATCGTGGGCGACGGTGCTCGCATGGCGTTCGACGGCAGCGAGCCGCTCATCATGGTCGAGGCGCCGGATGAGCTCGTTATAGGCGGAGACGTCGGTCAGCGCGATGCGCCACTCGCCGGTTGCATGGTCGGTGCAGACGCTCTCGAGCCGGATTTCCCTGCGCTGGCCTCCCCTGGTGACGATGCTGAACTCCGCCGCGAGGGCATTGGAGGACCTGGTGACCTCGCGCCGGTATTGCTCGAAAGGGATGGCTTCGTCGGGAATCAGGAACCGCGACAGCCGCTCTCCGACCAGCTCCTCTGGCGGAAGCCCCAGCACCGCAGCGGCTCGTGCGTTCGACGCCGCGATGCGCGACGTGGTGTCGGCGATCACGTACCCGACGGGGGCATGGTCGAAGAGATCCTTGTACTGGTCATGGACCTTTTGCAGCTCGACCTGCGCGTCCCGCAACGCCTCGTTCTGCATGCGCAGCTCGGCTTCGTGCACGGACAGGTCGTGGAGCAATCTTTCGCGGCTCGCGCCCACATCGCCGGAGCGCACCTGCTCGTTGACCGCGTCCTCAGCCAGGTGTCTGAGTGAACTGCCGTCTTTCCACTTCAGGTCCATCCGCGTTTCCTTGATTTTCGTTCGTGCCAAAGAAGCGGGAAGGGCGCCCGGTCCCGCGCACCCCCCCCGCCTGCCTTCACGGATGGGGTTCTCCCGCCGCGTCTACCTGGAGACCCGCCCACGGTGGGGATGATCGCGGCCAGTTTTCGCGTGCGCCTTCCGAGCTCCGGTCATCCTTTGGTACGAGAACGCTACTGCCGCCCGGTGGGGTTGGCAAAAGGTCTTTCGACCGCGGGTATCGGATTTCAACGTGATGACGATGCCGCATTGGCCCGCGAACACTGCGAACAAATCGCCGAACGCGGGGCAATTTGTCGCTGCCAAGGTTTGCGCCCACCCCGCGGAGTGCGTTCTCACTGCGCCAGGACCGGTGAGAGCCAGGGGACGTCCGGCGGGCGCGCTCCGCCAGCGCTGAACCGAGCTGCCCAGCGGTCGTCCGTCAGTCGATCGAAGTTCGTCGTGGTTTCCTCGTGGTACGCGAACACCACGCCGGCGTACGCGCGCGGCCCGCCCCCGCAAGAGTCGATCGTCGCCACCATCAGCCGCGGATAGCCGGTGCCGACATGGAGGACGTTGCCGACGATGTTGCCCCCTGCATCGACGGGCTGCGTGTGTACGTCCGCGATGGTGGGAGCGAACACGATCGCCTGCTGGGGGTCGAGGTAGAGCTTCGCGAGCCAGCCGTCGGGTACGTCGATCGTGGTGCATACCACGCTCTGGGATTCGATGCGCACCGCGTCGTTGATGAAGGCGAGCTGGTCGGCCGTCATGGCTTCGCCAGCGAGCTCCTCGGTGGCGATCTGTTCAAGGATGGACGCCGCGTTGTGAAGGGTGTCGAAGTACTGGCTGATCGTCATCGCGAGGTCGGGGTTCGCCTGCGCGAGGGCGGCGATGCGGGTCCCTTGCTCGGCGTACTTGCGAATCGCTCCGAACACCTCGGGGTAAGGGTCGACGTACGCGTCGGGGAAGTCGCACCCGGGGATGCCGGTATAGGACTGCTTGGCGTAGAGGAGCGTGTCGTGCCTGAGCTCCGCCCAGGAGCCGAGCTGCGTGTTCAGGATACGCCGGCCCCACGCTTCCGTGGTCGCGACCTTCGGCAAGCCGGCGTTGACGGTAGCCGGATCCGGGGCCGGAGAAAGCGAACGGAGCGACGACAGCCAGAGGTTGTAGAAGCTCGACTCCCAGAAGGCCGAACCGTTCGCGTCGATGAGGGTGCGGACACGCGCGAGCGCGCCAGGGAGGGCCGTGCTGGTCGCAACGTCCGGGTCGAGGGCGTACGCCTGGTCGTTGCCGAGCGCGCCGAACGCAGCGTCGAGCGGGTTCGGCATGAGACGGTCGGGGATGCGATCGTAGAC
>CAYUAW010000153.1:5799-15824 GCA_964442485.1 uncultured Polyangiaceae bacterium
TACATGCTTCCCCTTTCCCGTCGGAAGCGGCCACCCGTCGACGGCGAGTTGCGGTACGGCGGGTCCATCGGATATCCGGTGCTGGTGCCGATACCGCCTGCGAAGCCCGCATCGCACGCCGACGCGATCCTCTCGCACGCGGACTCCCTCTTCAATTTCGCGTGGCGGCTTGCCGGAGATCCCGCCGTCGCGGAGGATCTGGTGCAGGAAACCATGATGCGGGCCATCTCGGCCTCTTCGGGCGTGGAAACCACGAGCTTGCGCGCGTGGCTCTTCCGCGTGCTCAGGAACCTCTACATCGACCAGCGGAGGCGGGAACGTCGAAGCCCCGTGGTGGCCGACTCCGACCGCGTCGAGGAAGCCCCGGCCGCGGAAGACTATCTGCGCGGGGACATCGAGCTCGATCGTCTGCGCAAGGTGGTTGCCCTCGACATCGAGCGCGCGCTGCTCAGGCTGTCGGAGGATCAACGGACCATCATCTTGCTCGACCTCGAAGGCTTCACCGAGGCGGAGTCCGCCGAGGCCCTCAACTGCCCCATCGGGACGGTCAAGTCGCGGCGGACGCGCGCGCGGGCCTTCCTGCGCGACGAGCTCAAGGGGTACGC
Source organism: uncultured Polyangiaceae bacterium (assembly GCA_964442485.1). GTDB lineage: Bacteria > Myxococcota_A > Polyangia > Polyangiales > Polyangiaceae > DASZVB01. The sequence continues at coordinate 6,405 of CAYUAW010000153.1, forward strand.
CTGATGACGAAGCCCTGCTCTGAGATGCGAGAGCGCATGACAGACGCTTCACGCGGTCTGCTCGCACAGGAAGCGCGGGCGGAGCTCGACGCTCACCTGAAGACGTGCGCCGAATGCACCGCGGCGCTCGAGCGCGAGGCGGTCACGGACCAGCTCCTCGACCAGTTGCCACGCCGAAACGCCTCCGAGGCGCTGAAGGCGCGCCTGCGCGAGCGGCTCGAGCAGGCTGAGGCCGGCATGGAGCGCGCGCCCGACTCCGGCGTCGCGGTGCTGCCACGCGCGCGCCGCGCATGGCTCCTCGGGTTAGCCGCGGCCGCAGTGGTCGCGACGGCAGCGGTCGTCGCGTTCGTCCGGCTCGGTCCCTCCGGTCCGGAGCCAATGGTCGTGGAGGCCGTCAATGACCACCTGCGCGTGCTGTACGCGCAGAACCCGCTCGAGGTTGCGGCGAGTGACCAGCACCAGGTGAAGCCGTGGTTCACGGGGAAGGTGGACTTCGGCCCGGTGCTCCGGTTCGGTGGTGACGATCGCTTCATCCTCGCCGGCGGCGCCGTCGCCCTGTACGTCGACCGCAAGGCCGCGCTCTTCGTCTGGAAGCGCCGGCTGCACGAGATCACCCTGCTGAACTTCCGCGGCGATTCCCTGCCCTGGCCGCGCGCGTACAACACGACCATCGGCGGGCGGCCCGCGCTCACCACGACGCACGACGGGTTTCACGTGGTCCTGTGGCGAGCCGACGAGCTCGGCTACGTGCTGACCTCCGATCTGAGCGAGCCCGAGCTCAGGGAGCTGGCCGAGCTCCTGATCGCCGGCGCGCCGCACCGCTGACCGACGCACGTTCCGCGCTCACGCACGGAGCATGGAACCTCGCCGCCTGCTCGAGCGTCCGCCTGTCGTTGCTCGCGCGCGCGACGGCGTCCGCGGCGGAAGGAGCGAGAAAAATGGCCAATGAATTGAATCGTCGAGAGTTGCTGAGGCTCGCCGGGCTCGGCGGAGTCGTGTTTGCGTCGGCCGCGTTTCCCGGTTTGACGGGCTGCGGGAGCTCGTCGGGATCGGCCAAGGGGACGCCCGCTTCCGGCTCACCGCGCGGCGCGTCCGAGGACTTCTTTTTTCTGCAGATCTCCGACACACACTGGGGCTTCGCCGATCCCACGGTGAACCCCCGTGCGATGACCGAGCTGCCAGGGGTCATCGCGGAGATCAACGCGGCCACGCTGAAGCCGGACTTCGTGGTGTTCACGGGAGATCTCACGCACACCACCGACGACGACACCGTCCGTCGACAGCGAATGACCGAGTTCAAGCAGATGGTCTCCGGCCTGCAGGTGCCGCTCGTGAAGTTCATGCCCGGCGAGCACGACGCCGCGCCCGACGCCGGCGCGGCGTACAAGGACTTCTTCGGCGACCTGCACTATTCCTTCGATCACAAGGGGATTCATTTCGTCGTTCTCGACAACGTGTCGAGCCCGACAGCGTCCGTCGGTGACGATCAGATCGCGTGGCTCAAGAGCGACCTTGCCAGGCTGGACGCCGAGGCGCCCATCGTCCTGCTCACGCACCGCCCGCTCTGGGATCTGAAGCCGGAGTGGGACTGGGCGACGGCGGACGGCGCGAAGGTCCTCGACGTGCTCATGCCCTACCAGAACGTCGTTGTCTTCTTCGGACACATCCATCAGGAGCTGCACCACACGACCGGGCACATCTCCCACCACTCCGCGCGCTCCACGATGTTCGCTCTTCCCACTCCCGAGACGCCGGGCAAGCGGGTTCAGGTGCCGTGGGACCCGAGCGCGCCGAACGCAGGCCTCGGCTATCGCCGGATAGAGGCCGCGGTCACGGCGCAGAGCTACCCCCTGGAGGAGCTGCCCGTGCCCACGGGGGACGGCTGAGATGCGGCAGTGGAGCCTCGCCGGTCTGCCCATTGTCCTCGGCGCCGCGGCCGTCGCGTGCGGGAGCGACGGAGCCGCCAGCCACGGAGGCGGCCAGGGCGCGCTCGGTGACCCCAACGCGACGGTCGTCCCGGTCGTCGCCCAGCGCTGGTCGTACTCTCCGGCGCAGATCACTCTGAAGGTCGGGGTGCCTGTCGTCTTCGAGATCACGTCGGTCGACGTGCATCACGGGTTCAACCTGCCGGAGTTCAACGTCCGCGCGGACGCCATCCCCGGTCAGAAGACGCGGCTGCCGTTCACGCCGGACAAGGCGGGGACGTTCACGTTCCGATGCGACTTCTTCTGTGGAGACGGCCACGAGGACATGCAGGGCGAGCTCGACGTCGAGTAGTCGGAGCGCGCGACAGCACGGCGCTCAGGGCGTCGTGCTGCTCGCCGTGAACTTCGTGCAGTAGGTCGGGAACGAGGAGGGCAGGCCGTCCGCATACGGATCCTGGCTGATGCCGAAGGGATGATCCTTCACGAACTGCCACTGGGCAGCGATGACCGCCTGCGGGGCGCCGCAGTGTCCACCCCCGTGGTCGCAATCGACGGCGTAGCCGCCCATGTCGGCGATGACCTGGTCGGTGTGCTTGCTGACGTCCGCGAAATGGACGATGACGAAATCCGCGTCGTACGTGCCGTGCGTCGTGATGATGGCCGGAATGTGGGACGGGTCGTCGAAGGTGCTCACGAGCAGGTCGCCGCCCGAGTTCGTCATGGCTGCCGCAAGGTAGCTCGAGCGCGCCACGACCATGGAGCCTGCCTGCAGGCCGCCCGCGCTGCAGCCTGCGGCGTAGATCTGGCGCACGTCGATGTTCAGCTGCTGGACCGCACACGAGACGACGACGTCTGCGGCGTCGTAATCGCCGGTGTACCAGACGTTGTTGCCGGTGGTCGTGCCCGTCCCCACGGTGGTCGAGAACGACGCCGCGATCCCGCCCGCCGCCTGGATCTCGTCGAGCATCGGAGCCATGAAGGCCTTGATCTCGTCTGCGGTGCTCCCGGTGCCATGCCAGTAGAGCAAGACTGGACCTTTCTTTCCGGGCTGCTTGTCGCCGACCCAGAGCTCGACGGGCTGCCCGAGCACGTCCACCGTGCCCGTCGTGAGAGTCGGGCAATTCGCAGGTGCGTCGGGGAGCTTGGGCTCGGGGCCGCTCGGCTCTGACGCAGGAGGGTTGCCGGCGTCCGTGGTCATGAGACTCGAAGCTGCCTTGTGAGCATCCGAAGAGGAGCAGGCGAGGGCGAGGAGCGGGACCGCGAGGGCGAGCGAGTGGGTTTTCACTGATCGCGGCAAGTGGGCCGCGCCGCCGGCTGAGGTCGGAAATTTCGGTCGAAGATTTCCTAGAGCGCCCCGTCGTGATTCGACGGGACGCCCTGACAGCGAGGGCAGAAGTACGTGGAGCGCAGGGATTCGCCCTGGCGCTTCATGAGGACGGTCGCTTCGCAGACGAGGCACGCGCGCCCCGAGCGCCGATAGACCCAAAACCGTGGCCCCGTCGAGCGGCCGCGCGTCGTGCGCATGCCGCCTCCGGGGGCGAGGTTTCCCAGCATCAGGGTCCGCGCTCGCGATACCAGGGTCAGGAGCCGTTCACGCGGTACTGCGGAAGTCGCGAGAAATGGAGAGAGCCGCTCGAGGAAGAGCGACTCGGACTTGTAGACGTTCCCGATGCCGGACAGGAGCGACTGGTCGAGCAACGCCTCGCCGAGCCGCAGCCTGGGCTTCGTCAGCAGGCGAGTGACGGCCTCCGCTGCAGCGAAGGCCGGTGAGAGGAGGTCGGGCCCAAGGCGGCCGAGCCGCGCTTGGTCGAGCCGAGCGGACGAGGAGTAGAGCTCGACGACCGGCGCCGAGAAGCACACGGCGACGCAGCCTTCGACCTCGATGACGACGCGGGCCAGGTGCTCCGGCAAGAACCAGCGCTCGCCCGGATGGTACACGTGCCACGAGCCGGTCATCCGCATGTGGGTCGTGAGCACGCTGCCGTCGTCGAAGGCGACCTGCAGATTCTTGCCGCGCGCCTCCACGCTCGCGACGCGAGCCCCCTCGAGCCGCGCCTGAGCGATCAGGGGCACCGTGGAGTGAAAGCGAAGGACCTGCTTTCCGCCGAGCCGCAGCGCGAGCGTGCGCGCGGCGCGATGGATGGTGTCACCCTCCGGCAACCGCGGCTCCCGGAGGCGCGCGCCGCTCGGCGCGGCGGAGCAGCGCGCCACTCGGGGCGAGGTGAAAACCGACGCGGACGAGCGCGTCGTTCAGCGCGCTCTGGTTCGGCGGCGCGCCGTCGATGGAGGCGATGAGGAGCGCGCGCCGCTTGCCCTGCGTCACGAGGGCGTTCAGCGCCTCGGCGATACCGGTGGCAGCGTTCCCGCGCGCCGGCTCGTCCGCCGGCAGGAACGTGAGCAGCGCTTCGTTGCTACGCGCGAGAAAGCCGACGAGCGCGCCGTCGTGCAGGACGACCTTCGCGCCCGCAGCGCGCTGAAGTCGCGGTCGGTCGCTCTCCGTCGGGGGGAGCTCCGGCCAGGGGATGACGGCGCCGTAGGGGTTCGCCGGATCGGTGGCCGCGAGCACCACCGTCCGGGGCTCATCGTGGCTCGTGCGTCGCGCGTCGCGGAGCCGCTCGTCCGCGCCGGGGAGCGCGAACTGAGTCGCGCCGCGACCCGCAACGAAGTAGCCGCGGCGGATCCGGCCGCCCTCCTCCATCGTCTTGAAGACGTCGTAGACGGAGGTGAAGCCGCCCTTGATCCCCTCCATGTCGATCGCTTCCCGCGTGACGACGCCGTGGCGCTCGAGCAAGGCTCGGGCGAGCGCTGCACGCCGCTCGGTCTCCGTCGCGACGCGATCCCAGCGCGAGCCGCGGAGCGACCACCGGCCCTCGCTGCCGGCTGGCCCGCTGCGCGTCGGCCGTGCCCGCGCGGCGCGGGGGCCTCGCTTTTGCGACGTGGACTGCGCCGTCGCGTAGCTGCGCAGAGCCTCGAGAGTGTCGTTGGTGACCTCGCCGGCCCAGACCATCTGCCACAGCGTGGACAGTACGGCGCTCGGCATCCCGCCGACCACGCGAGTGATCTCCGTGAAGAAGACTGCACCGCGCTTCTCGAGCAGGGCGCGGATGGCAGCCGCGGCTTCCCCCTCCACCTGTGTGATGGGCAGCGCGAGCAGCGGCTCGTGCTCCGCCAGGTAGAGCGCGACGCGGCCGTCGGTGGGACCGAGCGCGCCGGCTCCGGCCCATACGACCTCCCCCGAGGCGCAGAGCGCGTCGAGATCCCACGGTCGAAACCCGGGCAGACGCACCGGCAGGATCTCCCGCTCGAGCTCCGACGCGGAGAGCGGCATGCCCTCGAGCTGAGCGATGACGGCCAGGAGCGCATCGGGGCCCTTCCGCGTCGACCCGATACCGTGCCACTCGAGCAGGAAGCGGCCGAGCACGTCGGCGTCGACCGGCTCGATCTCCTTGCGCAGACGCGCGAGCGACTTGCGCCGCAGCGCGGAGAGGACGCCCGCGTCGCAGAACTCCCGCTCACCGAGCGACAGGGGCGCATGAAGGAACGCCCCCTCGACGAGCTTCCCGCTCTCGATGAGCCGCTCGACGAGCGTCATGACCGTCTTTTCGCCGAGGCCGAAGCGGCGCGCGACGTCCGACGCCGTGAAGGGCCCGTGCGTGCGAGCATAGCGGGAAAGAAGGTCGCCCGGGGCGTCCGCCGGGGGGGCGAGAAACGCGCTCGGCAGCCCACGCGGCGGCGGGATCCCGAGGGCGTCGCGGAACCGCGCTGCGTCCTCGGCCGCGGCCCAGCGCGCCTCGCTGCCGATTCGAAGCGGGATGATGCGGCGCGCCTCGACGAGCTCCGACGTCAGCGACTCGAACGATGCGGCCTCTGCGAGCCGTTCGCGGAGCTCGGTTTCCGACAGATCGCCGACCGCGAGCAGCAGGTCGTGCAATCCGTCGGCGTGCGCGATGGGGCGCAGCCTTCGCTGGAGCAGCGCGACGTGCTCGTCGATGGTCTCGGGGTCGAGCAGTGAACGAAGCTCGGACTCGCCGAGCAGCTCGCGGAGCTGCGCGTGGTCGATGGTGAGCGCCTGCGCGCGTCGCTCCGCCAGGGGCGAGTCCCCGTCGTAGATGAAATTTGCCACGAACGAGAAGAGGAGCGACGCCGCGAACGGCGACGGCTTCGTGACATCCACGGTGTGAACCCGCAGGCTGCGCGAGCCGACCCGCGTGAGAACGTCCATCAGGCCCGTCAGATCGAACACGTCGCGCAGGCACTCTCGGTACGTCTCGAGCAGGATGGGGAACGCGGGGTACCGGCTGGCGACGGCCAGAAGATCCCCCGCGCGCTTGCGCTGCGCCCAGAGCGCAGTGCGCTTGCCGGGGTGGCGCCGCGGCAGGAGGAGAGCTCGGGCCGCGTTCTCCCGGAAGCGCGCCGCGAACAGGGGCGACTGGGAGAGCGCCGCCGTCACCAGATCCTCCACCTCGCTTGCGGCGGGGAGAAACAGCTCCGCGCCGGGAGGCTCGGACAGCGCCGAGAGGCGGAACGCCATGCCGTCGTCGGACCACACGGCGTCCGCGCCCGTGGCGTACTCGGCGCGCAGGCGTGACAGGACGGCGGTCGCCCAGGGAGCGTGCACGCGTGCGCCGAACGGCGTCAGCACGCAGACGCGATAGTCGCCGATCTCGTCGACGAACCGCTCGACGACGATCGCGCGGTCGCTCGGCACCTGGCCCGCTTCGCGGAGCTCCTCGTGCACGAAGGCGACGCAGTTCGCGGCCGCGCTCTCGTCGAGACCGCGGTCACGGAGCAGCGAGAGCGCCTCTGCCTCCGGGCGCTCCGCGACCGCACGGGTCAGTGCGCCGACGGCCTCGCCGAAGGCGCGCGAGCGGCCGGGGCGGTCGCCGTGCCAGAAGGGCATCTTGCCGGGTTCGCCCGGGGCGGGAACGACCCACACGCGGTCGAAGGCGATCTCGTCCACGCGCCACGACGACGCGCCGAGCAGGAAGACGTCGCCCTCGTGCAGCTCGAAGACCATCTCCTCGTCGAGCTCACCGACGCGCGTACTCTTCGGTGCCTTGACGCTCGCCTGGCCGCCCTGACGCAGGAACACGCCGTAGAGTCCGCGATCGGGGATGGTCCCTCCGTTCGCGACGGCGAGCTGCGCGGCGCCGTGCCGCGGCTCGAGCCTTCCGGCGACCCGATCCCACGTCAGCCGCGGCCGGAGCTCGGCGAAGTCGTCCGAGGGATAGCGACCCGAGAGCATGTCGAGGACGCCCTCGAACGCGCTGCGCGGCAGCTCGGCGAATGGAGCGGCGCGGCGCACGAGCGCGAACACGTCGTCGACCGCGTGGCTTCCCTCCGAGCAGATGGCGACCAGCTGCTGCGCGAGCACGTCCAGCGGATTGCGCGCGTAGTAGGTGCTCTCCACCTCGCCCTTGCGCATGCACTCCACCGCGGCGGCGGCCGCGACGAGATCCTGGCGGTGCTTCGGGAAGATGACGCCCTCGGACACGCCGTCGACGGCGTGCGACGCGCGGCCCACGCGCTGAAGCCCCGAGGCGATGGAGAGCGGCGCCTCGATCTGTACGACGAGATCGACCGCGCCCATGTCGATGCCGAGCTCGAGCGACGACGTGGAGACGATGGAGCGGAGATCGCCCGATTTCAGGCGGTCCTCGATCTCGGTGCGCTTCTCGCGCGCGACGGAGCCGTGGTGGGCGAGCGCGAGCTCTTCCCCCGCCGTCTCGTTCAGCGACGCGGCCAGCCGCTCCGCGAGCCGCCGGCTGTTGACGAAGATCATCGTCGACCGGTGCGCGCGCACCAGCTCGACGAGCCGCTCGTAGAGGCTCGGCCAGATCGAGCGACGCGAGCCGCCGGCGGCCGGACCGCTCGCCAGCTCGTCGAGCTCTCCGAGCCGCGCCATGTCGATGTCCGGCACCTCGACGCGGAGCGCGAGCTTCTTCGGCTCACCTGCATCGACCAGCGTCACGGGACGCGGCGTGCCGTCCCGGAAACCGCCGAGCAAGCGGCCGACCTCGTCGAGCGGGCGCTGCGTCGCGGAGAGACCGAGGCGCTGGATGCGCCGCGACGGGTCACGCGCGAGCGCCTCGAGCCGTTCGAGCGAGAGCACGAGGTGCGCGCCGCGCTTGGTCGCGACCATCGTGTGGATCTCGTCCACGATGACCGTCTCCACGTCGCGCAGCATGGAGCGCGCGGCCGACGTGAGCAGCAGGTAGAGCGACTCCGGCGTGGTGATGAGGATGTCCGGCGGGTGCCGCGCCATGCGCACGCGCTCGTTCGCGGGCGTGTCGCCGGTGCGGATCTGGACGGTCGGTAGATGGAATGGCACCGAGAGCGTTTCGGCGACCTGCGCGATGCCGGCGAGCGGCGCGCGCAGGTTCTTCTCCACGTCCGTGGCGAGCGCCTTCAGCGGCGAGACGTAGAGGATGCGGACCCCCGTCGCCTCGTCCGCGTCGCGCTTCCGCCGCTTGCCGGGTACGCGTGCCGGCGGCTCCGGTCGGGGCTCCATGAGGCGGTCCACGGCGTAGAGGAACGCCGCGAGCGTCTTGCCCGAGCCGGTCGGCGCGAGAAGGAGCGCCGACTCGCCGCGCGCGCTGGCGTTCCACCCGAGCGCCTGCACGCGCGTGGGCTCGCCGAAGGTGCGCTCGAACCACGCCCGGGTCGGCTCCCGGAAGTGCGAGAGGGCGTCCCGCGTCACCGGTACAACCTGGGTACGAACCGCCGAAACGAAAGGGGGAACGGGGGCTTGCGCTTTCGAAGTCCGGGGGGCCGGTGGCGGCAGATGCGTCTTCGTGGCTCCGCCCTGGCGTTCGCCGGGAGGAGCTCCATGTCACCGGCCATGAAAACGATTGGACTCATCGGTGCAGGTCACATTGGGAGCCAGGTGGCGCGGCTCGCCGTGGCCCAAGGGTACGACGTCGTGGTCAGCAATTCACGGGGTCCCGACACCCTCGCCGACCTCGTCGCGGAGCTCGGGCCGAAAGCGCGGGCCGCCACCGTCGCGGAAGCAGCGGTCGCGGGGGACCTCGTCGTCGTCACCATCCCGCTGAAGAACATCGGCACCGTGCCGGTGAAGCCCCTCGCGGGCAAGGTCGTCATCGACACGAACAACTATTACCCCCAGCGTGACGGGCGCATCGCCGAGCTCGAGGACGAGTCGATGACGACGGCCGAGCTTCTCCAGCGTCATCTCCCGCAGTCGAAGGTCGTGAAGGCGTTCAACCACATCTACGCGGCGCAGCTCACGACTGACGGCAAGCCTCGTGGCGCACCAGGCCGGCGAGCTCTCGTCATCGCGGGAGACGACAAAGGGGCGAAGGAGACCGTCACGCGTCTGCTGGACTCGTTCGGCTTCGACGCCCTCGACCTCGGGCCATTGAAGGAGGGCTGGCGCATCCAGCGCGACACGCCCGGCTACGGTCCGCCCTACGGCCTGGAAGACATGAAGAAGGCCACCGCCGCTGCGAAACGCTACCGCGACATGTGATAGCTA
>CAYUAW010000154.1:0-6097 GCA_964442485.1 uncultured Polyangiaceae bacterium
GCCGACCAGGGCCGAGAGCTCGCGCAGGGCAGCGTCGGGCTCGCCGACCTTGATGGTAGCCATGCCGAGGGCCCGGGCGACCTTCAGGTTGCCACCGATGTCGTCGAGGAACACCGACGCGCTCGCAGGCACGCCAAGCCTCTCGCACGCGATCCCGTAGATTCGTGGGTCGGGCTTGCGCATGCCGACCTTGCACGACTCGACGAAGGCGTGGAACTCCTCGCGCAGCGGGCGCATCTGCTCGTCGTAGCCGTCGTGGGTCACCCAGTTGTTGGTGAGGGCCGCCACCTTGAAGCCGCTCGCGCGCAGCTTGCGGATGGCAGCCAGCATCGCGGGCCTCACCGCGTGCAGCTCGGCCATCTTCTGCATCAGATCCGCCGTGGACATGGCGGCGCCGAGCGCGCGCACGTCGTCGTCGAGCCGCAGGCAGAACTCGGGGAGCGAGAGCTCGCCGCGCTCGAGGCGCTGCCAGGCGCCCTGCGCGCCGCCGTAGCCTCCGACGACCCGCGCGACGAGGTTCTCGGGTAGCTCGTTGGCCTTCTCGTACTCGCGAATGAACCGCAGCGGCGAATCGAACACCACTCCGCCGAGGTCGAAGATGACGGCGCGTATCAAGCTACCCTCCGATGCGCCGCCGGACCGTCGCCGCGACCTCGCTCACGGCGAAGCGGAGCGCGTCCGCGAGAGTCGCCATCCCGCGCTCCAGCGCGACCCCTTCGAGCCCCGCGAGGTCGCCCTCCGTGCGGCGCAGCACCGCGACCGCCCCGGCGGCGTCGCCCGAGAGGAGCAGCGCCGCTCGCGTGGAGGTCTTCCTGACGCGCGCGAGCCAGTCGTCGAGGCGTGGCTTGGGCGACGGACCGTACGCGGCCGCGGCTTCCTCGAGCGGCCGACGCGCCCTGCGCGGGAGCCCGCGGTACAGGTTCTTCGTCAGGTTCTCGAGGTACTCGCCGCGCGACTGCCCGGCCCCGAACGCCGGATCGACCGTGCGCATCGCCGCGACGAGGATCTCGCCGATGGCCGACGGCGCGAGCTTGTCCACCGCGTAGACGCCCCGCATGATGTCGACGAGCACGCGCCCGAGCAGGAACGCCTGCTGCGACTCCGGCAAGCCGATGACGTGCGCGGGCACCATGATCGCGAGCGGGTCGGCGAACTCCACCTCCACGCTGCCCGAGTGCGCGTGGTGAATGTAAAGGTCGACGTCACCCACGCCGAGCACGCGCGCGATGCGGTCGACGAGCAGGCGCGTGGGATGCCCCGAGCGCGAGCTGATGCGGTCCCCCTTCGAGATACCGTAGGCCTCGAAGCTCGCCGGGTAGACCCGCTCGAGCCCGGGCGCGGCACAGGCGAGAAGCCGCGTCGTTGCCGCGTCCTCGGGGACGCCCGCGTCGAGCATGCGGATTGACTCGACGTCGAACGCGCCGGGTTCGAGCGCCACCGGATGCACGACGCGTGACTGCGCCGCGATGCGCTCCATGTCCGTCCCGCCGCCGAGGGCCACCAGGATGTCGTTGGCGACGCCGCCGAGATCCGCACGACCGAGCGCGCTGAGCGACTCGGCCAGGCTTTGCCAGACGCCGAGCCGGAGCGGCTCGAGGTCGACCAGGCGCCGGAGCTCTTCCGCCGCCTCCGCGTGACGGCCCAGCCGGCGAAGCTGGATGGCGAGCTCCGTCCGGAGCGGCGCGTCCTTCGTGAAGCGCGACGTCCCGACGCGCAGCGCCTCCACCGCGCGGTCGACCTGCCCGAGCTCGTCCGCGAACACGCGGGAGAGCTCGAGGAACACCGGCACCAGGCGCTGATCGTCGCCCTTGCCGCGCTCGAGGTAGCGACGCAGGCCGTCCGCGTAGGCGTCCCACGGTGGGGTCTCGCCGCGCTTCTTCGTCTCGGCGATGAGCGTCCGCATCTCCTCCAGCGCTGGCCCGTCCACTCCGGTGGTCGCAACGGCCTGTCGGTAGGCGTCCATCGCTCCCTTCACGGAGCCGCGCGCCCGCTCCAGGCGCGCGAGCCGTGTGAGGGCGTCTGCGCGCTCGCGCCCCTCCGGGCACACCGCGACCAGACGGGCCGCGGTCATCGCCGCCGCCTCCAGGTCCTCGCGCTCCATCTGCAGGTCGAGCAGCGTCGCGAGCGCGGCGCGGTGCTGCGGGTCGATCTGCAGGGCCGCTTCCAGGTTGATGATCGCGCGCCCGGGCTCCCCGAGCTCGCGGAGCCGCGCGGCGAGCGCGAGGTGCGCGGCGAGGAGCACGGGGGGCTCCGGGGAGGCCGCGACGACGCGACCGAGCCGATCGACGGCCTCGTTGGCGCGGCCGTCGCGCGCGTAGAGCTCCGCCTCCTTCATGAGCGCGGGTACGTACACCGGTCTCTCGGCGAGGGCGCGGCCGAGCGCGCTGAGCCCGGCACCGACGTCGCCGCGATAATCGGCGTGGAGTCCGGCGACCGCGACCCAGAGCGCGGCGCGACGGCCCTTGTCCTTCGCTCGCCCCGCGGCGTGCGCGAGCACGTCCGCGAGCCGGCTCGTCTCCGTCGGGAGCAGGATCTCCGAGAGACGGCGCGCGCTCTCCTCGTGGTCTGGGCAGAGCTCGAGTGCGGTCGTGAGGTCCGCGCTGGCCTGCACGGGGTCGCGCTCGCGCTCGAGGCGCACGCGCGAGCTCCGGACCAGGAGCGAAGCGGCGAGCTCCGGATCGCGCAGGACGCGGGCGGCGTGCTGAGCGGCGTCGCCTAGCAGCGCAGGCGTGCCGTGGCGCGCCGCGAGACGCGCGAAGCCGCGCGCCGCGGCGATGCTCTCCGGATCCCGCGCCAGCGCGGAGCGGTAGGTGTCGAGCGCCGAGTCGTCGTTCGAGAGCTCGAGCTCCTCGGCGAGCTCGGTCTGGTAGGCCGCGGCGTCGGCCGAGTCCTGCGAGAGCGCGCCGAGCTTCGCGTCGATCTGCGCGAGCAGGGCCCAGTTCTTCTGCGCGAGCGCCACGCGGGAGAGCGCCCGGAGCGCCGCCGAGTCCGCCGGCGCGACACGCGCGATGGCCAGGTACCTCTCGGCGACGGCGGAGGGCGCCGCGTCCATCTTGAGCTCCTCCAGCCGCGCGAGGTCGCGCAGCACGGCGACCCGGGCGAAGCCGTTCTGCAGGATGCGCGCCTGCGCCGTGAGACAGTCGGCGAGCTGCCCCGCGCGGCCGAGCTCCGCGTAGAGCGGCTCGAGAGCGAGCAGCGCCCCCAGGTGATCGGGGTCGAGGGCGAGCACGGCCTCGTACGCCTCCGCGGCGCGCTCGGGCATGGCCAGGTGATCACGGAAGACCTCTGCCGCGCGGAGGCGAAGGGCGACCGTCGTCGCGGGGTCGCGGCTCACCTGCGCTTCCACGTCGAGCGAATCGACGAGCACGCGGTACTCCTTCGCGCGCTCGAGCAGACGGCCGCGCCCGTCGAGCGCCGGACGGAACCCGGGCTCCTCTTCGAGGGCGCGCTCGTAGGCGTCGAGCGCCTTGGCGCGATCGAGGACACGGTGCTCGTAGACCTCGCCGATGCGGAACGCGGAGCGCGCGCGGAGCGCCTTGTCGTCGACCGCGGAGAGCTCGAGCTCGAGCAGCTGGACGACGTCCTTCCACTGCTGCCGGTCCGACAGCAGACGCGCGAGCGCACGGATGGCGGTCAGGTGCTTCGGATCCGCGACGGTCGCCTCGCGGTAGAACTTGATGGCGTCCTCCGTGCGCCCGATGCGCTCCTCGGCGAGCTCGCCCATCTTGTAGAGGAGCGCGGCGGAGGCGGCTCCGGGCTCCGTCACCCGGAGCTCGAGCTGGTAAGTGGACAGCAGCTCGTCCCAGCGACCCGCCCCGTAGTAGAGCCGCCCGAGGCTCGACAGCACCGGCGCGTAGGCGGGATCGATGGTGAGCACGTTCCTGCACCGGGTGATGGCGCCGTCCACGTCGCCGAGCCGCTCCTCGGCCACCTCCGCGGCGCGATACAGCAGCGCGGCGCGCTCGGCCGGCTCCTTCACGCGCGCCGCCTCGAGGTCGAGTGCTGCGATGAGCTCCTCCCAGCTCTGCCCGCGCTCTGCGGCGCGCTGCAACGCGTGCAGGGCGCCGAGGTGTCCGGGGTCGAGCTTCAGGATGCGCCGGTACGCCTCGAGCGCCGTCAGCGGCGCGCCGAGCGAGTCCTCCTGGATGCGTCCGATCTTGAAGAGGTAGGTGATCTTCGACTCGTCGTCCTTCGCCTGATCGACGGCGCGCTCGTAGAGCTCTGCGAGCTCGCGGAAGCGATTGCCCTGCGAGTACAGGCGCCCGAGGGCCTTGAACGACGGGGCATAGCCGGGCACGAGGCCGAGCGCGCGCGTGTGGTGCTCGATGGCCTGATCGACGTTGCCGAGCCGCTCCTCGAGGATCTCCGCGACGCGCGCGTGGGCGGCCGCGCGACGCGTGTTGTCTCGCGTGGCCCCGGCCTCGCCCAGGTGCATGGCGATGAGCGCCGTCCAGTGCTCGCTCCGCGTGTAGAGCTTCCCGAGCGCCTGCAGCGCGGGAACGTACGATGGATCGGTGTCGAGCGCGCGCCGGTGCCAGTCCGTGGCGCGCTCCGCGTCGCCGAGCCGCTCCTCGGCGATCTGCGCGACGCGATGCATGAGCGCGACGCGCTCGCTGGTGGACGGGGTGCTCGCGGCGATGGTCTCGAGGACCTGGGCGAGCTTCGCCCAGCGCTTGCCGAGCTCGTACACGCGCGCGAGCTCGCCGAGGATCATCGGATCCGCGGGAGCCTCGGCCACGGCGGCCTCGAGCGCCGAGATGGCCTCGTCGAGCGCGCCCAGGCGGTCGAGGTAAAGACGCCCGACGCGATAGCGCGCCAGCGCACGCGCCTCGGCGTCGGCGGCCTGCGTCGCCTCTTCCTCGAGCACGCCGATGAGATCACGCCAGCGCTCGTGCGCGTAGAGCAGCCCCTTCACTCCGATGAGCGCCCCCGGAGCGCGCGGGTCGAGCTCGAGGGCCGTCTGGTAGAGCTGGATCGCGCGCTCCGGCTCCGCCTTGCGCGCGTCGATGACGCGAGCTCGTGCGGCGAGCAGGGCCGAGCGATGGTGCGCGTCCGACGACACCGCGTTCGCTTCGCGCTCGAGCGTGCGTTCCACGTCGTCCCACTCGGCGGCCATCACGCTCGCGCGCTCGAACGCCTTCAGGATGGTGGGATTGCCCTCGTCGAGGTCGAGAGCCGCGCCGTACGCGCGCCGCGCTTCCTTGCGCTGGCCCATGCGATCTTCGAGCAGCACGCCCTTCTCGTAGAGCAGCATCGCCTTGTCGGCGGGATCTGCGACGAGCCGCGATTCGGCGTCGAAGAGGAGCAAGGCCTCGGCATGCCGCCCGAGCACGACGGCCACACGCCGAGAGCCGCGCAGCGTCGGGGAGTGCTCCGGCATCCGTTCGCGCGCGAGCGCGTAGTGGTCACGCGCCTTCTCGAGATCGTCGAGGACGCCCTCGTACGCGCGACCGATCTCGTAGTGCAGACGACCGGCACGCGCTGGCTCTGGATTCTTCCCGAGCTCTTCCTCGCAGTCGGTGACGAGCTCGCGGGCATGCGCCGTCCGGGCCCGCGCCCGCCCTTCCTCGTCGAGGACGAGCGTCTTTGCGTCGCCGATGAACTGCGTCGGTTCGTTGTCGGGCGCCACCGGATCGCGCGGCGGCGGCGGCACGGGGGGCGGAAAGATCGGCGCAGGGCCGATCGGGACGATCGGCACGGCGATGGGGGGCTGCGGGATCGACGCCTGCGGCGCGGAAGGCGCGGCTGCGACCGGCGGCTGGGGCATCGACGGACGGCCCGAGCGGTTCGGCGGGGGTGGCGGCGGAACCGGCCCGCGCCGGGGCCCGAGCGACGGCGGCCGGTCGCCGCTCCCCGAACGCGGCGGGGGTGGCGGCACCGAGCGAGGCTTGGACGGAGGCCGAGCAGGAGCCACGGGCACGCCAGCGACGGTGGGCGGTTCGGGCGTGTCGGATTTCGACGGGGGCACCGACCGCGACGGGATCTTCAGCCCGCTCCCGGTACGCGACGGCGCGGAAGTGGGCGGAACCGAAGGGCGTTCCCCCGGAGGCCGCGGAACTCGCGGCGGCTTCGGGAGCACTCTGTTGGGCGCGCCTGG
>CAYUAW010000154.1:6197-14197 GCA_964442485.1 uncultured Polyangiaceae bacterium
GGACCGTTCAGTGACCGGCGTCGGATACTGTGGCGTCGGGTGGGCCGGCGTCGGAGCTGCCACCGTCCGGGACTCGCCCGAGCGACGTGATCCAGGTTCGGATCGTCGCGATGCCTGTCGGGTCGATGATCTTCGTCGCGAGCGGCGGCATCTGCGCGGGGCCACGCTGGCTGATGCGAACGACGAGCTCGCTGTCGTCGGGGCGCCCCGGTTCGATGATGTGAAGGTCCGAGAGAAAGCCGTTCGGACGACCCACCGTGGTCTCGTAGCCGAGCGTGTGCTCGACGGTGTCGAGCTCGGCCGTGCTCTCCCACAGCCTGAGGTGAACGACCCGTGACACCGACGACTGCGAGTTGTGGCACACGCCGCAGTTCGCGTGCAGGTACCCGAGCGCCGGCTCTGCGAGAGCGCCCCCGGGGATCTGGAACGCACGCGACGGCGGCGCGCTGAGCCGTCCCTCCGTCACGAGGTCGTCGATGCGAAGCCCCTGCTTCGACGTGTCGTGCGAGAGCTGGATCGCCGTCACGCCGAGCAGTACGTCCTTCATGTTGCCGTGGCAGAAGGCGCAATTCGCCTGCGACGGGATATCGTGCGGCGTTCCGCTTGCGTTCACCTTCCCCGACGGAACCGCGACGGCGTCGCTCAGATCGGCCTTCCACTGATAGGCGATCATCGTCCAGTCGCCGGGGGCCGGGCCGTTCTTGCGGAGCATCCGCGTCTCGACTCGCACACCGTCGCGCGTGAACTCCTTCCACGCCGTGGTGCCGACGGGGTAGGTCCAGAAGTCCATGTCAGACGTGTCGATCTGCGCACCGTCCGGCAGGTAAAGCCAGCGCCGCTTCGTCGCGCCGTCCGACCAGAGCACGTAGCGCGGCTCGAAGTAGCGAACTCCCTTCGCGAGCGTCTCGCTCTTCATGTCGGAGAAGAGCCCGGTCGCCGAGAGGAGCCGCGGGTAGTCGGTGGGAGGGCCTGCGCCCGCGTCCACGACGTCGGGAGCCGCATCGACCGCGGCGTCCATCGGGAGCGCTGCATCGACGATGGGCGGCGGCGCGACGTCGGGAGGCGCGGACGCTTCGTGCACGGGAGGCGCGACGACGTCACGCACCGCTCCGGAGTCGCGCGGGCCCGCCTCAGGGGGCGTGGCTCCGGACGGGGTGTCGCTCGAGCAACCGAGCGCGGTCAGCAGCGGAAGAAGGAGGGCGAGGCTACCGAGTCGGCGCATGGGTGAACGCTGGGAACGTGCGCCAGAGCCTAGATCATTCGCCACCCGGGCGACATGCCTTCGCTCGTTGCCCGCGTGCACGCAACGGTGTACAGCCCGCTCCGCCCGTGCCTACCCCCGACGCACCCCTCGTCTTCCAGAACGTCCGCGCCGTCGACCCCGCCCGTAGCCTCGACGACGTCATCGACGTCGTCGTGGAACATGGGGTGATCTCTCGCGCCGGCCGCGATGCCGGCGTGGAGCCGTCGAAGAGCGAGCACGCGCGCGTCGTGGACGGAAAGGGACGCTGGCTGCTCCCCGCCTTCGTAGATCTGCACGCCCACCTGCGCGAGCCGGGCTACGAGTACAAAGAGGACGTCTCCTCGGGGCTCTCGGCGGCGGCCGCCGGGGGGTACGCGCACGTCTGCGTGATGCCCAACACGAAGCCCGTGAACGACACGCGCGCCGTCACGGAGCTGATGCTGCGGCGCGCCGCGGAGCACGGAGGGCCCAAGCTGCACCCCATTGCTGCCATCACCGTGGGACAGAAGGGCGAACAGCTCACCGAGATGGCGGAGCTGCGCGAAGCGGGTGCCGTCGCCGTGAGCGACGACGGCGTGTGCGTCATGTCGGCACAGGTCATGCGCCGCGCCCTGGAGTACGCGCGCTCCTTCGACATGCCCGTGATCCAGCACTGCGAGGACCACACGTTGACGGAGGGCGCCGACATGCACGAGGGCGCCGTCTCGACGCGGCTCGGCCTCCGGGGCTGGCCGCGCGTGGCGGAGGACATCATCGTGGCGCGTGACGTGCTGCTCGCCGAGCACACCCGCGCCCGCTATCACGCCGCGCATCTGTCCACCGAAGGCGCCGTTCGCATCATCCGCGAGGCGAAGAGCCGCGGCCTCGCCGTGACGTGCGAGGTGACGCCGCATCATCTGCTGCTCACCGACGCGGCGGTCATCGGCTACGACACGGCCTGCAAGGTGAACCCGCCGCTCCGGGAGGCCGAGGACATCGAGGCGCTGCGTCGCGCACTTGCGGACGGCACCATCGACGCCATCGCGACGGACCATGCGCCGCACTCCGCGCTGGAGAAGGACTGCGAGTTTTCGGCCGCGAGCCCGGGGATGATGGGGCTCGAGCTCTGTTTCGGGCTGCTCGTCCGGCTGACCCGCGACGGCACGGTGCCCCTCGCCCGCCTCATCGACGCCCTCTCGACGAGCCCGGCACGGATCGCCGGCCTTTCCGCGCCGACCATCCGGGAAGGGTCGCCGGCGTCGGTCGTGCTGTGCGACCCCACCCTGGTGTGGGTTCCGGAACAGACGCCCTTGCAATCCAAGAGCCGGAACACACCCTTCTACCGGCGATCGATCGAAGGCCGCGTGCTGATGACCCTGGTCGACGGTAAGGTCGCCTTCGAGACCGGCGTCCCGGACGCCGCCTCGCCCCGGAGCGCTCGATGAAGGAAAAGACTCGCCAGAAAGCCACCCTCGCCCTCGCCGACGGGACGCTGTTCCCTGGCATCGCCTGGGGCGCCGAGGGCCGAGCCGTCGGCGAAGTGGTGTTCACCACCGGGATGACCGGGTACCAGGAGGTGCTCACCGACCCTTCGTACGCCGGTCAGATGGTCACGATGACCGCGCCGCACATCGGCAACACGGGCATCAACCACGAGGATCCGGAGAGCCGCGACGAGAAGCCGCAGCCGACGGGCTTCATCGTCCGTGCCCCGAGCCCGACCGCCTCCAGCTGGCGCGCCACCGAGACCCTCGAGGCGCACCTGAAGCGTCACGGTCTCGTCGCCATCAGCGGCGTCGACACGCGCGCGCTCACCCGCTACCTCCGCGACAAGGGCTCGCAGAATGGCTGCATCGGCACGGGGGATCCGGCCACCCTGGTGGACGCAGCCCGCGCGGCGCCGAACATGGACGGCCTCGACCTGGTCGCGCAGGTGACGCCGAAGGAGCGCTACGCCTTCTCGGAGACGCGCGCCGCCTGGCGCGTCCCCTTCGACCCCATCGCGCCCTTCACCGGCGAGGGCAGCATCGAGCGCGACCGGCCCTTCCACGTGGTCGCCATGGACTTCGGCGCGAAGCGGAACATCCTCCGCTGCCTGGTGGACGCCGGGTGTCGCGTCACCGGCGTCCCCGCCACCGCCACGGCGAAGGACATCCTCGATCTCTCCCCCGACGGCATCTTCCTCTCGAACGGCCCGGGAGATCCGGCCGCAGTGGACTACGCGGTCCGCACCATCCGCGATCTGCTCGGGAAGAAGCCGATCTTCGGGATCTGCCTCGGCCACCAGCTGCTCGGGCTCGCGCTCGGCGCGCGCACTTACAAGCTCAAGTTCGGCCACCGCGGCCTCAACCAGCCGGTGAAGGATCTCGAGACGGGGCGCGTCGAGATCACCACGCAGAACCACGGCTTCGTCGTGGACGTCGACTCCATCGGCCCCGGGGCACGCTCGACGCACCTGCACCTGAACGACGGGACCAGCGAGGGCATCGCGGTGCCGGACGCCCGCGCCTTCAGCGTGCAGTACCACCCCGAAGCGGCGGCGGGTCCGCACGATGCCCTCTACCTCTTCTCGCGCTTCACCGCGGCGATGGAGGGCTGACGCGCCCTCCGTGCCGAACACCCCGACGATTGCCACCCTTCGAGGCTCGCCATGAAGACGATTCATTTCGTGAGCCTGGGCTGCCCCAAGAACCGCGTCGACACCGAGGTGATGCTCGGCGTAGCCGAGCGCGCAGGCTACAGCCACACCAGCGAGCCCTCCGAGGCAGAGGTGATCGTCGTCAACACGTGCGGCTTCATCGACGCGGCGAAGAAGGAGAGCATCGACACCATCCTCGAGCTCTCGGAGCACAAGAAGGGCGCGTGCCGGAAGCTCGTCGTCGCGGGCTGCCTCAGCCAGCGCTACGCGGGCGATCTCGAGAAGGATCTTCCCGAGGTCGACCACTTCCTCGGCTCGAGCGACATGCTGAAGCTCGGCACCGCTCTCGGAGGCAACGCAGAACGCTTGCTGGTCGGCAACCCCGCCGACTGGGTGGTGAGCGCGTCCGATCCGCGCTCCGTGAGCACGCGCGGCGCGAGCGCGTACCTGAAGCTCGCCGAGGGATGCAACCGCAAGTGCTCCTTCTGCGTGATCCCGCAGATCCGCGGCAAGCAGCGGTCGCGCCGCCCGGACGACATCGTGGAAGAGGCGCGGCGCCTGGTCGACGCCGGCGTCCTCGAGCTGAACCTGGTGTCGCAGGACACCGTCGCCTACGGGCGGGATCTCGACGACACCGTGCGCCTCGCAGAGGTCGTGCGACGCGTCGCCGACGTGCCCGGGGTGCGCTGGGTCCGGCTCTTCTATCTCTATCCGGAGAAGCTCGACGACGCGCTCGTCGAGCTCCTTGCAGAGCACCCGCGCGTCGTGCCCTACGTCGACATGCCGCTGCAGCACGCCGCCGATGCGATGCTGAAGCGCATGCGCCGCGGCAATGGCGGCAAGCGCCACCGCGAGGTCGTCGAGCGGCTCCGCAAGGCGGTTCCGGATCTGTTCTTCCGGACGGCCTTCATCGTCGGTCATCCGGGCGAGACGGAGTCGGAGTTCCAGGAGCTCCACGACTTCGTGGAGTGGGCCGAGTTCGACCGCGTCGGCGTCTTCCACTACTCCGACGAGCCGACGGCGCAGAGCTTCTCGCAGGAGGACAAGGTCTCGCGCCGCACGGCCCTCGCCCGCGCGCGCAAGCTGATGAAGCTCCAGCGCGGCATCAGCAAGCGAAAGAACAAGGCCCTCGTCGGCAAGACGCTCGAGGTCCTCGTCGAGGGGCCGAGTGAGGAGAGCGAGCTCGTCTTCGTGGGGCGGCACGCCGGACAGGCGCCGGAGATCGACGGCGTCGTGTTCCTCTCGGGCGGTGAGGTGCGGCCGGGGCAGCTCCGGTCGGCGACGATCACGCGCACCACGGACTACGACTTGCTCGGCGAGGTGACGGACGATGCCGGAGACGACGCGCGTGACGTCGTCCGGGCCGCGCCGCCGATCGTGCACCGCGCGTCGGATGGCCGCCGTGTGACGCTGCGTACCGTGACGTGAAGTCGGGCCCCCCTTTGCTACTAAAACCCGCCGTCGCCGATGATGGGGTTGATGCGGTCGATCTGGAAGAGCACGGGCGAGCTGATGTCGCCTTGCTCCGTCTCGTACCAGAGCACCATGACGTCGCCCTTCTCCGCGGCGACGATGAGGTCGTAGGCCATGACGAGGCTCAGGCCGACCACGGCGCTCGTGCGACGATTGCGGATCAGCACCGTCGAGACGATGGGCACCGACCCGATCAGACGGTAGGTGCCGTTCCCCAGGTCGGTGCCGTCCGGCGCAGACGGCGGAGGCAGTGGCAGGGTCGGGCTGATGCACCCCGGGACGACGGCGCCAAGGCCCGCCCACGTCAGGAGCGTCCGACGTGACAGCCGCCGCATCGCCCTGACCCTAGCACGGCGCATGCCGCGTTTCGCCCTCCCCGGATTCTCTCGATAGAGTCGTACTTTCGGCGCCTTGGCTGCGCTAAGAAGCGCCCGCCCGTGCTCCGCGCACCTCAGGAACGCTAACCCCGTTGACGGCGCCACCAACTCAGTTGGCGCGCCGCTTCCGTGGCCACGACGTTCGAGCGATGTTACCCGCCCGACCCTCGAATCATGGATTCCCCTGCCCGAAGCGGCCGTGGCCGTCGAAGCGCCTCCCTCGTTGCGCTGCTGGCCCCCCTGCCCTTCGCGGCGGCGGGAGCGCTGCTCACCGTGCCGCCGGGGGCCGTTTCGAAGCGGCCCGGCGCAGAGCGTTCCGCGGCGCTCGCGCGGGAGCTCTCGGCGCGTGACCTCGAGACGACCGAGCGGGACGTCCGCTGGGTGGACGCGCCGGGTGGCGTCTTCGCGTCGAGGCGCGCTCGGCCCCGCGCGCTCGTGCGCGCTCGCCGTCCCGGCGAAGCCTGGGACGTGTACGTCGTGCGGACGCGGCTGTCACCCGAGGGGACGTTGCTCGGTGTCGACGACGTCTACGACGTGACGCGCACCTCGGCGGTGAGCGAGAACGACCTCGGCGTGCTCGGCTCCCACGCCGCCTGGACCATCGGCGACGCCGAGAGAACTTACCGCATCGAGATGGCGGACCTCGCGGGCGAGCCCGCGGGCAGCGGTGACGACTGGAACCGAGTGGAACGCTTGGAGCGCGCGCTCACCAACCTGCAGCAGACCGGGCAGGCGGCGGGCATCGGCCGTCGCTCCTTCAAGCTGGACCCCGCGGCGCGCAAGGTGTCGCTCGCGCTCGAGGCGGGTCGGCTCGTCGTCGTCGCCGACGAGCACCGCATTGCGATCCCGTGGCGCACGGGCGCGGCCATCGAGGGCGAGCGATATCTCCGCGAAGACGAGCACGCTATCTCGCGACCCGGCAACCTCCTGACGTGGGCCGTCGACAGGGCGCGCGATCTGCCGTGGTTCGGCGACGAGCGCATGCAGCTGGCGAAGGCCATCGCTTACCGCCTCTTCGATCGTCTGGACCGCGCCGCCCTCTCCGTGAAGCCCGCGAACCCCGAGGAGAGCCACGTCGAGGACCTTGGCGTCGCGCCCGGCGCCGCCGTGGTGACGAACCCGGACACCGGCTTCCCTCCGCCGCCCGTCCCCGCAATCGTGACTCCGCCGCTCGAGGACGAAGGGCGCTGGCTTCGGCTCGACAAGGATCCGTTCGTCAGGACGACGATCGCGGTGCCCACGCCGTTCGTCACCACCTACCTGCGCGCCGACGGCGCGCGCCCCGACTCGCGCGTCGTGGTCGTCGAATGGGACCCGCGACAGGTCGAGCTCGACGCGGTCCCCGGCACCGAGGAGCCGCAGAGCGCGACGGGAGAGACGGGCTCCGGGACCATCCCGCGAAAGCCCGAAGTGATGACGCGTCTCATCGGCGCCTTCAACGGCGCCTTCCAGTCCACTCACGGCGACTACGGCATGATGGCCGACGGCGCGCTGCTCGTGCCCCCGAAGCCGTACGCCGCGACGATCGCGCGGCTCGACGACGGCGCGACCGGCTTCGGCACCTGGCCGAACGACGTCAGTGTCCCTCCTGGGTTCGTCTCCTTCCGCCAGAACCTGACGCCACTGGTCGCCGATGGGAAGTTCAACCCTTACCGGCGCGACTGGTGGGGCGGCGTGCCACATGACTGGGAGGACGAGACGCACACGGTGCGTAGCGGCCTCTGCCTCACGCACGAGGGCTTCGTCGCGTACTTCTACGGGACGCAGATCGACCACGCGCACCTCGGACGCGTGATGCTGGCGGCGCGGTGCGACTACGGGGTGCACCTCGACATGAACCAGGGGCACACGGGCCTCGAGCTCTATCGCGTCGATCGTGCGAGCGAGCTGCCTCCCATTTCCGACAAGCTTGATGGTCACTGGCAGACCCAGGGCGACGTGAGCGACATGCCAGGGTTCCGCTTCCGCGGCCGGAGGCTCGTCCGGAATCTGCAGCTGATGCATTTCCCGCGGTTCATCCGCCGCGGCGCGCGTGACTACTTCTATCTGATGCTCAGACCACTTCTGCCGCGCGAGCCGCTGGTCGTCGGAAACGCGGAGGCAGGCGAAGGCGTCTGGACGACCGAAGGCCTCCCCGAGCTCGGCTGGCCGAACGCTCTCGCGGCGACCTCCGTGCGCCCCGATCCCGCGCGGCCCGAGACCAAGATTCGGCTCTTGATGCTCGACCCGACGGTGCTGCGGCCCGCGGAGGCGGGAGAAGCCGCGCCGCTCGTCGCGTCCATCGAGCCTC
>CAYUAW010000154.1:14297-15577 GCA_964442485.1 uncultured Polyangiaceae bacterium
TGCGCATCGCGCTCGGCGGAACCCGTGACCTCTCGGATCATCCAGCGCACGCCACCGCGAGCGCGATCCGTCTCGTCCGGCGCCCCCCGCCAGGCGCTCAGCGGCTGTTCGCGGACACCCCCGTCCTGCCTCCCGAGGTGTGGCTGCCGCTCCAGCGGCAGACGCGGTGGTTCCCGAAGGATCCGGAACCGGGAGCGTCCGCGTCCGCCAGCCCCTCGCCTCCGTCTTCAGCGGAGCGGTAGCTCTGCAGGACAGATCCTCGCCGGCACGCGTCACGACCTGCAATCCACTCGCCTTGGCCGAAATGGGGAGCTAAGCTCCGCGCTCGTTCCGCAGGCGCGGGCAAAGCGGAAACCGGCCGGACGGCTGGTTGTGTCCCCCCTCAAAAAACCGGAACGACAAGCGCACATGAGCGAAAAGGGCGGGGGCGACCTCGATATCTTCAACGGCCTCTCGAAGGGCGCGGCCCCGGACGAGGGCGCTCCGCCACCGCAGAAGACGCTCCTCGGATTGCAGGCGCCAGCTGGTTTTCCTTCGCCGCGAACGGGCGCAACACGTCCGCCGCCAAGCAGGGTTTCCATGGCGCCACCCAGTAGGCCGAGCGGGGCGCCGCCGGGCCGAAGCCTTCCCCCGCCGCCGCCGTCCGTGGCGCGAAGCATGCCCCCACCTCCGCCCCCGCCAGGCCGAACCCTGAGTGGGCAGCCGCCGCCTCCGTCCGCCCCGCAGAACGCCGGTGCAAAGCCCGGGGGTCCTTCGGTGGACATGGACTGGGACGACGAGGACGAGCAGACGACCATCTACGACCGCGCCGAGAACGACGGCTCGGCGCGCTCGCTCCTCGAAGGAAGCTTGCCGCCTGTGCCGGCACCGGCGGCAGGTCGTGCTGCGTCGCTGCCTCCGCCCATGCCGAGCCGTCCGGGCGCGTCGTTGCCGCCGCCGCCGTTCGGGCGCACCGGTCCGTCGATCGCGCCACCGCCACGTCTGCCGACGCCGGCGCCCCCCACGCGTCCGATGAACCGCATGCCGGTACCGTCCTCGGGCCTCGGCGGGGCACCGGTCCCGGCCATGGCGAGCGCGGGCGACTTCCGCGGCCGCCGTGGGCTTTCCGGTGCAACGCTCGGCGCGATCGCCGCGGCCGTGGCCGTGGCCGTCATCGCGCTCTTCCTGCTTTACGGCCCTCGTACGGGCTCGCTCGTCGTCACCGTCTCCGGGCCCGGCAACAAGCCGCTCGATTCCGTCGAGATCATGGTGAACGGCGAGAAGAAGTGCACGAGCTCGCC